>SFCB01000145.1 GCA_004367505.1 Chloroflexi bacterium OHK40 | reverse complement strand
GAAGAGCGGTGGCGTGAGGCGTGGGGCTGGCGGGGCACCGATGACGGCGACCAGCACGCTGATCATGGCCATCAGCGGAGAGGCCACCCAGACGAGCTCGTAGAGCGCGCGCGGCGTGATCGTGGAGCCGGGGGGGTGCGAGGAATCGGGAGCGGTGTGCGCGTGGGCGTGGGTAAGCGATCCGGAGCTCGCCCCACCATGCGCAGGACACAGAAAGCGGCCAATGGCGGGGGGCTCGGCCAGCAACTGCTGGACGAGACAGTGAATCACGCAACTGAGCGGGCTGAGCAGCCCCAGCTCAAGAACGATCAGCAGCGCGATGAGCTGAGGCGCCCTCACAACGAGGGCGCGCCGAAGCGCTACCCTGATGGTTACAGCCGGCGCGCGACAGCCCGCAAAGGCTGCCCCCAGGTTCTGTGTGCTCGCGCTCACAGCCATGACTGTAGCAGAACCCGGCGCAGACGACAAGAGGGAGATGCCGCATACCTGCTTATTCTTCCCAGGGATTGCGGTATCGTTCCCGCGCACGCGTGAACCCAGCGCCCCCCCTGTTCAGGAGGGCCTGCCCCCGCGCAAGTGGGGGGCCATAAGCGTGCCGGAGTGTCGTTCCCGCGCACGCGGGAACCCAGCACCCCTACCTGTTAGGCGCGAACAGAACCCGCGGGCGATCGTGCGGTGCGCCGCATCCTGACGGGCGGCGACCCCCTCTCCTGCGCGCGGGAGAGGGGGTCAGGGGGTGAGGGCCTGCCCCCCTTACGGGTACGCGCAGAACATCCCGCCCCACCGTCTCTCAGACGCGGGAACGCCCCTGTCCTCTGGCAAACACCCGCCACATGATCTGCGGAGCCATCAAGCTGCTCGGCGGCTTGAGCAGGTTCATCACCTCCAGGAAGGCTTTGCTGACCAAAGGGTCGTGGTGGCTGGCCCGGTGGACCATGCTCACGTAGCTGTTGATGGCGTGCGTGCCCGGAGGGCGCCGGCCGATGGCCTCGGGGAAGCGGAAATCTTCGCCGACAGCCAGTTGCCAGGGGATGTCGACGATCTTCGCGACCTGCCGGAAATAGGGCCGGGCGATGCCGTCGATAGTACCCTGGCGCTCGGCGAGCAACCGACCGAGCACGCGCGCCTGCATCGCAGCCGACGTCATGCCCTGGCCGTAGACCGGGTTGAAGCTACAGATCGCGTCCCCGAGCACGAGATAGCCCTCAGGGAAGCGACTCAGACGCTCATAGTGGCGGCGCGTGCTGGCGGCATACTTGTAGCTGCCGATCGGGCTGAGCGGTGCGCACTGTTCGACGATCTCGGCAACATCAGGCGCGGGGAGCGAGCGGGCGAAGGCCCGGAACCCTGCCTCGTCAGTCGGGGGGTGATCGCCGAACCAGCCGCCCATCCCCACCAGCCAGCGGTTGCCCTCGACCGGGAAGGCGCCGGCCACCCGGCGCTCGGCGGGGGCAACCGGCGTGACAAAGATCCACGATCGTGTGCGCGGGTCCTCCGGATCGCGAGCGTAGAGTCGGTGGGCGTAGCCGACATCGACGTTCACGACGCTCTCGGGCGGCGGGGCGTAGCCTAGCTCCCGGAGCCAGCGCGTCGCCGACGTACCGCGTCCGGAGGCGTCCACCACCAGGTCGGCGCGCAGGGTCTCTGCGCCGGGCTGAGCATTTCCGGCGAGCTGTACGCCCACAACCCGCCGCTGGTCGGAGCTGGCCACCAGCGCGGCCACACCACGTCCATCACAGAGGGTGAGATTCGGCAGCCCCAGCACATAGCCCCTGATCAGCCACTCCAGAAACGGGCGGCTCACCCCGATCGACAGCTTCCCGAAGCGCATGCGCCGCCGGTAGCCACCGGCCACGTACCAGTGCATCGTCTCGCCCATGTCGTTCACCAGGGCCCCCGCCTGGCGCAGGTCGTCGAGGAGGCAGGGGAAGAGCTCCTGCAAGATCTCCCCACCACTGGCGAGCAGCCCGTGGAGGGCACGCACGTGCGGCTGGCCCTTGCGCGCCTCCGGCTCGTCGCGGATCGGGTCGCGCTCGATGATCGTCACCCGTTCACAATGGCCGCTCAGCACACGGGCGGCCAGGAGCCCAGCCAGACTGCCGCCGATCACTACAGCATGTTGAAGCTTCGACATCGTGTCTCCTTCTAGAATGCGTCGGACCCGCTCAGTTATACGGAGGAATCAGACGCTGTTCAACGGGGCGAGCGGTACGATCTGTGGTATAAAAAAGTGGTCGTTCCGCGATGCCACACGATGCCATGCGTGATATGCCCGGTGCATTTGGCCCCTGGGTGAAGCAGCGCCGCCGTATGCTGGATCTGACCCAGCGCGGCCTGGCCGAGCGCGTCGGGTGCTCGGTGGAGAGCCTGCGGAAGATCGAGGGCGGCCGGTTGCGCCCCTCGCGGCAGCTTGCGGTATTGCTCGTCGAAGCGCTGGCCGATGCAAGCGATGACCACGACGCTCTGCTGCGCCAGGCGCGGTCGCCCCGCCAGGCCAACTGGCTGGACCCCGGCGTGAGGCAGTTGGCGACGCCAGCGCTGCCCCAGCCCCTCACGCGGCTGATCGGCCGTGACCGGGAGCTCCAGACGATCAGCGCGCTCGTAGCTGAGCGCCGCGCGCGCCTGCTAACGCTGAGTGGCCCGCCAGGCGTCGGCAAGACGCACCTGGCGCTCCATGCGGCGCAGGCCGTACGTGCCACGTTCGCCGGCCAGGTTGTCTGGGTGCCGCTGGCGCACCTGCACGACTCAGTGGCGATCATGACGACGGTGGCCCTGGCGCTCGGTATGGACGACGGCGGCGAGACGCCGATCTTTGAGCGGGTTGCTCAGCGGCTGCGCGAGCAGGCCACCCTGCTCGTGATCGACAATTGCGAACACATCCCCGGCATCGCGCCGGTGATCGTCCGGCTCCTTGCCACGGCACCCCGGCTCACGGTTCTGGCGACCAGCCGCGCGCGCCTTGCCGTGCCGGGCGAGCAGTTGCTCACGGTCGCGCCACTGGCCCTGCCGCCGCTGCGCCGGGCCGCCGATGGTGAGCCCGTGGCCGACCTGGCGACCATCGCGGCGAGCCCCGCCGTGCAGCTGATCAGCGAGCGCGCGCGGGCCTTGCTGCCCGCGTTCCGCGTCGATCAGGCCAACGCGCTGAGCGTGGCGCGGCTGTGCATCGCGCTCGATGGCCTGCCTCTGGCGCTCGAACTGGCCGCAGCCCGCCTGCCGCTCCTCTCTCCACGGGCCATGCTTGAGCGCATGGGCGATCGTTTCGCCCTCCTCGGTGGCGAGGTGCGCGCCCCGCTGGGGCCGCGCCAGACGCTCCGCGATACCCTGGAGCTCAGCTACCGGCTCCTGTCGGTGTCGCAGCAGCGCCTCTGTGAGCAATTAAGCGTCTTCAACGGCGCGACTGGTCTCCCCGCGATCGAGGCGGTCTGCCATCAGCAGGGACTGGCGGGCGAGCCGCCCGAAGCGCTGATCGAGCAGCTCGGCGCCCTCGTCGATAGCAGCCTTGTGCAGACGATGTCTGGCCCCGATGGCGAGCGGCACTTTTTACAGCTCGCGACGATTCGCGAGTATGGCCGCGAGCGCCTGGTGGCAGCAGGCGCCTGGCAGTCCGCCGTGCGGCGCCACCTGGCGTACTTCGTGGCCCGGGCCGAGGCGGCGGCGCCTCAGCTCGCGGGCCCGCGCCAGAGCGCGACCCTCGACGCCCTGGAGTGCGTCTATGGCAATCTGCACGCCGCGTTGTCCTATGCCTTGCAGCTCGATGAGCCAGTCGCCGGCCTGCGGATCGCTACTGCCCTGTGGATCTACTGGTCCAGGCACGGGCGGCGCAGCGAGGGCCAGTACTGGCTCACGGCCTTGCTGGCCCGCCTCCCATCTGGCACCCTGCCCAACGAACTCCGGCGGCTGCGCTTGATCGCGGCCACCCTGCTGCTCGGGCTTGAGGATCTGGAAGGGATCCCCGGAGAGGTCGTGGTTCCCATTGCCGAAGAGTTGGCCTACTGGCGCGATCAGGGCGGTATGGAGGAGCTGTGCTGGGCGTTGCACTTCCACGGCCTGCAAGCCCGCCGCAGCGGCGACCTCCACGGCGCGCGTACAAGCCACGACGCCCTCGTTGAGCTCTGGCGGGGCGCCGGCGATCGCTGGAACCTGGGTATGGCGCTGTTCTGTCTGGGCGCTACCTGCGCTGCCCAGGGCGCGACGGGCGATGCCGCGCGGGCGCTTGGCGAGAGCTGCGTCGAATTTGCGGCGGCCGGGGATGCGTGGAGCGTCGGGCTCGCGCAGAGCGCCCTCGGCACGATGTGGGCCGGCGTGGGCGAGCCGGGGCTCGCCCGGGCGCCGCTGGCCGAGGCGGTGACCAGCTTTCGGCGGGCCAACGATCGCTGGCGCTGTGCCAGCGCGCTTGACTCGCTGGTGGCAGTGCTGCACCGCTGTGGTGCGCACGAACAGGCCGCCCGCGCCCGCGCCGAAGCGCAGCAGATCCGCTACGAACTCGGCCTGAAGACTTACGAAGCATGATCAACTGCTGCCACCACTGCCGTGATGCCGAGAACGTGTTTGATCAGCGCGACGCCCGGCGGCGCCTGGAGCGCTACCATCGGCGCGGGCCGGAGGGCACCACGCGGCTGCTGATCGAGGCGCTGCGGTCGGAGGGGGTGAGCGGCGCCAGCCTGCTCGAGGTCGGCGGCGGTGTCGGTGTCGTACACCACGAGTTGCTGCGGGCCGGCGCCGTCCACGCGACCGATGTTGATGCCTCCTCCGCCTACCTCGCCGCTGCCCGGCGCGAGAGCCAGCGCCAGGGCCACGCCGAGCGGGTGCGCTACCTCCACGGCGACTTTGTGGCCCTCGCTCCCGGCATCGCACCCGCCGACATAGTGATTCTCGACCGGGTGGTCTGCTGCTATCCGGACATGCCGGCCCTCATCGGCGCGGCGGCGGCCCGGGCGCACCAGCTGCTGGGCCTGGTCTTCCCCCGCGACGAATGGTGGATACGCGCGGGCATGCGTCTCGTCAACGCCGGCTTTGCTCTGCAACGGAGCGCGTTCCGGATCTTCTGCCACCCGACCACCGCCCTGGAGGCCGAGGTGCAGGCGGCTGGTCTGAGCCAGCGCATCTATCGCACCAGCGGCATCTGGCAGGTGGTGGTGTACGGGCGGTGAGGCCAGGGGGAGGGGCGCCTGGGGCAGCGGCTCGCCATTCCGGTTCACAGCCGCCCGCGACACTCAGCCCCTGGCACTATTTGCCTGCTGTCCCAGGAACATGCCCAGCTGCGCCGCGTGCTCCTGAACATGGCGTAGGTTGTAGAGCTGAAGCTCCGCAAAGGGCAGCTCGCCCCAGGCGAACTGGCAGCGCCGGATGGCCTGCTCGGGAGTCAACGCGCCGATGACCTCCTGGCACCGGCGGCGGCAGTGCTCGAGGTAGCCAAGCAGCTCCTCGCGGGTGTACGTGCGCGGTAGGCGCTCACCAGCCTCCATCTCAACCAGGGCAAAGGGCGCGGGCGGGGCGAAACCCTCCTCCGCACCCGTCAGGTAGAGATCCAGCCAGAAGAGCGTATGATAGCCGAGGTACCAGAACTTCGAAAAGCCCGCTGCCACCCACTGGTCGGGCTGGTCATTCCAGAGCTGCGCCTCCCACAGCTGATCAGGGCAATTGCGCAGCGCATCGGCGAGCATATCGATGGCAACGCCAAACTGGCGCCAGAGCATGTCGCGGTCGATGATCATCATAATGCCTTCCTTCTACGAGCCGAATGGGATGACCACAACGGCTTCGCCTCACCCAATGCCCCTGGAGCTTGACAGGCCTGATATACTTGTACTATAGCACAGATGTGTTATTATCGAGCGAGCGGAGAACGGCCGGCGAGTGAGAAGCGGTTGCCTGGCAAAGTGAGTCCGCGCCACGGATGGAAAGCCGGGCGCGGCCCCTGTCGAATGGAAAGTTGGGCAGCAACCCGGGAAAGGAGGCACACGAAATGAAGCAGAAAGTGACGCCGTTCTTAATGTTCAACGATCAGCTTGAGGCGGCCATGGAGTTCTACACCGCCACCTTCCCGGACTCAGAGATCAGGAACGTCGCCCGCACCGCCAAAGACGGCCCGATCAGTTCCGCCGAGTTCGTCGTGGGTGGTCAGGTCTTCATGGGCTACAACGGGGGCTCGTACTTCAGCTTCTCCGAAGGCTTCTCTCTCTATGTTGACTGCGAGGACCAAGCGGAAGTCGACGAGTACTGGGACAAACTCGTCAAGGCCGGCGCAACGCCCACCGCGTGCGGCTGGATCAAGGATCCGTTCGGCCTCTCGTGGCAGATCGTGCCACGGCGATTCATGGAGCTAATCCGTGACAAAAATCCCAAGAAAGTGCAGGCCGTGATGGATGCGATGATGAAGATGGTGAAGCTCGACGTGGCAGCTCTTGAACGAGCCTACAACGAGGCGTAGTGCTGCCCAACCCTACGCTTCCGCCGTCGGCTGCAGCTTGAACGATTGGCGGCGGGAAGCGCTTCTTCCCCGACGGCGTGGGGCTGGATCTGGAGCTGCTGGAGGAGCGCCGCTTCAGCAACGGCGTGGTCGTTCTGCGTTACGCCGTCCGTGGCCAGGCGATCGAGCTGTCGGCCTGGCCGCCGATACCAGCGTGAGCAGAGGCAAGAAGGATCAGCGCGATGACAGCGCAAGCGAGCAGTGACAGGCCCCTGGAAGCGTTGCGGCCACTGGTCGGCGAATGGCGGATGGTGCCCACCTTCGCGGGCATGCCGCCAATCCAGAGCGGCGCCCGGGTCACCTTCGAATGGATGCCCGGCGAGCGCTTCTTGATCCAGCGTTGGGAGGTACCGATCCCCGAGGCGCCTGACGGGCTCGCGGTGATCGGCCCCGATCCCGAGCGCGCGGGCGGCTACCTCCAGCACTACTTCGACACCCGCGGCGTCGCCCGCGTCTACAAGATGAGTCTTGCGGAAGGGGTCTGGACGCTGTGGCGCGACACGGCGGACTTCTCGCCGCTCGATTTCGCCCAGCGCTACACCGGCACCTTCAGCGCCGACGGTCGGCGCATCGTCGGTGCCTGGGAGATCTGCCACGACGGCACGACCTGGGAGCACGACTTCGATCTCACCTACACCAGGGTCGGATGAGGACGGCTCTCGTCGCCTGCATCGCCGGCGCCCACTAACCGTCCGCGCACCATGGCGAGTGCGCCACGTTCTGGTGGGACAACGGCGCCTCGGACGACACCAGCTTCCCGGTTCGGAATACGCCCTACCGGGACCGGTACGAGGCGCTGGTGTCGGCGCAGCGCGAAGACGAACCGCGTCGGCCCAGAACCACGTCAGCCGAGACGCTGCTCAGCCCGCTGGCCGCCGGGCTACGACGAAGAAGCGGTGGATGCGGGTCGCGAGCCCGCCATCAGTCTGCATCCGGTGGTGAAGCGCCAGTAGCCGCTCGCGGTAGGCGGCGAGGTCGAAGCCATCGATCTGCCAGGGCGCGATGCGCAAGTACATCACCACCGCGCCGATATCAGCGAAGTGGCCGGGGCTGAAGGCCTCGCGCTCCTCCAGCACCTCCAGACCGGCGTCCCGTAGCTGGCGCGCGGCCGTCCCGGCGTCCCAGGTGCCGTAGCTCAGCGCCACCGTCTCCTGGAGTGCCAGGTTCAGTTCCACGTTATCCTGGCCGCCTACTTGCTGGGTGATGAAGCGGCCACCGGGCTTGAGGATGCGCCGCACCTCGTCGGGGTCGAAGGACTCGTGGCGGTTGATCACCAGGTCGAAGTGGGCGTCGGGCAGGGGAAGACGAGCATCCTCCTCGACGGCCACCACGCGCACGCCGAGGGGCTCAAGGCGCGCCGTGGCGACCGGCACGTTTGGCAGGTAGGCCTCGGTGGCCCAGCACTCGGGCGGGAGCGGGGCCAGGCTGCTGAGGAACTCGCCACCGCCGGTGCCCATGTCGAGGAGCGTATGCGCGGCGGGCAACTGCGCCGTCACTGCGGCGCGGTAGTTCCAGGGCGGGTCGGCTTCGGTGTAGCGCCCCTCAAGCGCGCTCCAATCCCAGCCCTCCATGGTGTAGGCCTCGACCGCAGAGACGAGCCGTTCAAACTCCGGGTCAGACGTCATGGTGTTTCCTCCGTGGCGCCGCGCACCCATGCCTCCCAGAAGGCGCGAGGCGTCAGCACGTGGACGCGCAAGACATCGCGGTGCCCAAGCAGATGCACATCGTTGGTTACCAGAGTGGCGCCGGTTGCCTCGGCGAGCGCGGCGAAAACCCGGTCGGCAGGGTCGGGGATGCAGGCGTAGGGTGTGCGATCGAGCGGTGCTGAGTACTCGGCTTCGGGCCGGAACAGGTCGGCGACATCATGCTGGCGCAGGGGCGGAATACGGGCGAGGACATGGAGCACCTCGGCGCATGTCTCCGCGTGAGCGCCCCGTCTCGCACCGCTGTGAGCAGGCGGGCGGCGTGGCTGCGCGGGTTGAAGCCTGCTGCGACAAAGACGTTGGTGTCGAGCACGAGGCGAATCATCCCTCAGGCTCCGGCAGAGTCGCGGGCTGCGTCTACGAGGGGCCGAAAGAACATCCTGGTTGGTTAGAGCATACACCATGGCACACAGATCGGCACGCGCTGGATGGAGCTCACGGGGTTGATGCAACGTCAACGGGCGTAGCAGCCGCCGGTGCCTCGCGAGGCTGCTCCACAAGTTGGCGCAGCCGCTCCATTACCTCAGGCAGCATCGCCCGAAATCGGCGCCCCAGCAGGAGTCCAAACAGCCCCTCCAGCGAACCAGCGAAGGACACCTCGTGAGTATAGCGTGTGCCGGCAGGCATCGGCGTGAGCGCCCGCCGGACCCGCAGCTCGGCCAGGAGAAGCGGGACGGCAATCGTGTAGCTACGGCCGGGCTCCAGCTCGACAACCGTGAACCTCGATTCGGGGCTACCCGTTGCCTGGAGCCGCCCCTGCGCCTGATAGACGAAGGGACCGTCCAGCCGTGCTGCGCACAGGGCCGTGTCCCAGCGCGGCCAGCCAGCCACATCGGTCCACAGCTCCCAGACCTGCTCCGCCGCCGCCGTCGTTTCCAGGGTATGCGCGAAGATCATGATCCTGCTCCTTGCCCCATAAGAACCATGTCCATCGTTCGGTTTCACGGCCGCGCACGGGGAGCTTGTGCGCTGCTCAACGCACTCCCACTGCGTGTACAACGCTGACTCTGGTGTTCACTCTCCCTCGCGCAGGCGCTGGAGCGCGTGGGGGTCGTGGCTGGGGAGAAAGACGGTAGGCGTTTGCCGGGCGAAGCGCCAGGTGCGCTCCAGCGTGGCGCGGGCCTGGTCGAGATCGTGTGCAATCCCCTGAAGCCCCTGGGTGCGCAGCTGGTCCTCACTGAAGGCCAGATCGCCGGCGAAGAGGTAGCAGCGCTCCTCATCACGCAGCAGGACCGACTGATGACCGTAGCTGTGGCCCGGCGTCGGGAGGATCAGCAGATCGCCGGCGCGGCTCAGGGGGTGAATGGCGGGGAAGGGGCCCAGAGCGGGGCCATCGTAATCGATGAGACGCGGGGTGAAGCACGGCGGCCAGAGGCTGCGCACGGCGCCCAATGGGCGCCGGAGCTGGCCCTCGTACTCGGCACGGGCCACGAGGAACTCGGCGTAGGGGAAGAAGCCCATCCCGCCGGTGTGGTCGCCGTGCAGGTGGGTGAGTACAACGGTGCGCACCGCCTCGGGCGCAAGACCAAGCCCACGCATCTGGGTGGCCAGCTCCTCGGCCGGGGTCACATACATCGGTAGGTTGCGCTTGAAGAACCAGCGATTGGCCGGATCGGCGGCCATGTAGCTGTCGATGTCGCTGGCAGCGGCGCGCTCGCCCGTATCGATCACCACCAGCCCCTCCGGGTGCTCGATCACCCACGTCAGGATGGGCAGCAGCGGCGTCCAGGTCGGGTCGAGCACGATCGCGAGCAGGCGCAGGGCGGCGGGCCGGCGCAGCGTGGCGTGGGCGCGCTTGACCGCCAGAACCCCCGTCTGGATGCCGTGGATGCGGATGCCCGTGCGGGTGGTGATGGTGACCGGTGGGACGGCGACGTCGGCGGGGGGGCTGTGGCGGCTCGGTCGCACGAAGGCGTGGCGCCAGTGGTGAGCGCCACGCAGCGCTCCGGCCCTGGCCGGGTGCCCGGCCGGGCGCTGGGTGGATAGTCGCACCGTTATGCTCCTGCGCTGGTGGCGGAAGGGTCGATGTGGGCGAGCCAGGCGAGGGCCTCGTCGCACCAGGCGACGCGAGCCGTCGAGATATGGACACCAAGCGAGAGGGTGATCAGCTCGTAGATGGCGCCAGAGTCACCAGCGGCGGCACGAGCTTCGAGCTCGGGCTGCTCTTCGGCGTAGCGAGCCAGCAGACGGCGATGGTGCTCGCGGTGGGCCTGGAGGTGGCTCCGGCTCACCGCTGGCGGGGCAGACTGGCCGAAGTAGAGCTTGAGTGCCAGCTCGTTGCGTGTGCCCTCGGGCTCGAGCGGAGCCGCGAGCCATGCGGTGAGTGCGTCGCGCCCGGCCTCGGTGAGATGGTAGCGCTGGCGCTCGCGGGTGTACCGCAAAGGCGGCCGGATGCGGCGCGTGCTCCTTCGGCTCTACGCCAGTCTTGACGCCGACGGGGTGCGCTGCGATACTGGCAGAGGCTTTCGCGCGGCAGCCTTGCGTGCGCTGCGCCCCTGGGCCACCGCTGCTGCTGGCAACGGCGGCCCCACGACGGCGCCACCGTCCCGGAGCAGAGCTGCGACCAGGCTGCGCTCTACGGTTTGCTCAGCCACTTGCGCGACCTGGAGCTCACCCTCATCGCCGTCCAGTGCGACGAGGTTTGGCTGCGCAACGCATACCAGGAGGAACAGCGGTATGGAGATCACCCTGCGCGCGGTCGGCACGGTGCGCGCCGCTCGGCGCGTGGCCCTGGACGACAACTGGGGCGGCACCGAGGCCACGATCGAACTGGCCGACTGGCTCCCCGAGGCGGCCCTGGCCGGCCTCGACAGCTTCTCCCACGCCGAGATCATCTTTGTGTTCGACCAGGTTGAACCGGCGGCCATCGTGACGGGAGCGCGCCACCCGCGCAACAACCGCGACTGGCCAGCGGTCGGCATCTTCGCCCAGCGCGGCAAAAACCGCCCGAACCGGCTTGGCCTCACCACAGTGCGGGTGCTCGGGGTAGGCGGGCGACGTCTGCGCGTCGCCGAACTCGACGCCATCGATGGTACGCCCGTGCTCGACATCAAGCCAGTGATGGCCGAATTCCTGCCACGCACGCCAGTCCACCAGCCGGACTGGTCCCACGAGTTGATGCGCCACTACTGGCACCCCGATGCGGATCCGGAATAGGAGGGCCAGGCAGCGTACCCGTCTCTGTAGGCATTGCAGCTATTCGATGCAGACGAGGAACGATTGGGTGAGCCGACAGGAGTGTATCGGCGGCGGCTGGAAAGAGCAACACATGTGTGCGATACTTCCCCTGCCACAGATCGATCGAGCGAGCAGCACGTACCCAGGAGGCCGCGGATGCGCTATGTCGCATTGCTTGGCGGTATCAACGTCGGCGGACACCGCGTCAAAATGCAGGAGCTCCAGGCCATCTTCGAGGCGCTGGGCTTCCAGCGCGTCGCCACTTTCATTGCCAGCGGGAACGTCCTCTTCGATGCTGACCCCACCGATGCGGCAGAGCTTGCGCCTCAGATCGAGCAGCGTCTGGCACAGCAGCTCGGCTATAACGTCCCGACCTTTCTTCGCTCACTCGAAGAGTTGCAGCACGTTGCGACCTACCAGCCGTTCCCAACACTCACCATGGAGCCAGGTGACACCCTGTCAATCCTCTTCCTTGCCGCCCCATTGGCCGCCGAGCTCCATGGCCCCCTGCGCTCGTTTCGTACAGCGATGGACGAGTTTCACATCGATCAGCGCGAGATATACTGGCTGTGTCGCGGCAAGACCACCGACTCGCTCGTCAACTGGCGTCTGATGGTCAAGCAGCTGGCACTGCCGGCCGTTACGGTGCGAAACGCGACGACGATCCGCAAGCTGGTGGCCAAACACGCTGCCGAAGGCTAGGCGAGGCTCCGCGATCACGCAGGCCCAGCAGCGAACCGTGGCCCAACCAGGTGAGCTCCTCGCACAGTCTGTCGATCCATACGCTGGCCGAGCGAAAGCATCGCCGCTGGCACCGCCGACCCGGCCGCAGTGATCGCGCTCTGGCTCGACGAGCCGCCCGATGGTTGGCATCGCCGCAACCTGCTCGACCCGGAGCAGCGCGTGGTCGGCGTTGGCTTCTGTGCGAACCCGGACGACCCGAGCGGGAACCGCCTGTATTGGACGATGATCGTCACGCGGCCAGCGTTGTGATGCGCCTGGGCCGGCGGCGACAGGAGGCGCAGCCCGGCGATGCGTGCCGTCAGCTCCATCTCGCCGGGGGTGATAACGCTACGCGTCGGCGCGAAGCGCCATTCCCCTCCCATCGGGCGCCCAGCGGCGAGGCCGGATCCCGATCGTGCGAGCCCTTTGCGGCGCCAGCGAGGATGTTCTATCCTAAGCAGACACCAGAGCCGACGAATGCCTACGCGCTCAGGGCCTGCGTGCCCCGCGTGGCGATACCGATGAGGAGCACGATGACAACCAACGGGCGCGCCACCACCAACGGCAGGCTGATCACGCCGACGGCTCGCAACGTTCTCGGCGGTCCCCTGGCCGTCTGCGGAACTGACCCCCTCACCGGCTTCTATCGCACTGGCTGCTGCGATACCGGCCCGGACGACCTCGGCGTCCACGTTGTCTGCGCCCAGGTAACGGCGGAGTTCCTGGCCTTCAGCCGCTCCCGGGGCAACGACTTGAGCACGCCGCGACCCGAGTACGGTTTTGCCGGTCTGCGGCCCGGCGACCGCTGGTGCCTGTGCGCCGACCGCTGGCAGGAGGCGCTGGAGGCTGGCGTGGCCCCGCCGGTGGTGCTGGCTGCCACCCACGAGGCGGCGCTGGAGATCGTGCGGCGCGAAGATCTACTGCGCCACGCCGTCGACGTTGCCGGGGGCGCCCTATGAGCCTCCCGCCCTGGCACGCGGAGATTGTTGAGCTCCACGACTTCTTCCAGGGCTGGCTGGGCGGCACGCTCCCGGCGAGCGATGAGGTCTACGCGCGCCTGGTGGACACCCAGGCGCCGGAGTTCGCTATCGTCACACCTGGCGGCGAGCTCATCCCAGGCGAGCGGCTGCTCGCCCAACTGCGGGCGGCCCACGGCAGCCGGCCCGGCTGGCGGCTGTGGATCGAGAACGCCGCGCTGCGGTTCACCCAGGGAGGGCTGAGCGTCGCCACCTACGAGGAATGGCAGCGGCACGCTGATGGGACGGTCACCGGGCGGTTGAGCACGGTGGTCTTCCGCGATCAGCCCGATACACCCAACGGCCTGGTCTGGGTGCATGTCCACGAGACATGGCTGCCGGAAGCGGTGCAACGAAGGGGGCAACCTTGAAGCTACCGGAGGAGTGCGCGAGCCTGGCCGAGGTGCGGGAGGCGATCGCTCTCCCTCTCGCTCGATCTCGACGCCCTCGATCCGGCCTTCGCCCCGGGCGTGTCCCACCATGAGCCGGGCGGCTTCACCACTCGCGAGGTGCTGGGCATCATCAGTGGCTGCCCGTACCCCTGGTCGGCGCAGACCTGGTCGAGCTCAACCCCATGCGTGACCCGACTGGCATCACGGCAGCACTCGCGGCCAGGCTCGTGAAGGAGGTGCTGGGCCAGATGCTCACGATGGTGTCTGAATGAAGCTTCGTGGTGAGCGACGAGGACCAGCGGATCGCCGACCGGCTCGGGCTCACCGAGTGGAGCCCGGTCGTCTGGATCGGGTGCCTGTTCAGCTTCGACAGCAACTACGGCGAGCACTGGTTCGACAACTGGCACCTGCGGGAGCCGCTTGAGCAGGCGGCGGCACAGCGCGGCCTCGATTGGGGCTGGAACTGAGAGGTGCGCGGGGCGCACCTCCTTGGGCTCCTTTTCGTCATTGAGGTCAACTGTGGGGTCATGGGCATGAAAGAAGCCTAGTGCCTTCACGACACTAGGCTTCCCAATGTGGTGAGCCGGGTGGGGATCGAACCCACGACCCTCTGATTAAAAGTCAGGTGCTCTACCGCTGAGCTACCGGCCCACTGCGCATTATAGCGGAGCCAGGGGGCAGCGTCAAAGGAGCTGTGCTATACTGCCAGCACGCAACCGTCGCCTGATGAGAGGGGGCGTCTATGGCTTCCGTACCCGTCCCGACCATTATTGAGCGCACCGCCCGAGGCGAGCGGGCCTGGGATATCTTCTCGCGCCTGCTGCAGGAGCGGGTGATCATGATCAGCACCCCCATCGACGACGAGCTCGCGTCGCTGATTGTGGCTCAGTTGCTCGTGCTCCAGCATCAGGATCCGGCCCGCGATGTCTGGCTCTATATCAATAGCCCCGGCGGCGAGGTGCGGGCGGGTCTGGCGATCTACGATACGATGCAGCTCGTGTCGCCCGATATCTGTACGGTCTGTGTGGGGCGTGCCGCCAGTATGGCTACGGTGCTGCTCTGCGCCGGCGCGAAAGGGAAGCGCTTCGCGCTCCCCCACGCGACGATCCATTCGCACCCGGCTATCGGTGGCGGCCAGGGCTCTGCCCCCGATCTCGATATCGCCGTCCGCGAGATGTTGCGCCTCCAACGTCGCCTCCGCGAGATTATGGCCACCCACTCCGGGCAGCCGGTTGAGCGTATTGAGCAGGATTTTAACCGCGATGCGTTTATGACGCCCGCCCAGGCGATTGAGTATGGTCTGATCGACGCGGTGCTCGAGTCTTCACGGTAGCCGCTCGCCCGACGCTGTTGCTCGGCCCTATGCGTGAGTCGGGGCGTTTGGCTCCTCCCAGCGATCAGTTCAAGGGCGGATAAAGCCTCTGGTCGAAACCGTGGTTCACGGCGTTGGGGCGCGCTGCTGGCTCCCGCTCCCAGAGCGGGAGCGGACGAACGCCGCCCATCAGGATGTGGCAAACTGCCGATCGCACGCCGGAACGGTTCGCCCCTGAACGGCGATCAGGGGGTGCCCGGTTTCTCGCGGCTGGCGAGTGTGGTGGCCAGCCACGCTCCGGTGAGTCCGATCGTCTCCGGCTCGATCGGTAGTGAGACGTGGCTGGCTCGCCGTACGAGGTGGAAGCGTGCCCAGCCCGCCGTTGCCGATCGCGCGTCCTCCGCCGCACCCCTTGGGAGCACCCCGTCGCGTCCTGCGTATACCAGCAGGAGAGGGGGGCGCCCCGGGTTTGCTCCCACACGCCCGAGGCTGCCAAGGGTGTCCAGGGCGTCGAAGAGGTCCCAGGTGCCGATGCGCGCCCGGATGCCGTTCGTCTGCCATGAGCGTAGCACGTGGTAGGGCGATCCGTCGCGAAAGAGGTGGATCAGGGTGGGCCGGGCGATGCGGAGTGCCTCGCGGATCTGCACCCGCCGGTACTCGTCGGCGCTGAGGCGTAGCCCCGCCGGCGCTGGTGCCCAGAGGGCCAGCGCGTCGCAGGGGGCGCCCTCCGCAACCGCGTGCGCCGCCACCGCGCCGCCCAGGCTCATGCCCAGCAGTGCCACGCGCCCGTAGCGCGCCCGGAGCCAGCGCGCAGGCGCCGCGACACACTCGCTGATCTCCGGGTAGGACTGCGGTCGTGGGCTCTCGCCATGTCCGTCCAGGTCGATCAGCAGCACCGCGAGCCCGTGCTCGGTGAGCGCCTCGACCAGCCGCCACGCGTAGAAGGTTTTGTCACATCCTGAGCCGTGCGCTACGCACACCGCCGCCTCAGCCCCCCCCGCCGGCACGATGTGCAGCGCCGGGATGGGCCCGTGGGCTCCCGCGATGTCGATCCGCTCGATCAGCCGGTCCCTGTGGCGCGCCGGCCAGAGCCCGCGCTTTGGGTCGAGCTCCCGCTGCCGCAGGGTGGCCAGCCCAACATGGAGCAGCAGCGCTGGCGCCAGCCCACCAAGCAGCGCGCCGATCCCCGGACGCGCCCGTACCCCCGCCAGGGCTAGCAGCGGGCCGCTTGCCCCCCATCCCCAACTCAGGCCGCGAAGCCCGTAGCGGCTCGCCAGCCAGTCGAACAGCCCCATCCAGATCGCTATCGAAGCAAGAACGTGTCGCATCGATTCAACAGCATTGTGGCACGAGGGCGCGGTGGTGTGCGGAAACTGCGCCGATGCGCTGCCACCAGGTCGCGTCGCTCTTACGGGAAGTGCCGGTCGTCTATAATCTAGCACATGCACGACGATACGATTGCTGCGATCGCGACCCCACCGGGCGAGGGCGGCGTGGGGGTCGTCCGTGTCAGTGGCCCCGCCGCGCGCGCGATCGCCGCGCGGATCTTTCGGCCCCTGCGCCCGGGACCGCTGCGCCCCTACCGTCTGCGTTACGGCCACGTGGTCGATCCGGAAAGCGGCACGACGGTCGATGAGGCGTTGCTTGCTCTGATGGCCGCCCCCCGGAGCTTCACCCGCGAGGATGTCGTCGAGCTTTCGTGTCACGGCGGCCCGCTCCCGCTCCAAACGACGCTCACCCTCGCTCTTGCTGCTGGTGCTCGCCTCGCTCGCCCCGGCGAGTTTACGATGCGCGCTTTCCTCAATGGCCGTCTCGACCTCTCCCAGGCCGAGGCGACCCTCGATGTGATCCGCGCTCAGACCAGTGCAGGCCTCGCGCTGGCTCAGGCCCAGCTGGGCGGCTGGCTCGCTCGCCAGGTGCGCGCCATCAGGGCGACTCTCCTGGAGTGCCTCGCGTATCTGACCGTGGTGGTAGACTTCCCCGAGGATGAGGTGGCGCCTCAGGATCTCGGCCCCCAGCTATTCACCAGCCTTGCCGGCGTGACGGAGTTGCTGCGCGGCGCCGAGCAGGGGGTTGTCTATCGCCAGGGCGCCAGGGCCGCCATCGTTGGGCGCCCCAATGTTGGGAAGTCCAGCCTGCTCAACGCCCTGCTGCGCGCCGACCGGGCGATCGTGACGCCGGTGCCCGGTACGACCCGCGATACGCTCGAGGAAACCGCGAGCCTCGATGGCATCCCGGTCGTGCTGGTCGATACGGCCGGAATCCACGCGAGCGATGACCCGGTCGAGCGCCTGGGGATCGAGCGCTCCCGGGTGGCCCTGGCTACCGCCGACCTGGCCCTGTTCGTGCTCGATGCCGGGCAGCCCGTGGGCGCCGATGATCACGCGATCGCCAGGCTGGCCGCCGATACGCCGACCATCCTGGTGCTCAATAAGGCCGATACAGCCGGAGTCGAGCCCCTCTCCACGGCTGCGCCGGCGCTCGATCTGCCCCGCCTGCTGGCAACCGTGCGTACGTCAGCCCTTACCGGCGCGGGCCTGAGCGAACTCACGACGGCGGTGGCGCGCGCGCTGCTCGGTGGCGCGCCCATGGCCTCCGCCGAGGCACGCCTGGTGACGAACCCGCGCCACCGCGATTCGCTCCGCCGCGCCGATGAGTATCTGCGCGCAGCCCGCGATGGTTGGAACGCCGGGCATCCCGCCGACTTGATCGCCGGTGATCTGACCGCCGCGCTCAATGCGCTCGGTGAGATCACCGGCGAGACAGTGGGCGACGATCTGCTCGACGTCATCTTCTCGCGGTTCTGTATCGGAAAGTGACGGGGGCGCAATCCGATAGAGACGCCCCAGTGGGGCGTCTCTATCGGATTGCGCCCCGACACAATCAACCGTGGTGACCTCTTAGCCCATCACCTCGTCGGCCTGCTCGGCGAGCGCAAAATCCTTTGCCGTGAGCCCGCCGGCGTCGTGGGTGGTGAGCGCTAGCGTCACCCGGTTGTAGCGGATATCGATGTCGGGGTGATGCCCGGCCGCCTCCGCCAGAAACGCCACGTGGGTCACGAAGCTCACCGCCGCCGGAAAGCTCGGCAGCTTGTAGGTTTTGGTGATCATCTCGCCGTTGCGCGCCCAGCCGCTTAGCTGCTCCAGCCGCTCCGTAATTTCCGCCTCGCTCAGTTTTGCCATCGTCGTGCTCCTTCATCGCGTGTGCGACGCGCCACATCCTGCTGGCGCGCCGCACCAGACTCAGCGGTTGGATCGTCACCGAGAGTATACCGCAGCCCCGGGGCTCAGCGGGGCGAAGGGGCCGGCCGGGGCGGTGGATGTTCCGGCTCCGGCAGGCGCAGAGCCGCCAGCAGGCCAACCAGCCCGTAGATCAGCGCCGAGGCCACGAAGATGCCGCGCAGCCCGAACCCGAGTACCACCGCCGCTCCTACCAGAGGCGCGGCCGCTCGCGCACCCGCGACGAGCGAGTTGTCGAGCCCGTAAACGGCGCCCTCGCGCCCGCTGCCCGTGTAGCTGGCCAGCAGCGCGCTGATCGCCGGGGTGATCCCGCCCCACGCGGCGCCGCTCAGAGCCTGGAGCGCCAGTAGCTGCCAGGCCTCGGTAACCATGCTTTGCGGTAGGTAGCACAGGCCCGTGATCAGCGCGCAACTGGTGAGGATCCGCCGGT
>SFCB01000300.1 GCA_004367505.1 Chloroflexi bacterium OHK40 | reverse complement strand
GTCAGGTGTGTGGTAACTCCTGTTGTACTGGATGGAGCGCGATGCGGCAACTCAGCCGAACGTCCGAGCGGAATGGTTAAAAGTGCAAAGGTAGTGAGATTCGCTACGGCTGGTTGCAACCTGTGGCTATACTTGAGGTATCAACCTGGTACATCCTTATCCGGAGATGAGCTTCAATGGCGACAGACTCCAACGCTGACACAACAGGGAATCGCCTCCTGCTCAACCTACCACTCCGCGCTCGCCTTGCAGCAGCCTTTGTGGGGATCGCACTGTTTACCCTGGTGGTTGTCAGCATTGCAACCGGGATTGGCGCCCGGGACTCACTGGTCAACCTGGTGGGCGATTCGCTTTACACTAGAGTCGAAGACGAAGCGCAGATCATCGATCAGTTCATTGCCGGACAGGTTACTTCGCTACGCGTTCTGTCCTTCAACCAGGGTGTTCAATCGAGCGTCGCGCTGGCCAACCTGCAGTACCCAACCAACCCGGCTAGTGTGCGGGAGCGTCTCGCCCAGCTGGATGCCGAGTGGCGTACCGCGCCCGATAGCGCAACCCTGGTGCGTAGCCGTGTGGCTGAGCACGCTGTGGCGAGAACCCTGCGCGAGTACCGTGCCCTGGAACCTGCTAATGCCGAGTTGATTGTGGCTGACAGCGCCGGTGGGCTGGTGGCGGCGAGTGACCGTACCAGCGACTATGACCAGAGCGACGAGGAGTGGTGGCAGGTAGCCCGGCGAGGCGATGTGTTTATCAGCCAGCCCATCTACGATGAGAGCAGCGCCACACTCGGGCTGCAACTCGCCGTACCAATCTTGAACCTCACCGATGGTGCTGTGGTCGGAGTCATGCGTACCACTTACAACCTTGTCGCGGTTGGTGAGAAGATTGCCGCCATACGCATGGGCTCCACTGGCGGTGGCGTACTCGTGCTAAACGATGCCGAAATGCTCTATGGAAGCGACGGCTCCGTAGCGATCGATGAGCGCAGTAAGCCGACCCTGGCAGACGCCAGTGTGGAGCGCTACACTGTTGGCTGGTTTGAGGGCCGCGAGCGGTTGCTGAGCATCACGCCCATCGACGAGACACCTCAGATCGGCGCGCTGGGCTGGCGGCTCGTGCTCTACCAGGATCTGGCCGAAGCGCTTGCGCCAATCGAAGCCGGGCGGAACGTGGGGTTGCTCGCCTCCCTCGCCGCCGCTCTGGTCGCGGTGCTGATCGCGGTGCTGGTGGCCGAGCGCATCAGTTCACCTCTGGCGCGGTTGTCCGCAGCTGCGCAGGCTGTGGCCAGGGGCGACTTGAGCCGGCGCGTCGGGCTGACAAGCGGCGACGAGATCGGGCAGTTGGCGCGTAGCTTCGACACGATGGCGGCGGCTCTGGAGCAGCGCATCGCGGCGGAGCAAGGCGCGCAGCAGGAGCGACTGCGGCTCCAGGAAGAGATCATTCGCGTTCAGCGGGAGACTCTGAAGGAGCTGGCGACGCCGCTCATACCCCTGAACGACCGTGTGCTGCTCCTGCCACTGGTGGGCTCGGTCAACGCCGAGCGGGCCGAGCAGATCTTTCAAGCCCTGCTGCGGGGCGTGGCCGAGCGGCGCGCGCGCCGCGTCGTGATCGATCTCACTGGCATTCCCGCCGTAGATGACGAGGTGGCAGCAACGCTGGTGCGAGCTGCGCAGGGTGTCCGGCTGCTTGGCGCCGAGGTCACGCTCACTGGCATCAGCGCCGCGCTGGCCCGCACGCTCACCGAGCTCGAGGTGAACCTCGAGCAGATTCATGTTTACGCCAACCTCGACCGCGCCCTGGCTGGCCAGGCCTAGCGTAGCTATGGTGCGCCAGACGCGCAGTCGAAGGCCACCTGGGGGCCGGATCGCGCCGGCTCAGGCCGGTTTCGCAGGGCGCTCGCCCGCGGGGTGAGCCGTCAGGCATGCAAGACGCCCGCGCGCCGCCGCCATGCCGCCGTGGGTACGAGCCAGATCTGGCTGAACCCTGCCTTCAGCCGGGGAGCACCCCCTCGCACCTCACGGATAGATCCCGCGCGTGGTGACGGCATCGGCCACCCGCTTGACGGCAAGCACATATGCCGCCGTGCGCATCGGCACCTCGCGCTCCTGAGCAACCCGCAGGACACTCTGGAAGGCGTGGCTGATCACCCGCTCGAGCTGCGCGTTCACCTCGCGCTCAGTCCAGAAGAACTCCTGAAGGCCCTGGACCCACTCAAAGTAGCTGACGGTGACCCCCCCAGCATTGGCCAGAATATCAGGCAGCACGAAGGTCCCCTGGTCATAGAGGATCTCATCGGCCTCGGGGGTTGTCGGCCCGTTGGCGGCCTCGGCAACGATGCGAGCCCGGACGCGCGTGGCATTGGCGGCCGTAATGACCTGCGAGAGGGCGGCGGGCACGAGGATGTCGCAGTCGAGTTCGATGAGCTCCTCGTTGGTGATACTTTCGCCGCGGGGGTAGCCGCGCACGGTGCCGGTGTGGCGCTTATGCTGGAGCAGGTCGATCGGGCGCAGGCCGCGCGGATTGTACACCCCTCCCTGGCTGTCGCTGATCGCTACCACCGTTGCGCCAAGGTCGTGAAGCATGCGCGCGGTGTTGGCGCCCACATTGCCGCAGCCCTGGATGGCCACCCTGGCGCGGGAGAGGTCGATGCCGAGGTGACGGGTGGCCTCGCCCAGCACATAGACGATCCCACGGGCAGTCGCCTCGTTCCGGCCTTCCGAGCCGCCAATATTGAGCGGCTTACCAGTGACGATCGCGGGGACGGTGTAGCCCTGGTGCATGGAGATCGTGTCCATGATCCAGGCCATGATCTGTGGGTTGGTATTAACGTCGGGGGCGGGAATGTCTTTCTCCGGGCCGATCAGAATGCTGATCTCGGTGGCGTAGCGCCGCGTGAGCCGCTCGATCTCCTCTGCCGAGAGCTGGCGCGGGTCCACGATCACGCCACCCTTGGCGCCACCGTAGGGCAGGTTGGTCACCGCGCACTTCCACGTCATCAGCATGGCGAGCGCGCGGATCTCATCAAGGGTGACGCTGGGGTGGTAGCGAATGCCACCCTTCACCGGGCCCCGGGAGAGATTGTGCTGCACGCGGTAGCCGGTGAACATGCGCGTGTTCCCATCATCGAGCTTGACGGGGAAGTTGACCGTTAGCTCGCGCTGGGGTGAGCGCAGAATGCAGCGGAGGTTGGGGCTGAGGTCGAGCAGGTCGGCGGCGATATCGAACTGTCGCCGCGCGATCGCGAAGGGGTTCTCGGGCGCGGGCACGAGGGTGTCGGTAGCCATACGGTCGTCGCCTCCTCGTCGGTGAGTGGGCTCTTGCCAGTCGCGGCGGCGTCGGCGCGACGGCCATATTGTACCACCTCCGACCGGCGCTAGGATGACAGTTTTGTCGCGTTAGAGCGCTACAGTGCGGGAACGAACTCGTCAGGCTCACGGAGGCTGCGCACAAAGGCGGCGATCAGCCGGGCGGCCTGCTCCACATCAGCGAGGGCGACCATCTCGTTCGGCGAGTGCAGGTAGCGCGTGGGGATGGAGACGACGCCGGTGGCGATGCCGCCCCGGGCTTTGTGGATGGCATCGGCGTCGGTGCCGCTATAGCGGGGCGCCATCTGCAGACTGTAGGCGATTCCCTCCCGCTCGGCCACCTCAACGAGGCGACGGAAGACAAGAGGGCTGTTGGCCGATCCGCGTGATAGCACCGGCCCGCCACCGAGTTTGACATCGCCCCACTGCTGCTTATCGGAGTCAGGGTGGTCGGTGGAGAAGGTAACGTCGACGGCGATTGCGACGTGTGGGTCGACGGTAAAGGCAGCGGCCATGGCGCCAGCGAAGGTGATCTCCTCCTGGGTCGTGGCAACGGCGGCCACCGTGGCGCGGGGGCGGTCGGCGCTGAGCAGCCGGAGCGCCTCCAGGACCACAAAGGCGCCGATGCGGTTGTCGAGGCCCCGGCTCACCAGGCGGTTGTTGGGCAGTTCGTAGAGTGGTGCGTCGAGGACGGCGGTGCAGCCAAGGGGGACGCGGGCCAGGGCCTCGTCGCGGCTGGTTGCGCCGATATCGATCCAGAGCCTGTCGATCGCCGTGGCCTGGCCACGCTCATCGGGCTTGATCAGGTGGATCGGCTTCTTGCCGATGACACCGATCAACTCGCCACCCGGGGCGAGCAGCCGCACGCGCTGACCAACCAGGACCTGGGCGTCCCATCCGCCTACACCGGCAAAAGAGAGGAACCCATGCTCGTCGATATAGCTGACCATCAGGCCGATCTCATCGATATGGCCAGCGAGCAGCACCCGAGGGCCTTCGCCCTCCAGCACGGCGTAGCTATTTCCGGCCACATCGGCCCGCACACCGTCGGCGAAGGCGCGGGCGTTGGCGCGCCAGACGCGCGCGGCGGCCTCTTCGTCACCGGAGGGGCCGGGGGTGCTCAGCAGCTGCTTGAGAAAGTCGAGCCGCTCGGAGTCCATTGCTGCGCTCCTCCGCTTTTTCCGCTCCAAAAGACGCGGCATTATAGCACGCTTTCTCCGCCGGCCTTCCGTGGTATCCTTGAGCAGATCACTTACCAACGGCCATGGAGCGCTTATGCTGCGATGCGTCGCTATTCTCTACAACCCCGTATCGGAGGAGTCGGTGGTGCGCTCGGCGGAGCTGCAGGACTGGCTCCAGGCCGAGGGGCTCGTCGTCTGGCGGGGCATCTCTCAGGAGGCTCGCGAGCATCCGGAGGCCCTCAACGACGCTGATTTGATGGTGGCGATGGGCGGTGACGGCACGGTGCTGCGTGCGGCCAGGCTGAGTTGGCCCCGTGGCATCCCGGTGCTGGCAGTGGCCCTCGGGCACCTGAGCTTTATGGCGGAGGTGCAGCCAGACGAGGTTTACGAGGCGATCCGGCGGGTGATGCAGGGCGGCGGCTGGCACGATGAGCGGGCGCTGATCCGTGCGACGCTCTACCGAGAGGGACGCCAGATCGCCGAGTATACCGCGCTGAACGAGGTGGTGCTCTCCCGGAGCGATGTGGGGCGGGTGATCAATGTCGAGGTGAGTATCGATGGCTCGCCCCTGACCACCTACCACGCCGATGGGGTGCTCGTCTCGACGGCCACGGGCTCCACGGCCTACGCGCTGGCGGCGGGTGGCCCGATTGTGGACCCGCGCTCGCGGGCGCTGCTGCTGGTGGGCATCGCGCCTCACCTTACGGTGGTGCCCTCGATGGTGCTCCACGAGGACGCGGTGGTGACGCTACGGCTCGCCCGGCACAACCATGCCAATCTCGCCGTGGATGGGCGCGAGAACCTGCCGCTTCACGAGCACGATGAGTTGCTGGTGCGGCGCAGCCCGCGCACCTGTAGCTTCGTGCGGCTGCGGCCAGCCAGCCAATTCTACACCCACCTGGTAGCCCGGTTGCGCCGCGAGGAGTGATTGCGGGCGGGCTGAGCGGGGGCTGAACAGGGAGTTCGTTACTCCAGCGGAATTCCCAGCGTGGTAGCGCCGCCGCGCACGCCGCCGCCCGGGTAGATCGAGCGCTCGGCAACGATTGGCTGGGTGCTGCGCACGATCGCGGTGATCGATCCCTCGTCGGGGTAGAGCTCGTGCACCGACATGGTGTAGCGCGAGCCACCGGGTACCACGACACTCTGGGTGCCCGTTGCGCCGCCGCCGAATCTGAACTCCACGGTTACGCGGGCGCTGGTGCGGCCAGGGTTGCTCATGCAGAGCAGATAGGTTGCGTCGCTGGTGCGCCCGTCTACAAAGGCCCAGCGCAGGGCCGGCTCGGTGGCGCCGGCGCCGATTGTGCCCGCTTGCCCACCGTTAAAAATCAGCGAGCGCTCCACGGCTACCGGCCGGTCGGCCTCGACCATAGCGCTTACCCCGAGGTCGGGAATGATCTCGTTGACGTCGATCGCCAGTTGCGAGCGGGGCGGAATGGCGTAGCGGCGCGTCTCGCTGCGCCCATCGGGCCCCATAAAGGTGGCTGCCGCGCGGGCCGGCTGGCTATTCGGGTTGAGCACCAGCAGGCGCATCTGGAAGTCGCCCTCGGTAGTGCCCTCGGCGAAGTGCCAGCGCCGCGCCAGGGTGGCGATCCCGCGCCCGGTGTGCAGGCCGGTCTGGTTGGGGCCGAAGCGCATGGTGCGCTCCACGGCAATCGGCTGCGCGGCAATGATCTGCACTCCGAAGTCCGAGCCTGCCAGCGGCAGGCGCCCGTCGGGCAGGGTGATATCATTCACCGAGACCACCAGGCGCGATTGGCCGCCGATCGTTACCGGCTGCTCGAAGTTCACGCCATCGCGGCGCATGTAGCTGATGCTGGCCTGAACGGCTGCCGCGTTAGGGTTGAAGAGCACCAGGTAGGTGCGGTTACCGGCGTCGGTGGAGCCCTCGGCAAAGTACCAGACCCGCGAGAGGCTGGTGATGCCGGGGCCGCCGTCGATGTCGGTGGTGAGGGCCATGCTACGCTCGGCGAGGATGGGAGCGCTCGACTCGACGATCGCGGGGAGGGCCGGGGCACCCTGCACCAGGTCGTTCACCGTCAGGTCGGCTCGACCGCTGGCCGGTACACTCACAATCCGTGTCACCGGGGTGCCGCCGGGCCGCACGAGCGTCACGCGGGCATCCGTCTGGCTGCCGGTGGGGTTGAAGAAGGCCAGCCGCTGGCTGTAGTCGGCCACGTTGCCCTCGGCAAAATACCAGCGGGCCCGCACGGTGGACTGGTCGGCCAGGGTGCGGATCTGGCCCAACTGGCTGCGCAGGGGCGGGAAGGGGTCGGGCGCGGTGGCGTTCACATCGTTGTGGCCTGCGATGTTGGCGCGGGCGATCCGGCTCTCCCCCCGCGCGACGCTGTGCTCGCCGGTGGGCGGGATGTCGTAAGCCTCACCGAGCCAGGCCAGCAGGCTCACCAGCACGCCGAGGGCGGTGGGCGTGGGCGCGGCATCGCGGGGGCCGATCAGGGCCACGTGTACCGCCGGATCGCCGCCGGCCAGTTGCGCCACAACCGAGGTTGGCCCGCCGAGCCGGCCTTCGAAGAGGTTGCCTTCGGGGTCGATCAGGTAGTGGTAGGCCATGTCGTCCCAGCCAAGCACCGCTGTCTGGTAGGCGGCGAGCGCCCGCACGAGCTCAACCGTAGTGCTTGGGGTAGTGGTAGCGTCGATCTGGTGCAGAATGACGCCGCGCGGGTCCTGGCGCACTGGCTGGGCAGCCTGAGGGCGCCCACTCCAGTCGGCGCGGGCGATCACCGCCGGGCGCTGGGTGAGCGTCTCGCTGCCGAAGAGCACCGGGCGCCGGGGGAGCCCGGCCACAAAGATAGGCGTGGCGGTGGCCGTGGCGAGGTAGCTGATTCGCACCTCCTGGAGCACCGTCGAGGCGCGGGCCACCTGGCTGCCGAGGGTCGCGCGGAGTTGCAGGTACTGGGTGCCGGCCGGGAGCGCCAGAACGTCCGGGGTGGCGAAAGCGCCCTGGGTGTCGGCGGCGGCTGAGCGGGCATCTCCGGCGGTCAGCGGGAGCCATGGACCCCAGCCATTCTCAGGATCGCCCCCCGGGTCAGAGGTGCGGCCGCGAAGTTCGAGCAGGAGCGTGGTGCCCGTCACCACCTCGGCACTCCAGATCGCGCCAGCCGCGTTGGCTGGGAAGTCAGTCTTCAGCGCGGGGGAGACAAAAGAGCCGAAGCTCTGGCCATCGGCGAGGCGGAGTTCGCCGCCCTCGTTGTTGGTCACGAGCATGCCGCTGTCGCTGCCCGCGCGCCAATCGTCCACGGTTGTGAGCGTGATAGCGCCGATGCGAGCCTGAGGACCCTGCTGTTGCGCTACCGCAGGGACGGCGGGGAGGGTCAGGGCGCAGAGGAGCGCGATCGTCAGCAGGCGACCGACCAGGCCAGCAGGCTGAAGCGTCACCCTGGTAGAAGACGAGAACCCAGGGCGAGAGGGAGCCAGGAAGGGAAGGGCGCCGAAGCCGTGGTTGTCATCCGCCTGGCTGCTGGTCCGCCTGGCTCCTGGCCCATCTGGCTCCTGGCCCGTGGTTGCTGGTCGGTCGTCCATCGGCATTACTCCTCGGGCCTCACGGCGCCGCCGAAGGCGCCACGGTAGGCGTTGGCCGAGTCGTAGAGCATCCAGCCGTCGATCTCGGGGTACTTCTCCGTGGCATCGATCTGGGCGCGCACCTGCTCCGGGCCATAGGTGACCACCTTGTAGGCCCAGGGGTCGGTGTGATCCTGGAGCCAGGGGCGCAGCCGGGCATACTGATCGTTGATCTGGGCCAGTGCCGACTGATTGGCGGCGTCGAGTACAGCGTAGGGCTCATCCACCGGCGACTCCAGGCCAAAGGCGCCAGGCCACCACAGCGAGGGGTAGGGCATCGGGGCGATGTAGTCAGTATGCTGGCCCATGCGCTGGATATCCTGGGCGATAGTGAGCGACTGGCCGAGCACTACGCGCCCAAAGACATCGATCGACATCTTGGCGCCGGCCCCGTTCACCGCCCGGTGGGCCTCGTCCATGAACTCGGTGATCACCTCAAACATGCGGTCGGGATTGTTGGCCGGGTCGATCGGTTCGGAGAAGAGCAGCGTGTCGGTGAAGCTTTGCTTGTCGCCATACCAGTCGGGGAAGCGGATATAGTCGTAGTTGATCTCGTCGAAGCCCATGAGTGCAGCCTCCACACCCAGCTGGATGTTGTAATCCCAGACGTTGCGGTTCGTCGGGTCCAGGTAGGCGTAGCGGATGCCGGGGCCCGGGTAATCGGCGTAGACCTCACCGGTCTCCTTGAGGCGGATGGACCACTCGGGGCGAGCGTCGGAGAGCGCGTTATCGTGGGAGAAGAGCTGCACGCGGGCGATCGTATAGATGCCCCGCTCCTTCAGCCGCTGCACCAGCGCCGGCATATCGATATAGGGTGCGGAGAGGCCGAGTTCCCTGGCGAGGGGTACCTGGGTGTCGTAGTAGACCAGGCCGAGATCGTCGCGTAGATCGCTCTTGAGGTCGATCACGATCGCGTTGAGCTCCGTGCGATCGATCAGGTCGATATACTCGTCCACGAAGTCGTCGCGGGTGGCGATCGCGGCAGTGATGTAGAGCGCCTTGACGCGGAAGCGCTCGAGAGCGATCTCGGTGGGCACGCTTCCCGGCTTGATCTCGATCACCTGTTTGGCGTAACCGGGTGAGAGCACTTGCAGGTAACCCTGCTCGGGGAGGCCCTTGAGCGTAAAGCTCCCGTCCCGGCTGTTATCGATACGCGCGAAGGCCACATCGGTGCCGGGCAGGGTGGTGGTGGCGATGATCGTCGCGTTAGTAACGGGCTCGCCACTCTCCTGATCGACCAATCGGCCGGTGAGCGTGTCCGGGCGGAGCACGGCGTCGAGGGTAGTCGTCTGGCCGAGCTCCTGAGCGAGGGTTGCGTAGCCCTCGGCGCTGATCTCCACGCTGGTTGCATCGGCCGGGACGCCCTCCACGCGGTAGGTACCGTCGGCGCCAGTGGTGGCCCTGGCACTGCCGACCACCACCGTGGCGCCGGGCACACCCTGGCTCGTGTAGCGATCCGTCACCGTCCCGCTGAGCACATTCGGCCGTAGCGCCACGTCCAGGCTGGTGGTGCGCTCCAGGGCCTGCTCGGCGGGGGCGTAATCAGGCGCGGCCACGGTGAGGGTAAATTGCTCGGGCACCCCGGCGAGGTTGTAGCGCCCATCGGCGCCGCTCACGGCGGTGAGGGTGCTCGTCACGTTGAAGGTGGCCGTCACCTCGGCCCCGGCCAGAGGCTGGCCCGTGAAGAAGTCGGTGATCGTCCCGGCGAGGGTATTGGGCCGCAGGGCCGTATCGATAGTGATCGTCTGGGTGTCGGTGGCGGCGAGCTCAGGCCGGCTCTCCAGTGGCAGGCTAAGCGGCTCGTAGCTCGGGGCGCTCACGGCAAGGGTATCGCTCGGGCGCCAGTTCGGGGTGCTGAAGCTGCCGTTGGCGTCGGTCGTAACGGAGGTGCTACCGATCGCGATCGTCGCCTGTGAGATGGGGGCGCCGGTGTAGGCGTCGGTTACGGTGCCCGTAAGTACGATGGGCTGGCGGCTACAGGCGGCCAGGATAACGGCAAGCAGCAAGAGGGCAACGGCGGCGCTGGCACGCCTCGGGGTGCGGGGGGCTCCGCAGCTCATCGGCCGGATCTCCTCGAACGCGTGGATGGTTCTCAGGGTTCACGAACTGTTGTATAATAAAGTTTTTACACGTGATTGTCAAGAGTGTGGGCAAATTGCGAACATGTCGCGGGCTGTGTCAGGGGATATTGACCTCGTAGATCAGGTGAGGTTCCAGCTTGCCCTTCAACTCGACGGCACCGAGGGGCCGCAGGGGCAAGGTGGGGTTCCAGGAAGGTGGGAGCGCGTCTACGAGGTGGTATGAGGCGATCACCTGGCCGGCGCGGGCCACGCCTGAGAGCCGTGAGGCGGTATTGACCACATCGCCGATCAGGGTGTAGTCCTGGCGCTGCTCGGAGCCGATCGTGCCGACGACAGCGCGGCCGTAGCTGAGGCCCACGCCCATGCCGATCTCATAGCCAAGCTCCTCGCGCCACTCGCAGGCGAGTCGGGTGAAGGCCCGCTGCATCTCGACGGCGGCGGCGAGGGCGCGCTGGGGATCGTCGGGGTGGGCGATCGGCGAGCCGAAGACGCCAATGACCCCATCGCCGAGAAACTTGTCGATCGTCCCATCGAAGGCATAGAGCACCTCGGTCATCACCGTAAAGTAACGGTTGAGCACGCGCTCGATCAGCACCCGGGGCTCGGTGCGCTCGGTGATCGAGGTGAAGCCACGCAAGTCAGAGATCACCACAGCCACATCGCGCTCGGTAGGACGGCCGAAGTCGCCGCCGGCGCTTAGCAGTTGCTCGGCCACCTGAGGGGAGACGTAGCGGCGGAAGACGCTACGCACGCGCTCGGCCTCCTGGCGCTCCAGGCGCTTGATCGCGCTGATATCGCGCAGCACGGCTACCCGTCCGAGCGGGGCTCCGTCGGCGCCCTCCACCGGCGTGACCCCCACGCTATAGCTGCGCTCGTGGCCGTCATTGACCTCGATCGTGAGGGCGGGGGCATCGGGGTCGAGCAGGGGCGCGATCTGGGCAAGCAGGTGGCGCGGCGCGGGGTGGTTGCCGTTGATCGAGCGCCCGAAATCCCTGGAGAGCACGAGGCCGAGTTGCTCCTCGGCGGCACGGTTCGCCAGCAGCAGCTCGCGCTCGCGGCCCACGAGCAGAATGGGGTCGGCGGCACCGCGCAGCACGGCGTTGAGGGTGGAGCGCTCGTCGGCTACCACGCGGTAGAGGCGGGCATTCTCGATCACCTGCACGATCAGGCTGCTGACCGTGGTGGCCAGTTCCAGATCGGCCCGGCCAAAGCCCTCCTCGCGGCCGGTGGCGTCGATGCAGAGCACACCCATCGAGCGCTGGCCAGCCAGGAGCGGCACCAGCAGCACATCGTCGAGGGCGCGAGCGGCGAGGAAGTGTTGGAGGGGCGCACAATCGGGGCGAGATCGGATGCCGCGCACCAGCAACGGCTCGCGCAGGCGTTGCACCTCGTGGTGCAGCTCGGGGCGCGTAAAGAGCAGCTGTGTTAGTGCGGTATCGTAGGGGGTGGGCTCGCCGTGGAGGGCCACCAGCACGTGGCCCTGCTGGTCGCTCTCGCCGAAGAGGATGAGCCCGGCCTGGCGCACGTTGAAGATCATCGCCACCGCGTCAGCGGCGAGTTGCAGGTTCTGGGGAGCATCGAGCTGCGCGGTGATCGCCACCGAGAGCCGGTTGACCTGGCTCAGCTGGAAGATGCGCTGCTGCTCATTCTCGAGCAGTCTGGCGTTGCCGACGGCGATGCTGAACTGGTTCATAATGGCGCTCAGCACGGCCTCATCGTTGGAGCCAAAGGCTCCGGCCTGGGGGCTGCACACCTCCAGGGCGCCGAGCGTCTCGCGGCGCAGGGTGATCGGCACCACCAGCGCGGCGCGCACGAGCTCATCGTCGGGCAGCAGGCGCTCAAAGCGCTCGTCTTGCGTGACATCGGCCACGCGCAGCACCTGGTGGTGGCGCAGGGCCCAGCCCACGAGCCCGCGGTCGGCCGGGATGTGGGCTTCTTCCTGGATCCACACGCCAAGTGTCCCGGCCATCGCCTTGACGGCCAGGCGATCGCCCTCGCGCAGGAACAGGCGTACCAATGGGTAGCCGAAGTGCTGCTGGATCATGTAGACGAGCAGGCGATGGACCTGCTCAGGGGCCATGAGCTCAGCAAGGTAGGTATTGATCTCATTGACCTTGCGCAGCTCCTCGGCGCGGCGGGACAGCAGTTCCTTCTGCCGCTGGGTGAGGCGGAAGAGTTGGGCGCTCTCCAGAGCCACAGCGCTCTGGGCCGCCACCGAACTGAGCAACTCCACGTGTTCTTCGGTGAAGTAACCAGGCGTGTGGTGTACCAGGGTGATCACCCCGAGCGCGTGGCCCTCGCGCGTCACCGGCATAGAAGCCACCGAGCGTACGCTGCTATGGACCGCATTGGCAGCGAACCAGCGCCGGTCCTCGCGGGTATCGTGGATCACCAGGGGCTGCCGCTCCCGGAGCACCCACCCGGCCACGCCCTGGCGCAGGATGTCGTGAAGCACGGGCGTGGCCGGGTTGCGGCTGGAGGAGTAGCAGAGGCTGCGATCATCCTCCACATCGGTGAGGATGATCGAGGCGCGAATGGCGCCCGCTGCATCGGCCAGGTGGTCAAGGAAGCGGGTGAGCAGCACGTCAAGGTCGATGCTGGCGCCGAGGTCGCGGGTGAGGTGGAGCAGCAGTTCGGTCTTTCGGCGGGCGCGTTCCAGGCCCCGCTGGGCGCGCTGCAGGCGGAGCATCGCCCGCACGCGGGCCAGCAATTCGTCGATCTCCACCGGCTTGACGAGGAAATCGTCGGCGCCGGCATCGAGGCTCGTCACGCTGGTGCTCAGATCGGCGGCAGCCGAGAGCACCATCACCGGGATGAAGGGCTTAGTGCGGTCAGCTTTGACCCGGCGAGTCACCTCGTAGCCATCGACTCCGGGAAGCCCGAGATCCAGCAGGATGATGTCGGGGGTGATTAGCTGCAGGTAGGCGAACGCCTCCTCGCCGCTACTTGCCACCGAGACGCGATAGCCATCGGCGACGAGCACGTCGTGATAGACCCGGCGGATGATCGCGTCGTCCTCGACGATCAGGATGTGAGCCGGCTCGAGCATACGTGGGTACAGGGTCAGGGGATAGGTGACAGAGTGTCGGGGGACCCTGCTCTACTACCCGCTATAGCGCGTCCTCATGGGGTGAAGCTGCTGCGAAAAGTATAGCACACACAGCCGCGGAGAACTACCATCGCAACCCCAGCGGGTGGGGCGTCCCACCGTGCAGGCAGCCCACGCCCGCGCACGTGGGGGCTGGGTTCCCGCTGGCGCGGGAACGACACTCCGGCGCGTGTAGGTCACGCCCGCGCCGGCGGGCGTCCAGGGTGGGACGCCGGGGCTCCTCGGGTGCCGGCGCCCCCGCGCAAGCGGGGGGCTGGGTTCCCGCTGGCGCGGGAACGACGGTCGCGGAGTTGGGATGGGGCGTCCCATCGTGCAGGCAGCCCGCCCCCGCGCAAGCGGGGGGGCTGGGTTCCCGCTGGCGCGGGAACGACGGTCGCGGAGTTGGGATAGGGCGTCCCACCGTGCAGGCCAGCCCGCTCCCGCGCACGTGGGGGCAGGCCGCCACCGGCGGCCACGGCAGTTCGCACAGGCGGGCGGGCACTTCCGGGCACCGCAGCCGCGTGACCTGGCGTGCGCCATGGCCACCGGCCCTGTGGCCCGCAGCATGCTGGCGCCTCACGGTGGTATGATGATCTGGTGTCGGTGCTGGGCCGGCGCGGATCAACCAGGTGATGGAAGCCGAAGATGGAGCTCTCTCCGTATGAGGTGGCCGACGCGGCGCTGCGGGCCGTGGTGTCCGAGGTACTGGAGATCGACGATGTGGAGCGAGTAGAGCGGGGCCAGGCCGTAGCCCTGCGCTATGTGGGGCGCTTGCGGCTGGAGGCCCAGGCCGCCTATGATGCGGTGGCCCCACGGGTACGGGCGATGGGGTTCACCGCGCTGCTGCAGCAGGAGGGCGACCGCGTAGCCCTGCTGGTGATGCCACCACTGCCAGCCGCCAGGCCCTCGCGGCTCTGGCTGGCGCTGCTGCTCTTCGCCCTGACGGTGGCTTCGACAGTCTTTGTGGGCGGCTTTACCGAGCGCGGCTTCAGCCTGGCTCAGGGCCTGGGTTTCAGCGCGGCCCTGCTCGGCATCCTGCTGGCCCACGAGCTCGGCCACTACATCGTGGCGCGGCGCGAGGGTGTGGCCGTGAGCTACCCCTTCTTCATCCCCATGCCGCTCTTTCTGCTCGGTACCATGGGCGCCTTTATTTCGATCAAGGAGCCGGTGCCCAACCGGCGCGCTCTGCTCGCTATCGCCGTCGCCGGGCCCCTGGCAGGCCTGGTGGTTGCGGTGCCAGTACTCTTCCTTGGCCTCAGCCTCTCCGAGGTGCGCCAGGTGGTGCCCACGCCCGGCAGCTTCACCGAGGGGAACTCGCTACTCTATGCGGCGATGAAGATCCTCGCCTTCGGACGCTTCCTGCCCAGTGGCGGCGAGGACGTCTACCTGCATCCAGTGGCGCTGGCGGGCTGGGCTGGCCTGCTCGTCACCGGCCTGAACCTGCTCCCGGCCGGACAACTCGACGGCGGGCATATCTTCTTTGCCCTCTTCGGGCCACGGGCCGCCCAGGTGATGAGCATGGTAGTAGCCGTGGCCCTGATCGGGCTCGGATTTCTGTGGAGCGGCTGGTTCCTCTGGGCCGTGCTCGTGGCGCTGCTCGGCCAGCAGCGCAGCCCGCTGCTCAACGAAGTGAGCCCACTCCGCGGCCCCTGGCGTGCTCTCGCCCTGCTCGGCCTGATCGTCTTCGCGCTCGTCTTTACGCCGGTGCCGATCAGCGAAACGGTGGTGCCGTAGCTTGTGGTACGATAGGCGTGATCACTCGCGAGCAACCTGTTGAGAAAGGGCGCCTGGTATGAAGCTGGTTACCTACGTCCACGAGGGCGTGGAGCGTGTTGGCGCGGTGCGCGACGATGCCGTCATCGATCTGAGCCCGATCGCTCCTTCGATGCTCGCCTTGATCGATGGTGGCCCGGCGCTCCTGGCTCGGGCCCGCGATCACGTGGCGAGCGCCACGGCGTCTACCCCCCTTGGCGCGGTGACACTGCGCGCGCCCATCCCCCGGCCCCGCAAGAATATCATCTGCCTGGGCATGAACTATGCCGCCCACGCGATCGAGTCGCTGCGGGCCAAGGGCCTGCCGGAGAAGTTGCCCGAGTACCCCGTCTTCTTCACCAAGGCGCCCACCGCCGTGAACCACCCCGGCGCCACGGTGCCGCTGATGCCTGAGCTCTCCCCCCAGCGTGATTGGGAGGTGGAGCTAGCATTGGTGATCGGGCTGCCGGCACGCAAGGTACCCCGGGAGGAGGCCCTCGGTTACGTCTTCGGCTACACCATCCTCAATGATGTAAGCGCCCGCGACCTGCAGTCGAACCACCAGCAGTTCTTCTTCAGCAAGAGCCTGGACGGCTCCGCCCCTATGGGGCCCTGGATCGTCACCGCCGATGAGATCCGCGACCCGCACAGTCTGCGCATCCAGCTGCGGCTCAACGGTGCTACGATGCAGGATTCGAACACCGGCGATATGATCTTCGACATCCCCACCTGCATCGCGACGCTCACCCGGGGTATCACCCTGGAGCCGGGTGATATCATTGCCACGGGCACGCCGAGTGGCGTCGGGATGGGCATGACGCCCCAACAGTGGCTGAAGGCCGGCGATGTGATGGAGTGTGAGATCGAGGGGATCGGCGTGCTGCGGAACCCGGTGGGCTAGGCAGGGCCTCACACCAACTCATCTTCCTGAACAACCGGAGCGACGCCCCCGAGGGCGTCGCTCCGCTGTTGCGCCGATGAGAATCTCGTTCTGGCCGGGCAGGCTGCCCGACCCGCCGCCTATTTGCGCCCCAGGGCGTGGGCGATGCCACTCTGGAGCGTGGCGAGAGTGGTGATGCCGCTCAGATCCAGGCCGAGGCCCACCAGCGTCTGGGCGACCTCGGGGCGAATGCCGGTGATGATCACCTGGGCGCCGAGCAGCTTCACCGCCTGGGCAGCGCGCAGCAGGGCGTTGGCAACCTGGGTGTCCACCACCTGCACGCCGGTAATATCGAGGATGGCGGTGCTCGCCCGCAGCTCGGCCACGCCCTCCAGCAACGACTCGAGCACGGCCTGGGCCCGGGCGCTGTCGATCGCGCCGATCAGGGGGAGCGCGATCACTCCGTCGCTGATCGGGATGATAGGCGTGCTGAGCTCGCGGAGCGCGGCCTGCTGCGCGGCGATGATCTGCTCCTGGAGCGCGATGCGTTCAGCCTCGGCGCGCACGTGCTCGGAGATATCCTCCGTCTGCGAGAGCCAGCCCACCACCTGGCCTTCTTCGTCGCGCAGCACGGCGTTGTGCCACTGGCAGGTGATGATGCGGCCATCCTTGGTGATGTTCTCGTTGCGGCTGTTGGCAGCCTGGCCACTCAGCAGCGCGCCGACGATCCCCTCGACGTGCTCGCGGGCGATGTTCGGCACCAGCAGTTCAATGGCGTTCTTGCCGATCGCCTCTTCGGCGCTCCAGCCGAAGATCCGCTGGGCTGCCGGGTTCCAGCGTGTAATCACCCCTTGCTTGTCGGCCTCGAGCATGGCGAGGGGGTTGTTGAGGAAGATTTGCTCCAGGCGGTGCAGGGCTGCTTGCAGCGCGCGCTGGATGGACTGCTGATCGGTGGGTTCGGCTGTCACGGCGCCTCCGGGCTGCGATGGCGGCTACTTCGCACGGCCAAGTATAGCGCGCTCGTGCGACGGCAACGCGACGGAGTTTGGGGGTCGGTTCGCCAGTGCCATGTAGCTGCAGTCGCTGGCTTCGCTAGAACGCAGCCCGCTCAAGCCGGCTCGCCGGCGCTGAGGCGGCGCGGCAGGTTACGTCGTGCGTCCTGGAGCGGCGGCTCCCGCCCGCTCCTGGAGGCTCTGCACCGTCCACTGGCCGTCGCGCAGGGCCCGGATCGCCTCCACGGCAGCCGCAGCGCCCGAGAGGGTTGTGAGCATCGGCACGCTATAGACGATCGCGGCCCGGCGAATGGCCGCCTCGTCGAAGAAGCTGGCCTTGCCCAGGGGCGTGTTGACGATCAGGGCGATCTGGCCGTTCTTGATATAGTCTACCGCGTTGGGCCGTCCCTCATTCACCTTGTAGATCGGCGTCACTTCCAGCCCGTGGGCCTGCAGCACCGCCGCCGTCCCCCCGGTTGCCAGGAGAGTGAAGCCCAGGGCAGCCAGGTCCCGCGCGATCGGAACGAGGCTAGCCTTGTCGCGGTCGTTGACACTGAGGAAGGCATTCCCGCTGAGGGGCAAGCGCTGCCCACAGCCCAGTTGGGCCTTCGCGAAGGCTTCGCCGAAGGTGGCGCCGCTGCCCATGGCCTCGCCGGTTGAGCGCATCTCCGGGCCGAGGAGTGTATCCACTCCGGAGAAGCGCGCCCACGGCAGCACCACCTCCTTGACGTGGTACTTCTGGGTCTGGTCGGCGGCCTGTAGGGTGTAGCGCCGCGCAGGCAGCGCGGGGTCGGGGTAGCGCACTTCGAGCGTGTCATCGACGGTGTGCAACGATGCCCCTACGGCCACCTGGGCGGCGATCTGGGCCCACGGGATGCCGGTAGCCTTGGCCACAAAGGGAATGGTACGGGAGGCGCGCGGGTTCACCTCCAACACATAGACCACGCCGTCCTTCATGGCGTACTGGACGTTCATCAGCCCCACCACGCCGAGTTCCTGCGCCAGGCGTAGCGTGTGGCGGCGCATCGTCTCGACGTGCTCCGGGGCGACCATGTAGGTGGGGATGACGCATGCGCTGTCGCCGGAGTGTACGCCGGCGAGCTCGATCTGCTCCATAATCCCGGCGATCACCACCTCGCGCCCATCGGCCACGCAGTCCACGTCCATCTCGAAGGCATCTTCGAGGAAGCGGTCGATCAGCACCGGGTGCTCGGGCGAGGCGTCCACCGCCTCGCGCATGTAGCGCTCGAGGGTCTCGTCGTCGTAGACGATCGCCATAGCCCGGCCACCGAGCACGTAGGAGGGGCGCACGACCACCGGATAGCCGATCGCGCGGGCCACCTCGAGCGCCTGGGCCGCCGAGGTGGCGCTGCCGTGGGCCGGCGCGGGAATGCCGAGGCGGTCAAGCAGGGCCCCGAAGCGATCACGGTCCTCGGCCAGGTCGATCGCATCGGGCGGAGTGCCCCAGATCGGCACGCCGGCGGCCTCCAGGGCCCGCGCCAGTTTGAGGGGCGTCTGCCCGCCGAACTGGATGAGCACGCCATCGGGCCGCTCAAGCTCCACCACATTGAGCACATCCTCAAGGGTGAGCGGCTCGAAGTAGAGCCGGTCGGCGGTGTCGTAGTCGGTCGAGACGGTCTCGGGGTTGCAGTTGACCATGATCGTCTCGAAGCCCATGGCGCGCAGGCCGAGCACCGCGTGGACGCAGCAGTAGTCGAACTCGATGCCCTGGCCGATCCGGTTGGGGCCTGAGCCGAGGATGATCACCTTGCGCCGGTTGGTGGGCGCCGCCTCGTCCTCGCTCTCGTAGCTGGAGTACATGTAGGGTGTATCGGCGGGGAACTCGGCGGCGCAGGTGTCCACCCGGTGGAAGGTGGGAATGATCCCGAGCGCTTTGCGGTGGGCGCGCACCTGAAGTTCGGGAGAACCGGCAGAAGAGTCCGGGGTCCGGGCGGCGGGCTCTGCGCTCACCCCGAGCAAAAACGCCAACTGCGCATCCGAGAAGCCCATGCGCTTGGCCTGGCGCAGCAAGTCGGCGGGGACGCTCTGCAGGGTGAAGGCGCGCAGGCGCCCTTCGAGGTTCACGAGCTGTTCCAGCTGTTCGAGGAACCAGGGGTCAATCCGGGTCAGGGCGCTGATCTGGGCGACGCCCATGCCGCTCTGGAGGGCATAGCGGATATAGAAAAAGCGCTCGGGGCCGGGGGTGATCAGGCGCTCGCGCAGGCGCTCGGGGTTGATGCGATCCTTGCCGTCGGCGCCCCAGCCCATGCGGCCCTGCTCCAGCGAGCGCCAGGCCTTCTGGAAGGCCTCGGGGAAGGTGCGGCCAATCGCCATCACCTCGCCCACCGACTTCATCGAAGTCGTGAGCGTCTGGTCGGCCTGGGGGAACTTCTCGAAGGTCCAGCGGGGGATCTTCACCACCACATAGTCGAGGGTGGGCTCAAAGCTGGCCGGCGTCTCCCGGGTGATGTCATTCGGCAATTCATCGAGGGTGTAGCCTACGGCGAGCTTGGCGGCGATCTTGGCGATCGGGAATCCGGTGGCCTTGGAGGCGAGGGCCGAGGAGCGGCTCACGCGGGGGTTCATCTCGATCACATAGATCCGGCCATCGGTGGGGTTCACGGCGAACTGGACGTTGGAGCCACCCGTCTCGACGCCAACCGCTCGCAGGACGGCCAGGGCCTGATCGCGCAGGCGCTGATACTCCCGGTCGGTGAGGGTCATCGCCGGGGCCACGGTGACGGAGTCGCCGGTGTGAACGCCCATCGGATCGATATTCTCGATCGAGCAGATGATCACGCCGTTGTCGGCGCGGTCGCGCATTACCTCGAGCTCGAACTCCTTCCAGCCGAGCACGCTCTCCTCGACGAGCACCTGGGTGACGGGTGAGGCGTCGAGGCCCCGCTCGACGATCTCGCGGAACTCCTCCAGGTTATAGGCGATCCCGCCGCCAGCGCCCCCGAGGGTGAAGGAGGGGCGGATAATCGCGGGGAAGCCGGTGGCGGCCACGATGGCGAGTGCTTCGTCCAGCGTATGGGCCGTGCCCGAGCGGGGCACCTGCAGGCCGATCTCGAGCATCCGGTCCTTGAAGCGCTGGCGGTCCTCCGCCACGCGCACCGCTTCCACGCTGGCGCCAATCAGCTCCACGCCGTAGCGATCGAGCACGCCGGCCTCGTGCAGATCCACCGCGAGGTTCAGCGCCGTCTGCCCGCCGACCGTGGGGAGCAGGGCATCGGGGCGCTCGCGGGCGATGATCCGCTCCAGGCTCTCCACCGTGAGTGGCTCGATGTAGGTGGCATCGGCCAGATCCGGGTCGGTCATGATCGTCGCGGGGTTAGAGTTGACGAGCACAACCCGGTAGCCTTCCTCGCGCAGCGCTTTGCAGGCCTGGGCGCCGGAGTAGTCGAACTCGCAGGCCTGGCCGATGACGATCGGGCCTGAGCCGATGATCAATACCGTCTGGATATCGCTGCGCCTGGGCATCTCCCTGGGTCTCTCCTCACACTACAACGGAACCCGGGACCGTGTTCGGCCTGGGGGTATGCACCCGCGGACCGAAGGTGATCCGCACTTCTCCCCGGCGCATCTGGATGCGCCATTCCGCGCTGGATTATACCACGGACAGAGGGCGCGCCACTGGCGGTATACTTGGGGGTAGAGCCTGTTGCCTCATACCAGCGTGTGCTCACCTCTGCCGGTGGTCGTCAAGCCGATCCTGGCCTACCGCGCCCGCCTCCGAGGTGCTCCGAGACGCAGGAAGGACGACCCATGACGGACCAGCCCGTTTCCGTCCAGCCCTACCTCTGCCACCGCGCCCCGGGTCCGATCGTCATCGACGGGCGCCTGGACGAAGAGGCCTGGCGTCTGGCGCCCCGATCGCCCCGCTTCGTGGATGTGATCGGCGGCACGCCGGCGCTCTATGAGACGCGCGCCGCCGCCCTCTGGGACGACCAGTATCTCTACATCGGCTTCTGGCTGGAAGAGCCCTGTGTGCGGGCCGAGCTCACCGAGCGTGACTCGCTGATCTTCCTGGAGAACGATGTCGAGGTGTTCATCGACGGGGGCGACTGCTACTACGAGTTCGAGATCAATGCCCGCAACACCGTCTATGAGGTCTTCTTCATCTGGCGGGATGCCTACACCCGTGGCGGGCGCTTCGATGTGCCCGAGTTCGACGTGCTGAGCCGCCATGCTGTGACCTTCGGGGGCAACCACGACCGCAGCGGCGCTTACTTCTGGCGCGGCAGCCACCCGCGGGGCCTGCGCTGGGCCTTCCTCGATTGGGATCTGCCAGGCTTGCGCACAGCAGTGCACGTAGACGGTGTGCTGAATGATTGCGTCACGCCCCATCGGGGCTGGACGGTGGAACTGGCGTTCCCGTGGGCGGGCATGGCATGGCTGGCCGGGGGGCGGCCGCTCCCACCGCGAGACGGCGACGAGTGGCGGATCTTTTTCGGGCGCTACCAACAGCTCCAACTCAACGGTGGTACGGTGGGCGTGGGCTGGGCGTGGACGCCGATCGGCTCAAACGACAACCACGTGCCGGAACGCTTTACGCCAGTGCGCTTCTCAATGGCGCCGGCTGGCGCGTGAAGCGGTATACTGAGCCACAGATGGCGTTCGGCAGGCGCGCACCTGCTACCGGTGTTCGCCCGGCAGCCATCACGCACGGCGGAAGGGCAGTACAGGTTGGGATCTGGCACAGGGATGCAGAAGGAGGCTCAGATGAGCGTAATCATTGATCCTGGCGCGGTAGCCGCCGCGGTGATCGGCGATGCCGAATACGGCCTGTTGATTGGCGGCGAATGGCTGCCGGCAGCAGGGGGCGTGCGCTTCGCCGTAGAGAATCCGGCTACTGGCGAAACGCTTACAGAGGTGCCCGACGGGGGCGCGGCGGAGACGCGAGCGGCGGTCGCGGCGGCGGCGGCAGCGCTGCCCGGCTGGGCTGCCACTCCCGCGCCTGCCCGGGCCGCGTTGCTGCGGCGGGCCGCCGCGCTCATGCTTGAGCGCCAGGAGCGGCTCGCCACGATCATGACGCTGGAGCAGGGCAAGCCGCTGGCCGAGGCTCGCGGCGAGATCGCCTACGCGGCCAGTTTCCTCACCTGGTTCGCCAGCGAGGCCGAGCGGATCTACGGCAGCACTATCCCGGCCAGTGTCGCCAACAAGCGGCTGATGGTGCTGCGGCAGCCGGTGGGGGTTGCCGCCCTGATCACGCCATGGAACTTCCCCGCCGCCATGATCACCCGCAAGCTCGGCCCCGCCCTGGCCGCCGGCTGCACCGCAATCATCAAGCCCGCCGAGCAGACACCCCTCTCGGCCCTGGAGCTCGGCCGGATCTTTGGTGAGGCCGGGCTGCCGGCAGGCGCACTCAATATCATCACCTGCCGCGACCCGCGACCGTTCTCCGAGGCGATCTTTGCCGACGAGCGCGTGCGTAAGGTGAGCTTCACCGGCTCCACCGAGGTCGGCAAGCTACTCATCCGCCAGTCGGCCGAGACGGTCAAGCGCATTTCGCTGGAGCTCGGCGGCAATGCGCCGTTTATCGTCTTCGACGACGCCGACCTGGACGCGGCGGTGCAGGGTGCGATCGCCTCGAAGTTCCGCAATGCTGGCCAAACCTGTGTATGCGCCAACCGGATCTTCGTGCAGCGAGGCGTATACGAGCAATTCGCCACGGCCTTCGCGGCGCGGGTTGGCGCCATGCGCGTGGGCAACGGGCTCAACCCGGAGGTGACGATAGGGCCGCTGATCGACGAGGCGGCCCGCGTCAAGGTGGAGCGCCACGTGAGTGACGCCCTTGCCTCGGGCGCGTCGCTGCTGGTGGGTGGGAGGCCCTTCGAGGGGGCCGGAGACGGCGCCTTCTGGACGCCGACGGTGCTTGCCAATGCCAGTTCCGAGATGCTCGTCGCCCGCGAGGAGACCTTCGGGCCCGTGGCGCCGCTGATCCCCTTCGATACCGAGGAGGAGGTGCTGCACCACGCCAACGCCACCCCCTTCGGGCTGGCCGCCTACGTCTTCACGCGCGAGGTTGGCCGCGTGTGGCGAGTTGCCGAGGGCCTCGAGTACGGGATCGTCGGCGTGAACGACCCCCTCCCCTCCGTGGCTCAGGCGCCCTTCGGCGGCTACAAGCAGAGCGGTCTTGGTCGCGAGGGCGGGGCGAGCGGTATCAATGAGTACCTGGAGGAGAAGTTCGTCTCACTGGCGTTGTGAGTGAGGAGACAGGGGAGCGTCGAGACGCAGCACGCTGCTTCTCTCCAGGATGCGCGGGAGCGCCGGTGGGACAGAGGAGAGGGGACAGGGGAGGTGGGGGCGCAGCACCCTGCGCCCCTCCGTCATCTGATGGCGTTTGATGGACTTGGGCCCGCCGTAGTTCGCGCCACCTTTGCGAGAAATGTCCTAATCCAGGGCGAAGCCCACGGCCTCGCCGCCAAGGAGCGGCGTATAGACGAAGACGAGGCCGGTGGCGTCTTCGGGGACCTGGAAGCCCACACCACCTTCGAGCGTGCCGCCGGCGGGAACCTCGCCGTCCGGCGTCTGCTCGGCCAGCGTGGCCGCAAGCAGGTCGAGCTCGTACTTCGTGCCATTGCTGTCGAGGAGCCACATCTGGAGCAAGGTCGAGACGGCCTCGTTGGTACTTCCGTTGTTGGCGAAGACCGTGCGGACGATCAGGAAGCGGTTGCCCTCGTCGGGGCTGAAGAAGCTATCGCCCTCGGGCGACTCCACGCCGGTAACGGTGATCGACAGGTTGCCGACCTGGGCCGTGTCGCCGATGGCGAACATCTGGGCCGGTTGATCCTCGGCGCTGGCCGCGCTGCCGCCGGTGGTGATGCCGGATGCGCCTCCGGAGTTCGTGTTGCTCGTGCTCAGCGGAGCATCCGGGGTGATCCGGTAGGTATTGATGATCTCGTCGGTGAACTCAACCACCGTGTCGAACTGCTCGGCGGGAACGAGGGTGGTGAGGATAGAGACCTTGTTCCCGCGCTGCTCGATAAAGCTGTTCCCAAGCAACTCCACCTGCACATCGTTGTCGGCGGTAGCCAGGTACGACCAGACGAGCAGCACACTACCGTCGTTCTGGGTCACCGGCTCGTCCACGGTGTACTCTGGCTCGCTGCCGAAGCTATTGTCGAGGAAGGTGCGCAGAATATCGACCAGCTGCTCCTCGGTGTACACCGTCTCGTCCTCGAAGATATCGACGATCACCCCGCCATTGCGGGTAGGGTCCGTCCAGACGTGGATGATCTCGTCGGGCTTATCGTTGTTCTGGAGCGACCAGTTCTCGGGGATATCGATCGCAAAGACGCCCGACGGATGGGTAAAGGTCTGCAGGTCGCCGAACTCGACGGGCAAGATCTCACCGAGAGCAGTGCCCGAGGAGCTGGCCGCAGTGGGCTCGGCGGTGGGCTCGGGCTCG
>SFCB01000236.1 GCA_004367505.1 Chloroflexi bacterium OHK40 | reverse complement strand
TCCCCACTCCCCTCTCCCCTGCCCCACTGTATAATGGCCCCGGTTTCGCGTGCGATCAACGGAGGCGTCGTGGCCGAGAGACTGGTACTAGGAATCGACCAGGGGGGGAGCGGGAGTCGGGCCGTTGTGCTCGACGAGGAAGGACAGGTTCGCGGCTACGGCTACCGCTCGGTGGCCCGGCTTTACCCCCGCCCCGGCTGGGTCGAGCAGCGACCGGCCGCCGTGGCCCGCAGTGTGCGCGAGGCCATCGCCGAGGCCCTTGCCAGAGCTGGCGCAAGCCCCGCCCAGATTCTGGCCTGCGGCGTCACCTCCCAGCGCGATACCGTCTTCGCCTGGGATCAGCGCTCCGGGCGGCCGATCGGCAACGCGATTACCTGGCAGGATCTGCGCACTGTCCCGCTTGTCGAAGAGACCGGGCGCTGGCCACACGCCGATGAGCGCCGCGACCGCCTGGGGCAGTTCCCCGGGGCCTACTGTGCCGCCATGCACATGGCCTGGCGCATGCGCCACGATGAGCCCTTCCGCCGGGCCGCTGAGCGGGGCCGGCTCGCTGCCTCTCTCAGCGCCGGCTGGATCGTTCGCGCCCTCGGCCGTCCCGCCGAGCACGCCCTCGATTACTCCCTGCTCCAGGCGATGACGGTGTTCGACCCGCGCAGGCGCGCCCTGTGGGACGAATGGATCGATTACCTCGGCATCCCCCGCGCTGCCCTCCCCACCCCACGGCCGACTCTGCACCCCTTCGGCGAGCTCCACGTCGGCCAGGCCGCCATCCCCGTGACGGCCATGATCACCGACCAGCAGGCCGCCCTCTTCGGCTATGACTGCCGCCGTCGCGGTGAGGCCGCCGCCACCCACGGCACTGCAAGCTTCGTCAATGTGGTCGCTGGCCCCCTCGCCCCGCCTCAGGGCGTCTGCAAGACCTACCTCGCCTGGGAGCTCGCCGGGGAGCCGGCCTATACGCTCGAAGCCGACATGACCGTCACCGGCGCCGTCCTGCGCTGGCTCTCCCAGATGGGCCTCATCCGCCGCGCCGCCGACCTCGACACGCTCGCCGCGAGCGTGCCCGGCTCTGATGGGGTCGTCTTCGTGCCGGCCTTCACTGGCCTTGGCGTGCCCAGTGAGGATCGGAGCGCACGCGGGACGCTCCTCGGCATGACGCTCGGCACCACCCCCGGCCACCTCGCCCGCGCCTTCCTCGAATCGATCGGTTGCCAACTCCGCGACATCCTGGACACGATGGAGCGCGAGGGCGGTGTGAGGATCGCCGAACTGCGCGTGGGCGGTGGCCTTGCGAAGAGCGATCTAGCCTGCCAGGTCCAGGCCGATATCGCCGGGGTGCGCATCGTGCGCGCTCCCGATACCGAGACGAGTGTGCGTGCCGCAGCGCTACTCGCCGGCCTCGGCGCCGGTATCTGGCCCACCGCCGAGGCACTCCCGCCGCTCCTCGACGGCCACGAGCGCGTCTTCGAGCCACAACTCAGCCCCACCACCCGCGATGATCTGCTCGGCCGCTGGTCGCGGGCGATCGAGCGGGCCCGGGGCTGGGCCTGAATGCTGCGCAGCCACAGGCTCCGATGCCCCCATCCTGTCGAAGCGCGCTGGCACGACTCTTGCTCTGGAGGCGGCACGCGCGAGCCAGCCCGGCTCAGTATCCATACATGGCGCCCTGTTGCACCCGGGGCGCCATGGACCAGCCCCCGGGTTCCACGGTGCCCGATCCCAGGCCCCGAATAGACTGACTCGAACTGTGCAGGAGGCCCGTGATGGGTGATGAGCCCCGCCGCGCCACACACGTCTTCGTGGTGCTGAATCCGGTTGCTGGCACCAGCAATAGCGCTGAGGTCCGTGCCGCGCTGGAGCAGTGGATAACTGGCCCCGACCGCCGTTGCACGATCTACGAGACGACTGGCGCCGAGGGCGAGGATGTGGCCGCCCTCGTCCGGGCTGCGGTGGCCGATGGGGCCGATCTCGTCGTGGCCGCAGGCGGCGACGGTACCGTCTCGCTGGTAGCCAATGCCCTGGTGGGCACCGATGTGCCCCTCGGCATCCTGCCGATCGGCACTGCCAACGTGCTCGCCCAGGTGCTCGGCATGCCGATGGACCTCCACGGCGCCGTCGATCTCCTGGCGGGTGATCTCCCCACCGCGCGCATCGATGGGATACGCCTCGGCAACCGCCACGCCGCGCTGCATATCAGCGTGGGTATCACGTCGCTCATGCAGCGCGACACCTCCCGTGAGGCCAAGCGGCGCTTCGGTCGGCTCGCCTACCTCTGGGTAGCCGCCCGCTGGCTCTTCGATTTCCAGCCCCAGCGCTTTATGATCGTGGTTGACGGCGTGCGCCACCGCGTGAGCGCCTCGCAGGTGCTGATCGCCAACGGCGGCGCGATGGGCCAGCCTCCTTTCACGTGGGGCCCCGACATCGCCCCCGACGACGGCGTGATCGACGTCTGTGTGATCAACGCCCGCACCGTGCGCGACTACGCCGCCGTGGCCTGGTCCACGCTCACCGGTCGCCACCGGACCAACCAGCGCCTGCGCTATCTACACGCCCAGAAGAGCATCGCGATCAACAGTCGTGGCGCCGCGCTGCCTGTGCAGCTCGACGGTGAACTGGCCGGTACGACGCCCATCCAGGTGCAGGTGGTGCCCGGCGCTTTCCGCATGGTCGTTGGCCCGTCCTTTGTGGCCCACGGCGTACCACGGGCAGCAGCGCCGATCGTACAGCCTCAGCCCCTCCCCACCGGCGAGCCCGTAGCCCCCGAGCAGGTCGCCGCGGCGGCGCCGGTGGCGGCAACGCTTCGCGAAAAGCTCGGGCAGATCGAGAGCCGCGCGCAGGCTCGCCAGGTCGTCGATGCCTTATTGCGCGAGGCGGAAGGCGCGACCGAACCAGAGGTTCAGCCGCCCAGCGGCACCACCGACCCGGCAACCGGTGTGCGGCGCGCGGCAAGCCAGCCGGGCTCCCTGGGCGTAGCGGGGGCGCTCGTCGAGACGGCAGCTCAGGTGTCCGCGCGAGAGGGCGAGGCCCGCGAGGCTCTGGAGCAGGCCGCCCAGGCGGTCACCAATCCCCAGCTTGCGGGCACGGACGACCCGGCCCTCGCCGGCCCCCTGGCCCTGCTGCGCGAGGAGTTGCTGGAACGGATGCGCCCCTACCAGGCCCTCGATACGCGCCTCTTCCTCGCCATCAATGGGCTGCCACACCCGCCTCTGGCCAACCAGGCCATGGTAGCCCTCACGACCGTGATGAACGGCGGCTGGGGCTGGGTGCTCGCCCTGATCGCCGCCGCCGCCCTGGACCACCCCCGCGGGAAGCGCGCCCTCCGGCAGGTGCCACCGGCGCTCTGGTTCGCAACAATGACCGTCGAGTACCCGATCAAGCACTACTTCCGGCGTCGCCGCCCCTTTCGCGATGTCGTCCAGGCGATCGCCGTGGGCCGCAAGCCCGGCACCTACTCCTTCCCCTCCGGCCACTCCGCCGCCGCCTTCGCCGGCGCGTGGCTGCTCACCGGCCACTACCCCCGCCTCGCGCCGCTCTGGTACCTCGTGGCTGCCCTGGTCGGCTTCTCACGGATCTACCTCGGCGCCCACTATCCCGGGGATGTAGTCAGCGGGGCCCTGACGGGCACCGCCCTCGCAGAGGTGGCCCGCCGGGCGATCGACCTGGCCGACGAAGCCTAGCTCTACGTCCGCCGGGTTCAGGGCTGGCGGTTCGCCACGGCCCGCCGCCGCAACCGCGCGGCCCATTTCGGCTACAATAGCTCCGTGACAACCCTCGCGATCGTGATCGTCTCCTGGAACGTGCGCGAGCTGCTCGAGCGCTGCCTGCGCGCCGTCGAGCGCTCGCTCGCCGGGAGCGGAATCGCCTACCAGATCCTGGTGGTGGACAATGCCAGCGCCGATGGCACCCCCACCATGCTACGCGCTGCCTTCCCCGCCGTACAGCTGATCGAGCCCGGCGCGAACCTCGGATTCGCCGCAGGGAACAACTGCGCGCTCCGCGCCCTGTTGGGCACAGGCGGCGCGCCACGCTACATCCTTCTGCTCAACCCCGACACCGAGCCCGTGGGTGATGCCATCCCGCGCCTCGTGCGAGCGCTGGAGGACCACCCGAAGCTTGTGGCCGTCGGCCCTCAGCTACGCTACCCCGACGGCACCTATCAGCCATCGCGGCGGCGCTTTCCCACCCGCGCAACCTTCTTCTGGGAAAGCACGCCCCTGGATCGACTATGGCCGGCCAACCCATGGGCCCGCGCCTATCGTTGCGCCGACGCCCCCGACGATCGCCCCCAACCCGTTGGCTGGCTCGTCGGCGCCGCATTGCTCGTTCGCACCGAGGCCGTGGCCCGCGCTGGCCTGCTTGATGAGCGCTTCTTTATGTATAGCGAAGAGCTAGAGTGGCAGGCACGATTGCAGCGCGCAGGCTGCGGCTCACCGAGGCGCGCATCCGGGTTGGACAACGGCGCATCGGCGATCTGGTATCTCCCCGATGCCGTGGTGATCCACCATGAGGGGAAGAGCAGCGAGCAGGCGGTGGCGGCCCGCCACCTCAACTTCAGCCGTAGCCGCATTCTGCTCGCGCGTATGTGGTATGGCTGGCGCTTCGCCGCCGCGCTACGAGCCTTCCTGCGGATCGGCTTCGCCTACGAGCTTGCCACCGAGGCGCTCAAGCTTGCCCTCGGCCACCGCCCTATACTACGCCAGCAGCGGATCGGCGTCTACCACACAGTGCTCCGCCAGCTCTGATGAGCACCTCCCTCATGGCCCGGCACCCCGTACGGGGGCCGCGCGTTGCGTCGCACGCCCCCGGTCGTCACCGGCGCCCTGGCACCACTCTCCTTCCGCGCTCTGCAATCCTACGGTCTCCGTATGCTGCTCTATTCGCTCTCCGACCACTGGCAGATCCGGCCGCTCGAGCAGTTCCGCCAGGGCCTTTACCCTCGCGACGACGAGGGCTGGCTGGCCGCGACCGTCCCTGGCCACTGGCAGCAACTCCCCGGCCTGGAACGCCACGCCGGCAAGGTGGTCTACCGTTGCCGCTTCGCCTGGGATGAACGCCAGCAAGCCGCCGAGGGCTTCCGCCGCTGGCTGCGCCTCAATGGCGTCTTCTACCGCTCGCGCGTCTACCTGAATGGGGTCTCCCTGGGCGCGCACGAGGGCTACTTCACGCCGCACGAGCGCGAGGTGAGCGACTTGCTCCAGCCCGAGAATACCCTGCTCGTGGAAGTGGACTGCCCCGACGAGCGGGACCGGCTCGGCAAGACGATGATCACCGGCGTCTTCTCCCACTGGGATTGCATGGACCCCCACGCCAACCCCGGCGGGATCTGGCTCCCCGTCGAGCTGCACGCCAGCGGCCCCGTGCGCCTGCAACACGCCCGCCTGCTCACCCTCGCCTGCGACGAGCGCTTCGCCCAGGTGCGCTTCGACCTCGACCTCGACGCCGCTACGGAAGGCGCCGTGACGCTCCGCCTGCGCTTTACGCCCCGCACCTTCGATGGCGAACCGCAGGTCTTTGAGCAGCGCCGCAGCCTGCGCCATGGTCCTCAGGAGCTCGGTGGCCTCGTGAAGCTACGCGACCCGCACCTCTGGTGGACCCACGACCTCGGGCGCCCCGACCTCTACGATGTGACGATCGAACTGCTCGTAGACGGCACGCCAAGCGACCAGCGTACGGTCACCTATGGCGCCCGCAGCTTCACCCTGCGCGACTGGATCCCGCAACTCAACGGCGTGAGCTTTCTGGCCAAGGGCAACAACTACCCGCCCGGTGACATGCGCATCGCCACGATGACCCGGGCCCGCTACGACACAGACATGGCCCTCGCCCGCGACTGCCACATGAACATGCTCCGCGTCCACGCTCACGTCGACCACCCCGAGTTCTACGAGGCCGCCAACGCCGCCGGCCTGCTACTCTGGCAAGACTTCCCGCTCCAGTGGATCTACGACCGCAGCGTGCTGCCCGAGGCCCGCCGTCAGGTACGCCAGATGGTCCGGCTCCTCGGCGGCCACCCGTGCATCGGCATCTGGTGCATGCACAACGAGCCTGTCGTGATCGAGGATACCGCCGACGAGTCGCTCTGGAGCCGCCTGCGCACCTACCGCACCGCCTTCGGCTTCAGCTGGAACCGCGATGTGATGGACACCCAGCTCAAGCAGATCGTCGAACAGGAGGACCCCACCCGCCCCGCCGTGCGCTCCTCCGGCGAGGTGGACATCCCCTACGTGCGCCGGGGTACCGACGCCCACGCCTACTTCGGCTGGTACCGCAACTACGGCACCCTCGACGACGCCGAGCTGATGCAGCGGCGCTTCCCCGCCAACCTCGCTTTCGTCACCGAGTTCGGCGCCCAGAGCTTCCCCAACCTGGAGAGCTGCCTGCGCTTTATGCCCGCGCAGCTCACCCCGGACGACATGCGGCGGCTGGAGGAGCGCCACGGGCTCCAGGGCGAGATCATGGCCAACTGGATCCCCTGGCGCGAGGCTGGCTCCCTCGCCGAGATGGTGGCCATCTCCCAGGATTACCAGATCTTCATCAACCGCTACTACATCGACCGGCTACGGGCCCGCAAGTACCGCCCGACCGGCGGCATCGTGCCTTTTCTCTTCGTTGACCCCTACCCGGCGGTGCTCTGGAGTGTGGTGGACTACTGGCGCGTTCCGAAGCGCTCCTACTACGCCATGCGCCTCGCCTTCAGCCCCCAGTACACCTTCTGCCTCTACCCGCCGCGCACCTACCGCCGGGGCGAGGCTGTAGAGCTGCCACTCTACGCCGTCAACGATGCCCACCGGGCCTTTCCAGGCGCCACGCTGGAGGCCACCCTGCGCGACCCGGCGGGCCAACTGCTCGCCAGCGTCCATCGCCGTGTGGAGCTCCCCGCCGACTGTTTGCCGATCCTGGTCGATCGGCTGCGCCTTACCCCCACGCGGGCCGGGCGCTACGCCCTGAGCCTCGCCCTCACCGGTGTGGAACACGAGGTACGCCAGGTGTATGAGGTGGAGGTACGCTGAGCTCCCATGTAACCCCCGCGTAACTCCTTCCAATACCCTGGGAGCAACGACGGAGCACCGCTCCGCCTCCCCCACACGCTGTCAAAGGAGACGCTTTTATGAGCCAGAACCCGCCCGACGGGTTTGACCCTAACGATCCCCTCGGCACCTGGCGCAGCATCCGCGATGCAAACCTCGATGCCTGGGCCAGAGGGATGACCGCGATGGTCAACACCGAGAGCTTCGCCAAAGCGATCGGGATGCAGCTCGACACCATCCTCGCCGCCTCGGCGCCCATCCAGAAGGCAGTCCATCAATACATGGAATCCTACCTGGCGCAGGTGAATATGCCATCGCGTAACGAAGTGGTGAGCCTCGCCGCCCGGCTGACGAACATCGAACTGCGGCTCGACGATATGCAGTCCCAGCTTGACGAACTGCTCACGGCGGTGCGCGCCATCCAACTGGCTCCGCCACCAGTTGCCGAGCTGCCCGCCCCCACGGACGCGCCAGCCGCCCCCCCCGCTGCCGCCCCGCGCCGTACCCGCAAGGCCCGGACGGCCGATCAGCAGTAAGGGAGCCACCATGACTACAGCAAGCGCAGCGGTGGATACAGAGCAGCTTGCCCGGCAGCTCTTCGAAGAGATGGAGCGCCTCGGCAAGAGTAGCGAGACCTTTGCCCGCCTCGCCTCCAGGCGCCTGAGCGTGCAGATCGGCCAGACACCCCGAACAACGATCTGGGCGCTCAACAAGATGCGGCTCTACCACTACCATCCCCAGACGCTCCCCGAGCAGCGCAAGCCCGTGCCCCTGCTGCTCGTCTTCGCCCTGATCAACCGCCCCGAGATCTTCGACCTGTGCCCCGGCAATAGCTTCGTAGAGTACATGCTCCGCCAGGGCTACGAGGTCTACCTGCTCGACTGGGGACGCCCCGGCCTTGAGGACGCCGAGTTCGACTTTGAGGACTACGCGCTGAACTTCTTGCCTCGCGCCGTCCGCGCGCTGCAGCGCCACACCGGCAAGCGCGAGTTCAGCCTGCTCGGCTGGTGCATCGGCGCCACACTCTGCACGATCTACGCCGCCATGCGCCCCAACGATGGCCTGCGGAACCTCGTGCTGCTCACCGCACCTCTCGACTTTGCAAACAAAGGGGCCGGCCCCTTTAATCGCTGGCTCAACACCGAGTACTACAACGTGGACGAGCTTGTGCGCCAGTATGGCAACGTTCCGGGCGAGATCATCGATTACGGCAGTAAGATGCTCAAGCCCGTGGAGAACTTCGTCACCAACTATCTCAAGCTCTGGGACAATCTCGACAACCAGGCGATCGTCGAGTCCTGGCTGGCTATGAACACCTGGGTCACTGATCTGGTGGATTTCCCAGGGGCCGCATTTCGCCAGTGGGTGGTGGAGTTCTTCCGCGAGAACAAGCTGATCGAGGGCCGCCTGATGATGGAGGGCCGCCCGGTGGACATGGGGCAGATCCGGGCCAGCGTGCTCAACGTGATCGCCGACAAGGACCATATCGTTCCGAATTGCCAATCGACCACGGCCATGGACCGGTTCGGTACCCGTGATAAGCTCTTACTGGAGATGAAGGGCGGCCACATCGGCCTGATGGTCGGGAGCGGCGCGAGCAAGCGCACATGGCCGCAGATCGACGCCTGGCTCGCCAGACGGAGCGGCTAAGGCTCCGCCGGAGCTCACCCGGGCGCAGCGATGGTGCTGCGCCTTTTTCTGTCGGGGCTTCGCCCCACCACCCTGAATGGAGCGGGTATGCGTCTCAAGGAGAAGGTCGCCCTGGTGACCGGGGCCGGGCAGGGGATCGGCAGAACGACGGCGCTGCTCTTCGCACGCGAGGGCGCGCGCGTGGCCGTCGCCGATATTAACATGACGGCCGCTCAGGCGGTAGCCGATGAGATCGTCCGGGCCGACGGCCAGGCCAAGGCGATCTATCTGGATGTCGGCCGCGCCGAATCGGTTGAGGTGGCGGTGCGCACGGTGCAGGAGAGTTTCGGTCGCATCGATGTGCTGGTGAACAACGCCGGGATCACCCGCGACGCCCGCATGCAGAAGATGACCGAGGAGCAGTTCGACGCGGTGATCAACGTGAACCTCAAGGGTGTCTGGCTCTGCGCAAAGGCCGTGGCCCCGCTGATGATCGCTAGCGGCGGCGGCTCGATTATCAACGCCGCCTCAATCGTCGGGCTCTATGGGAACTTCGGCCAGACCAACTACGTGGCCGCCAAGTCGGGCGTGATTGGCATGACAAAGACCTGGGCTCGCGAGCTCGGCCCGGCCAACATTCGCGTCAATGCGATCGCCCCCGGCTTTGTCGCCACCGATATGATCGCCACGGTGCCCGAGAAGGTGCTCGATAGCGTGCGCGAGCGTACGCCCCTGCGTCGCCTCGGACGCCCAGAGGATATCGCCAACGCCTACCTCTTCCTCGCCTCCGATGAGGCCGCCTTCATTACTGGCCACGTGCTCTCCGTGGACGGCGGGTTGATCTTTTAAAACATGGGCCGGGCCGCCGGGGGATACCGGATGGGCCGGGCCGCCGGGGGGCGCGCCCGGGGATACCGCATGGGCCGGGCCGCCGGGGGATACCGGATGGGCCGGGCCGCCGGGGGGCGCGCCGGGGGATACGGCATGGGCCGGGCCGCCGGGGGATACGG
>SFCB01000155.1 GCA_004367505.1 Chloroflexi bacterium OHK40 | reverse complement strand
GGCCGCACCCGCCGCCACGGCCGCCCCGGCGCCCGCCGGTGGCACCAGTGCCCAGCCCGCCACCGGTGGCCGGATCCAGACGATCATTAGCCGCGGCAACCTGATCTGCGGCGTGAACAACAATCCGCTCCCGGGCTTCGCCGCCGTCGACTCGGCGGGCGTCTACACCGGCTTCGACATCGACTTCTGCAAGGCCGTGGCAGCGGCCCTCTTCGACGATCCCAACGCCGTGGAGTACCGACCCCTCAGCGCGCAGGACCGCTTCACGGCCCTGCAGACGGGTGAGGTGGACGTGCTGATCCGTAACTCCACCTGGACGCTCCAGCGCGACGGGGCCCTCGGCCTTGAGTGGATGCCCACCACCTTCTACGATGGCCAGGGCATGATGGTGCGCGCCGATAGTGGCATCACCTCGCTCGAAGACATGGACGGTGCGACGATCTGTGTGCAGACGGGCACCACCACCGAGCTCAACCTGGCCGACCAGTTCCGCGCCCGAGGGCTCAGCTTCACGCCGGTGGTCTTCCAGGATGGTGATGGCACCCGCACAGCCTACGACGCCGGCCAGTGCGATGGGTTTACTACCGACAAGTCGGGCCTGGTGAGCAGCCTGACCCTGCTGACCAATCCGGCCGACCACATCATCCTTGATGTGACGATGTCCAAGGAGCCGCTCGGCCCCTCCGTCGCCCAGGGCGACCAGCAGTGGGGCGACGCGGTGCGCTGGATCGTCTTCGCCACCTTCCAGGCCGAAGAGTTCGGCATCACCTCGGAGAACCTTGAAGAGTTCGTGAGCAGCGATGTGCCCGACATCCAGCGTTTCCTCGGCCTGGGCGACAACGCACTCGGCGAGGGCATTGGCCTGCCGAACGACTTCGTCCAGCGCGTAATCCGCGCCGTCGGGAACTATGAGGAGATCTACAACCGCAACCTCGGCCCCGATACGCCCTTCAACCTGCCCCGTGGCCTGAACGCGCTCTACACCGAGGGTGGCATCCTGTACTCCCCGCCCTTCCGCTAGAACACGGTCCGGAGGGGTGCTGCGCGCGGCGCCCCTCCCCGGCCATACCGCGGGTCAGGCTATCCGTACGGGTGCAGCGTGCTGCGCCCCTCGCATTCGGCACCGAGAGTCATTATGGCCGTTAGCACGCCGCCACAACGCACCGCCATCCCGTTCTACCGCGATACACGCATCATCGCGATTATCCTCCAGGCCGTCTTCGCCGTGCTCGTGATCGGGGTCCTCTGGTACCTCTACACGAACATGATCGAGGGCCTGCGCCGCGCAAACCTCCTGCCCACCTTTGCCTTCCTGCGTACGCCGGCCGGCTTCCCGATCGCCGAGAGCGTGATCCCCTACGACCCCTCGATGACCTACGGGCGGGCCTTTATCGTCGGCGCGCTTAACACGCTGCGTGTGGCCGTCACCGGGATCATCCTCGCCACCGTGCTCGGGATCTTCATCGGGATCTGCCGGCTCTCGAGTAACTGGCTGCTGCGCAATACGGCCACGGTCTATGTGGAGATCGTGCGCAATGTGCCCCTGCTACTCCAGCTCATCCTCTGGTTCTTCCTCACCAAGGCCTTCCCCCGGGTGCAGGAGAGCATCAACGCCGGCGGCCTGATCTTCCTGCACAACCGTGGCGTTACGCTCGCGTGGCCCGCAACGACCGCCTCGTTCGGCGCCTGGGCGCCCTGGCTCTGGGCAGGCCTGCTCGCCGGGGCCGGCTTTTACGCGGTGCGGCGCTACCAGTTCGTCCGCCGCGACCGGCCAGGCGTGGCGTTGCCCTGGGCAGCCCTGATCGCCGGCACAATCGCCCTGCTCGGCTTTGTCGTGACCCGGATCGCCAGCGGTACGTGGCCGGTTACCCTCGATCTGCCTGAGCTGCAGCGCTTTAACTTCGAGGGCGGCCTCACCGTGACGGCCAGCTTCGCCGCGCTCCTGGTCGGCCTGGTAGTCTACACGGCGGCGTTCATCAGCGAGATCGTTCGCAGCGGTATTCAGGCGGTGAATAAGGGCCAGCGCGAGGCCGCTCGCGCCCTCGGCCTCACCAACGGCCAGACGTTGCGCCTCGTGATCTTTCCCCAGGCCCTGCGGATCATGATCCCGCCGATGACGAGCCAGTACCTCAACCTGACGAAGAATAGCAGCCTGGCGATCGCGATCGCCTTCCCCGACCTGTTCTACGTGGGCAATACGATCAACAACCAGACCGGCCAGGCCGTGCCGGTGATCCTCATGCTGATGGCAAGCTACCTGAGCGTCAGCCTGCTCACGTCGCTGCTCATGAACTGGTACAACCGCCGGATCCAGCTCGTGGAGCGCTAGCACCAGGGAGAGCCCATGGCCACCACCGATGTCTCCCAGCCCCGTGCCCGGCCAGTGCGCCAGAGCCTCGATGTGCTGGGCTGGCTGCGCGAGAACCTCTTCAATAGCTGGTACAACGTCGTCATCACCGTCGCTCTGCTCATCCTGATCTACCAGGTGGTCAGCGGCCTCGCCGGGTGGCTCTTCACCGCTCAAGGCTGGCCCGCCGTGGTCGCCAACTTGAAGGTGCTCCTTGCCTGGACGTACCCGGCCGACCAGTTGTGGCGGCCCCAGCTGGCCCTCGGCGTCGTGACGCTGCTCCTCGGTCTGAGCGCCGGGGTCTGGCGGGGGATCGTGCTGGCGCTGGCCGTGGGTTTCGGGGTCGTCTGTCTGCTCCTCGCGCTACCAACCTTCCTGCTCGCCCCGGTGCCGGCGCAGGTAGCCCTCCCCGCCTGGCAGATGTTTCTCGCCGCCGCCGCTCTGGTTGCCGTGGGCGCTTTCGTCGGCAACGCCGGGGGGCAACGCCTGCGCTGGCCACTGGTGATCGCCTGGGTGCTCCTCTACCCCGTCGTGATCCTGATCATTCGCGGCTTCGGCGGGCCGCTGCCGATCGTCGATACGAACCTCTGGGGCGGCCTGATGCTCACGCTGCTGCTCTCCGTGAGCGGCATCGTGCTCTCCTTTCCGCTCGGCATTCTGCTCGCCCTCGGTCGCCGGAGTGACCTGCCGGTGATCAAGTGGTTCTGCATCGCCTATATCGAGCTCATTCGCGGCGTCCCCCTGGTGACGGTGCTCTTTATGGGCTCGCTGATGCTACCGCTCTTCCTGCCCGGTGGCGAGAGTATCGACCAACTCGTGCGGGCGACGGTGGCCGTCACTCTCTTCAGCGCCGCCTACCTGGCCGAAAATGTGCGTGGTGGTCTCCAGGCCATCCCCAAGGGCCAGACTGAGGCGGCTCGGGCGCTCGGCCTGAACGTGGTGCAGACGACGCTCCTCATCACGCTGCCTCAGGCCCTCCGCGCCGTGATCCCAGTGCTCGTCGGCCAGTTTATCTCACTCTTCAAAGATACGTCGCTCGTGGTCATCGTGGGTCTCGCCGACCTCCTCGGCGCCGCGCAGGGTGTGGTCGGCCAGCCTGAGTGGCTCGGTACCCCCGGCGGTGTCTGGCGCGAGACCTTCCTCTTCATCGCCGTGATCTACTGGTTCTTTAGCTTTACGATGTCGCGCACCTCGCGCCGGATCGAGCAGCAACTGAATGTCGGCAAACATTAGCGGTCGGGAGCAAGAGATGTGACGGCCTCGCAGGTGCGGGCGCCATCGCCAGCGCGCTCCCTCCCCCACACAGGATGTTTGCTATAGCGCTATCGAGGAATCAACCCCATGAGCGATCACAGATCCAGCGACGATATCATCATCTGCGAGGCAGTGAATAAGTGGTACGGCGAGTATCATGCCCTGCGCGATGTGAGCCTGCGCGTGAAGAAGGGTGAAGTGATCGTGGTCTTCGGCCCTTCGGGGAGCGGAAAGAGCACCTTCATCCGCACGATCAATCGCCTGGAGGAACACCAGGAGGGGCGGATCATCGTCGATGGGATCGAGATGAGCAACGACATCCGTAACATCGATGCCATCCGCCGCGAGACAGGCATGGTCTTTCAGCAGTTTAACCTGTTTCCCCACCTGACGGTGATCGACAATATTACGCTTGCCCCGATCTGGGTACGTAAGAAGACCCGCAAGGAGAGTGAGGCGCGCGCCCTGGAGCTCCTGGAGCGCGTCGGGATCAAGGAGCAGGCCCGCAAGTTTCCCGGCCAACTCTCTGGCGGTCAGCAGCAGCGCGTGGCGATCGCCCGGGCCCTGGCGATGGAGCCCCGGATCATGCTCTTCGATGAGCCGACCTCCGCCCTCGATCCCGAGATGATCAAGGAGGTGCTCGATGTGATGAAGGAGCTCGCCCGCAGCGGTATGACCATGCTCTGCGTGACCCACGAGATGGGCTTCGCCCGCGAGGTGGCCGACCGGATGGTTTTTATGGACCGCGGCCAGATCGTTGAGGAGGGTACGCCGGAGCAGATCTTTACCAACCCCCGCCAGGAGCGGACGAAGCTCTTCCTCTCGCAAATTCTGTAGCCTTCTGACCACGACTCACGGGCCGGCCCCGGCGCCAGGTGGCTTATTTTGGCGCCCGGGACAGGACCTCGCAACCGTCTGCGGTGATCAACACCAGGTCCTCGATCCGCACACCGCCCCACCCCTCGATGTAGACGCCCGGCTCGACGCTGGTCACCATACCGGCCCGTAGCGGGGTACCCTGGCCCCCCGGCGCCGCGCGGCGCAGCCCGGGACCCTCATGGATGTTCAGGCCCACCCCATGGCCCAGGCCATGGGTGAAATGCTCACCGTGGCCGGCAGCGGCGATGTGGTCGCGCGCAAGGGCATCGGCCTCATCAGTGCGCAGGCCGGCCCGCAGCCCGGCGATCGCGCGCTGCTGCGCCGCCAGCACCAGCCCGTAGATCGCCTCGAAACGCCCATCCGGCTCCCCAAGCACCACGGTGCGAGTCAGATCGGCGTGGTAACCGCCGAAGCGGGCGCCCATGTCGATCACGATCGGCCGTCCGGCGCCGAGGGGCTCATCGACTGGTTGCCAGTGGGGGAGCGCGGCGTGAGGGCCTGAGGCTACGATCGGCGGGAAGGAGAGCGCCTCGGCACCACCCTCGCGCATGGCCACTTCAAGCAACCAGGCGGCCTGACGCTCAGTGGTGGCGGGCGTCAGCTGCGGGAGCACAGTGGCGAGCGCCTGATCGGTAATCGCGATCGCCCGCTGCAGCGCCACAAGCTCCGCCTCATCCTTCTGCTCGCGCAGGCCCTCCACCAGGCCATCGGCTGGCAGCAGTGCCACCCCGCCGCCGAGCGCGTCGGACAGGCGTCCGTGTTCGGCAACGCTCGTGTGCTCCGCCTCGAAAGCCAGCGTGGCAAGGCCCAGTTCCCGCGTAGCCTCAGCGAGCACAGCGGGCATGGGGCGCCCGGGATTCACCACCTCCCGCAACGCGAAGGCCGGCGCCTCGAGCGCCGCCTGCAAGCGGTAGCGCCCATCAGTGAGGATGAGCGCCGCATCCGGAGTGATCAGCAGCGCGCCATAGCTGCCCGTAAAGCCGCTGAGGTAGCGGCGATTCACCGGCGCGCTCACCAGGATAGCGGAAAGGCCGCGCTCGGCCATCGCGGCGCGCAGCCGCACAAGACGATCGTGCATAGGTGGCTCCTTATGTAGCGTATGCCGGCCAGGACCGGAGGCGCGCCGTGAGTATAGCACGCAGGTACGGCGCATCTATCAACACGGACGGCCCCTGCGCCCACCACGCTCCGCCACGCGGCACAGCTGTGGTATGATCGGAGCCTGTAGCGCGCACACCCGGCGCAACGATGGCCATTGCCAGGAGCTCGCGCCAGGCACCTCAACGGCCAATTGCCCCACGACCACAACCGACGCCCGCCCCACGCGCCCTTGCCCACCCGAGGCCGATGCATGAGCCCCTTCATCTTCTTCTGGCTGGTTCTCAAATCTTCGCTGCTCGCCACCAGCGGCCTCGGCAATTTCCCTCAGCTCTTCGGCGACCTCACGGCGGGTGGGTGGGCCAGTGAGCGCCAGTTTGCCGAGGCCCTCGCGGTGGGACAGATCACGCCTGGCCCCTCCGGCCTCTGGGTGATCAGCCTCGGCTACCTGCTCGACGGCCCACGCGGCGCCACCCTGGCCGCCTTCGCTATCAGCCTACCGCCATTCGCCGTGCTGCTGATCGAGCGGGCCTACCGGCGCGTGGGCAGCCACCCCGCCGTGCAGGGCTTTGTACAGGGCCTGAGTCTCGCGGTGGTGGGCGTCTTCCTGGTGGTGCTCGCCGGCCTGCTGCGCACCAGCGGCCTCGACCCTCTGGCGCTCGCGATCGTCGCCGCCAGCACCGCCCTCGGCCTCATCCGCCGCGTGCCAGTGCTCCTCGTCCTGGCTCTGGCCGCCCTTGCCGGAGCCGCCGCCTATGGCCCCTAACGACCCACCACCCCGATCGCCCACCCGTACAGACGCCCCAGTGGGGCGTCTGTACGCCCCACCGGGGCGGCTCCATCGCCCCACCGGCGCGACTAATCACGATCGCGCTCCCGCCCGTACAGACGCCCCAGTGGGGCGTCTCTACCGCCCCAATGGGGCGTCTCTACGCCCCACCGGCGCGACTCATCACGATCGCGCTCCCGCCCGTACAGACGCCCCAGTGGGGCGTCTCTACCGCCCCAATGGG
>SFCB01000251.1 GCA_004367505.1 Chloroflexi bacterium OHK40 | reverse complement strand
TGGTGCATCGTGCCGGGCGGGGGGCGACGTGCCGGTCGGGGGGCGACGTGCCGGTCGGGGTGCAACGTGCCGGCCGGGGTGTAACGTGCCGTTTGGGGTGCGATGCGCCGGCCGGGGGGCGTGCCGGTTGGGGGGCGACGCGACCGCCATCCGTGTGCGTTGCTCCGGTTCCTGGAGCCCGGTTCTTGCCCTAGATCTGGTCCAGGTAGTCCTTGAGGAGCTTGCCAAGCCGGGGGTGACGCAGCTTGCGCAGGGCCTTGACCTCAATCTGGCGCACGCGCTCACGGGTGACGCCGAAGGCCCGGCCAACCTCTTCCAGCGTGCGCGGCTGGCCGTCGGAGAGGCCGTAGCGGAGCTCAAGCACCCGTCGCTCGCGCTCGGTGAGCTGGTCGAGGGCGGTGGCGATCTGCTGGCGGAGCATCCCGCTGGCGGCGGCATCGTCGGCGTCGAGGGCGTGGGGATCGGGGATGAAGTCGGCCAGTGTGCTATCGGCCTCCTCCCCTACAGGCGTCGCGAGCGATACCGGGTCCTGGGCCGTGCGGCGCAACTCACGCAGCTTCTCCTCGCTCATGCTGAGGAACTGGGCGAGCTCGCTATCGTTGGGCTCGCGGCCAAGGCTCTGGGTCAGCTGGCGGCGGGCGGCCTGGATGCGATTGAGTGTCTCACCGAGGTGGACGGGGAGACGCACCAGGCGGCTCTGGTCGGCGAGGGCGCGCGAGAGGGCCTGCTTGATCCACCACGTGGCGTAAGTGGAGAACTTGAAGCCCTTGTCGTGGTCGAACTTCTCGATCGCGCGCAGCAGACCAAGGCTCCCCTCCTGGATCAGATCAAGCAGGGGGAGGCCCCGGTCACGGTAGCGCTTGGCGATACTCACCACGAGGCGCAAGTTCGCGGCGGCCATCTGCTGGCGGGCCTCATCGCCGGCGGCGATCTGGCTGCGCAGCACCATGGCCTCCTTGCTATCCGGGGGGACCGTCTTCAGCCTGGCCGCCGCGTTCTGGCCGCGCTCGATCGCCTGGGCGAGGCGCTTTTCCTGCTCGGCGGTGAGCAGCGGTACCTGGCCGATCTCGCGCAGGTAGAGGCGCACACTATCGCCGAGGAGTGCGTCGGAGAGGCCTTCGTCAAGGTCGATCACCGCGGCCCCGGCAGGCTCCTCCTCGGCGGCCTGCTCGTCGGCCGGGTCCCGGACCAGCACGCCGGCCTCGGCGAGGGCGGCGTAGATCGCGTCGATGGCCTCAGCCGCCTCCTCGGGCGCGGGCACCAGCTGGAGCAACTCGTCGAGCGTGACGAAGCCCCGCTGCCGGCCCTGGGCGATCAGCGCCTGGAGCTCAGCCGGATTGACAGTTGCGGGGCGCGCGGTCTCGGGTTGCGTCTGGGACATAGCTGTTCCTCGGTGGCCAGAATCCCGGCCTGCTGCGCCGCGATGCGTGGCGCAGGGCCAGCCGGTGGAGGAAGACCTCTCAAGAAGAGCGGGCGGAGAAAGTAGGTCGAGCGATGCGCGCCAAATAACGGGCTGTATTGTAGCATATCCCCCGCACTGGCGCGGCTGCTACGTCAATTGCCCAGGGCCTGGCTCAAGGTCGTTCCACTTCTGCGAGCAAGTTCTGTACCTCATCGGCGCTGTCGGCTACGAGCGCCCGGGCCGCGAGGGTGCGGGCGGCGGCTGTGCTGGTGGCGCGTACGGCCGAGCGCACATGGGGCAGCGCCCCCGGCGCACAGCTCAACTCGTCCACGCCGAGGCCGATCAATAGCGCGGTCGCCTGCGGGTCCCCGCCGAGCTCGCCGCAGACTGCCACGTGCCGGCCTTCGCGGTGGGCGGCCTCGCAGGCCATGGCGATCAGCCGCAGCACCGCCGGATCCAGGGGCTGGTAGAGCCCGGCCACCCGGCTATTCCCCCGATCACAGGCGAGGGTGTACTGGGTCAGGTCGTTCGTGCCAATGCTGAAGAAATCGGCCTCACGGGCCAGCGCGGCCGCGTTGAGGGCGGCGGCGGGCACTTCGATCATCACCCCGAGTTGGGGCCTGGCGGCGTGGGGGAGCCCCTCGGCGGCCAGCTGCGCGCGGGCCTGGTCGAGCAGGGCGCGGGCCTGACGCACCTCGGCGGCGGTGCTCACCATGGGCAGCATGATCCGGATGTCGGCCTCGGCCCCGGCTCGCAGTAAGGCCCGCAGCTGGGGCAGCAGGATCTCCGGCTGACTCAGACCGATGCGGATACCGCGCCAGCCAAGGAAGGGGTTCTCCTCCTTCGGCAGCGGAAAGGCGGGCAGGTGCTTGTCGCCACCCACGTCCAGCGTGCGTACGGTGATCGGCATGCCCGGGAGCTCGGCGGCAACCGCGCGGTAGAGCGCTAGTTGCTCCTCTTCGCCGGGTAGATCGGGCCGTTCGAGGAAGAGTAACTCGGTGCGCAGCAGGCCGATGCCCTCGGCGCCCCAGGCCCGCGCCGTGCTTGCCTCAGCCGGGGTAGAGGCGTTGGCCACGAGCAGGATGCGCTGCCCGTCGGTGGTGACGGCGGGCAACCCAACCTCGGCGCGCAGGGCGGCCTCCCGGGCTGCGCCCGAAGCCTGAGCCGCCCGCAGGCGCTCGATCTCCGCAGTGCCGGGATTCAGGATCAGGCTACCGGTGCCGCCATCCAGGGCCACCGTGGCACCGTCGGCGGCGTGCTCCAGCAGCTCGGCCCCAAGCCCGACCACAGCGGGGATCCCGAGGCCGCGGGCGAGGATAACGGAGTGAGCGGTGAGGCCCCCGGCGGTGAGGGCGAAGCCGAGCAGGTGCTCACGACGGGCGCTCATCAGGTCGGATGGGCCGAGGTCGCGGGCAATTACCACCGTGGGGCCATCGAGCTGTTCGCCAAGGCCGCGCGCCCCGGTGAGCGCCCGTTGCACCTGGACAGCCACATCGCGCAGGTCGGCCGCGCGGGCGCTGAGGTAGTCATCGCCGAGCGACTCGAGCTCGCGGGCTTGCTCCTCGCTGGCGGTGGCGATCGCGGCGGCGGCGCCCTGGCCCTCGGACCGCAGCAACTCGGCGGCCCGCTCACGCAGGGCCACATCGGCCAGAATCATGCGGTGGGCCGCAAAGATCTCAGCCTCTTCGTCCCGGCCAGCGGCGCGCAGGGCCGCCTCGTGGGCGGCGATCGTGGCGTCGGCCTGGGTGATTGCGGCCTCGAGACGGGCGAACTCATCGGTCGCCGTCCCGGTGGGCGCGGCAGCAGTGGCGCTCACCGGATCGTAGACGAGCGCGGGGCCGATCGCGATCCCGGGGGCAGCGGCAAGGCCACGAAAGACACGGGACTCAGTCATAGCGTTCCACTGTCTCCGCAAGGGCACGGATGATCAGAGCCGCAGAGGTGGCGCCCGGGTCCTGGTGACCCGCCGAGCGCTCGCCCAGATACGAGGCCCGACCGCGCCGGGCCACCATTGGCACAGTGGCGGCGGCCCCGGCGGCAGCGGCCGTTGCGGCGGCGCGCAGAGCCACGGCGAGCGGCTCCCTGGCGGCGAGCGCTTCGGCCAGGGCGTCCACGGCGGGCCGGAGGGCATCGATCATCGTCTTGTCGCCGGACTCGGCCTTGCCCATGGCCGCCACGCCCTCCACGAAGCCGCGCAGCGCCAGGAGCAGTTCGTTTGGTCCAAACTCGGTGTGGCCCTCCAGCACCTTCCCGGCGCGCCGGAAGGCCGTTCCGTAGAGCGGGCCGCTGGCCCCGCCCACCGTGGAGATCAGGCGCATTCCGGCACTCTTCAGGAGGGCGCCAGCATCGCCGGATGGCTCCGGTGGTAGCGCGGCAACCACAGCGGCGAATCCCCGGTCCAGGTTCACGCCGTGGTCAGCGTCGCCGATCGCGGCGTCCAGGTTGGTCAGAGAGTCGCGCTGCTCGCGAATGAGCCCGGCGGCGTGGCGGAGCCAGGCGATCAGGATGGCGGAGGTGATCTTCATGGCATGCAGCTTACAGACGACACCGTGCACCAGTTTGCGGGTGCTGAGGTGCCCTCTGGATCATCGAATCCCGAGCACCGATTGCGCAATAACCCCGCGGAGGATCTCCGATGTCCCCTCGCCAATCGTCAGCAGGCGCGTGTCGCGGTACATGCGCTCGACGGGGAACTCCTGGCTGTAGCCGTAACCGCCAAAGATCTGGATCGCGTCGCGGCAAACGCGCTCCGAGACCTCGGAGGCGTAGAGTTTGGCCGTCGCGGCCTCACGGCTGAAGGGCCGACCCTGGTCCTTTAGCCAGGCCGCCCGGTAGACGGCAAGCCGTGCGGTGCTGATGCCAACCTCCATGTCGGCGATCATATTGGCCACCGACTGGTGGGCCCCGATCGGCCGGCCGAAGGCCTCGCGCTCGCGGGCGTAGCGCACAGCGGCCTCGTAGGCGCCCTGGGCCAGGCCCAGCGCCATCGCGCCAATCCCTACGCGCCCGCCATCGAGCACCTGCAAGAACTGCACGAAGCCTCGGCCCCGCTCGCCGAGGAGGTGGTCCTGGGGCACGCGAACATTCTCCAGCATCACGGCGGTGCTCACCGAGCCTCGCAGGCCCATTTTGGGTTCGTGCTTGCCGAAGCTGAGCCCCGGCGTGCCCCGTGGCACGATGATCGCCGAGATCCCCTTCTTCCCCTTCTCGGGATCGGTCACTGCGGTGATGATCAAGTGGCCGGCCAGGGGCGCATTGGTGATCCACATCTTCTGGCCGTTGATCACCCACTCGCCGCCCTCCAGGGTGGCGGTGGTGCGCGTCGCGCCAGCATCCGAGCCGGCGTGGGGCTCGGTGAGCCCGAAGGCCGCCAGGTACTCGCCGCGCGCTGCGGGGGCGAGGAAGCGGCGCTTCTGCTCGTCGCTGCCGAACATGGCGATCGGCGCCGAGCCCAGCCCGAGGTGGGCGGCGTAGGCCAGGGCTGTGGAGCCGCAGGCTCGCGCCACCTCCTCGATCGCGATCGCCGTGGCGATGCTATCCATGCCAGCGCCGCCATACTCCTCGGGGAAGGGCAGGCCCATCAGGCCGAGCCGGCCCATGCGCGCGAACGTCTCAGCGGGGATCTCCCCGGTCTCATCGACGTGGCGGGCGCGAGACGCCAGTTCCTTCTCGGCGAACTCGCGCACGGTGCGCCGGATCAACTCCTGCTCTTCGGTTAGCTCAAAGTGCATCATTGCCCCCTTGAGAGGATGCTCACTAGCGGAGACGTTCGCGGCCAGTGGCTGGCTGTTTTCGGAATGCCAGGTGGAAGTGGCGCTCCAGCCTTTATGCGCTGCCGGATGCCTGGCCAGGCCCCAGCGGCTGACAAACCTTCCAACCATGAAAGTATAGCACCGTCGGCGGTGATGCGCGGCCTGGCGGTGATGCGTGGAGCACGAACCGAGAACACGGCGTTCGGACGAGCTCCAGCTCACCGCAGACGGGTTAACCTTCGTGACATGCGCTACCAGCAACGTAACCTATTCCCCGTCCACGCGGGAGCGGCGCCTCCGCGCCAGCGGGGGGAGCAAAAGCCCGAGCATGCCCTGCCCCGCAGCCACGTGGCAGGGCATACCCGCGCGCGGCAACGAAACCCCCGCGCAAGCGGGGGCAGGCAAGCGAAAACCCGGCAACCACGACCCGCCCGGCTCACTCCGGGAAGCTCAACACCTCCACCCCCTCCATCGTCTCGGCCGCCAGGGCATCGACCACCGCCTTCAGGTCCCCACCGCTCTCGGCAAAGACGCGCAACTGCCGGTCGGCGCTGCTACCCTCATCGGCGATCTTCAACAGGTACTCGACCTCCTTGCGCGAGCCGAGCATGTCTACAACATCGTCCACCAGGGCCACCAGTTCGTGCACGAGGGCTTTCGTCTCGACCTCGGCACGCTTGCCAAAGTCGATCATCTTCCCATCAAGGCCCCAGCGCTGGGCACGCCACTTGTTCTCATTGATCAGCGCGCGCCGGTAGACGCGGAACGTCGTATTCTCCTCAAACATCGTGTAGAACTTGACGATCACCGCCTGCATCGTTGCGGCAAGCGCCAGACACTCCTCCACGCGCGTGGCGATATCGCAGACGCGGAACTCAAGTGTTCCAAAGAAGGGGTGGGGCCGCAGATCCCACCAGATCTTCTTGCCGTTGTCGATACACCCGGTGCTGATCAGCAGTTGGACGTAGCGCTCGAACTCGCCGGCGGAATTGAAGCTCGGCGGCGTTCCCGTGCGGGGGAAGCCGCTGAAAACAACGCTCCGGTACGATTTGAAGCCGGTATTGCGGCCCATCCAGAAGGGCGAGGAGGTCGAGAGCGCGAGCAGGTGAGGGCAGACGTAGCGGGCTACATTCATGAGCTCGATCGCCAGATCGTTGTTGGGCATGCCCACGTGGCAATGCATCCCAAAGATCAACAGCTGCAGTGCTGCGTCCTGCATTTCGCCCACTACGGCGTGGTAGCGCTCGTGATCGGTGATCTCCTGGTTCATCCATGAGGAGAAAGGATGCGTGCCGGCGGCCACGATCTTGAGGTTATGGCGGGCAGCCAGGCCGGCGATCGCCCCACGCAGGTGGGTAATCTCCGCGCGCGCCTCCGAAATCGTGCGGCAGGGGCGGGTGCCCACCTCGACAATACTCTGGTGCATCTCGGGCTTGATCTGCTCACGCAGGATCGTCCGCCCCGGCTCCAGGATTTGCGTGATATACGAGCGCAACTCGCGCGTCTCCGGATCGACGATCTGGTACTCTTCTTCGATCCCGAGGGTGAACGCGAAGTCCGGATCCATGGGGTTATACACACTCACGGGTCGCTCCTCGCTCGCATCTGCTTGCCGCCAGCCTGGATACCACTATTATACTGCGAAGCCCGCCCCGTGGCCATGTGGGGGCCAGAGGGCCGCAGGCGGGCGCTGGCGGGGGGCGCCGGGGTGAACCGCAGGTGCCGGGTCAATTCGTGTTCCGTGCCACGCAGGGCCACAGTGTGCTGCGGCCCTGCGCATGGGTGGCAGGCCATCGCTGCACTGCTGTTCGCACCTCTCGTGGCCTCAGATCATGCCCGTCGCTGCCGCCAGCGCTCGCGCAGGTAGCTCAGGCTATTGCGCTGGTAGACGAGCCATTCGACGATCAGCACGATCAGCGCGGCCAGGGCCACCCAGCGCCAGAACTCCTGGCGTCCATCGCGCTCGCGGGAGACGGTGCTCTGGGCGCCGCTCACCTGGGGGATGCTCAGGTCGCGCTGGGCGGCGATGCGCGACTCACCGGGCGCGAAGAGGTTGACGGCGTAGCGGTGTCGCGCCACCAGTTCACCGCCGGCGAACTCCTCCACGGTGTAGACGCCCAGTTGTTCGGTGTCGGCGTAGATCGCCTGGCCGCCCTGGATCTGTACCGCACCGTTCCGTGAGCTCACCGTTACGCCATCGGGCCGGGTTACCCGAACCTCGCCGATCGTCTCATCGACCTGGAGTGCCAGGGGCTGGCCCGGGAGCAGTTGGGATGCCTCGGCGCCGCTGCCGGGGGCCAGGTAGCCCATCAGATTCGAGAGCAGCAGCGGGAAGGCCACCTGCAGCGGCAGGTCGGAGTTGTGCAGGTCGAAGGCCAGCACCGCAACGCGGCGGCCCTCTCGCTCACCCACCACCAGCAGCGGCGTGCCGTCGCTATCGACCACCACCCGGCCCCAGCTCCCGGGCACGATCCGGGCGGCTTTGAGCACGCTCACCTCGCTCAGGCTCACGTTGCGCAGGATCGGATCGTCGCCGCCGACCGGGCGCACCACCGGAAACTCGATCTCGCCGGTGACGGAGAAGAACTCGGTGGAGCGCACGGGGCCAATGAAGAGCAGGTTGCCCGGCGGCAGCGTGGGCGGTACCACGCCATCGAGGATCGTCACCGGCACCTGGGCCACCGTCTCGGTGAAGACGGTCGTGCTAGTTGGCACGGTAGTCACCCGCAGGCCAGGAAGCAGGGCCAGGCCTGTGGCGAGGAAGCGGTTGCCGTTGCTTACCAGGCGTACATTGAGTGCGTCGCCGAGCGTCGAGACAGCGATGGCCCGGTCATCGGCGGGCAGCGGGTCCTCGCCGGCCAGGCGCGCCTCCACCACCTGCACCTGGGCCGGGATCTCCGCGACAATACTTTGCTCGCGGCCGGGCTCGAGCGTCAGGTTGTAGGCATTGAAGACAGAGCCGTCGAGGTAGATGTCGAGGCGGCGCTCCGTCACTTGCTGGCCGTAGTTGGTGGCCTGCACGAAGAGGGTCTGGCTGGCGGGCCCGGCCTGCAGGGCAATCGCGCTGACGGCGGCGTTCTCGGTGCTGCGCCCGATCGGGAAGTAGCTCACCGTCGCCGGGACGCGCAGGTCGTCGGGCAGCGTCACATTGCCGTCGGAGATGATCGCTACCTCGCTATCCTCCTCACGGGCGGCGAGGGCTGCGGCGAGGGTCAGGGGCTGGGCCAGGTCCGATCCACCGGCGTTAGAGAGGGTGATCTGCTCGACGGCCCGTCGCAGCTCGCGCCGGTCGGAGGTGGCGGCGGCGGGCACAGCCATCTGGCCACCGGCGGCGATGATCGTGGCGCGGCCCCCGTCGGGCAACTGGTCGATCAGCCGGTAGGCCTGTTGCTTGGCGGCCTCAAGCCGGGTCGGGGGTTCGTCGATGGCGCCCATGCTCGCCGAGTGGTCGATGATGATGATCAAGTTGCGGCCGGAGATACCCTGGGTGGCGAAGAAGGGCCGGGCAAGGGCGAACACGAGGAGCAGCATCAGCAAGAGCTGGAGCAGCAGGAGCAGGCTGCGCCGCAGCTTCTGCCATGGCGCATTGGCCTCGACATCGCGCACCATACGCTGCCAGAGGAAGGTGGAGGAGATCGGTCGCTCCTCACGCCGCAACTTGAGCAGGTACATCGCCACGATCAGCGGGCCGACGACGGCCGCAGCGAGCAGTGCGAGTGGGGCAATGAGCGACATCATCACGCTCCGGGTCGCGGCCCAACGCGCGTGGCCGCGCGGTGAGACAGACTACGCGGGCCGCCCTGGATCGTGACGACCCGGCGGACCTGCACGGGGGTGCCGGCCACCAGCCAGCTGCCCCTGTCGGGGTGGGCGATGGCGTGCCTAGGCGCGGGGGAGTGGCGCACGGTCATCACGGGGCTCCTTCTGCGGCGCCGAAGGGGCCTTCGCCACGGGCCGCCAGCGCCCGCAGTTCCGCGACGGCGGCCAGTGCGGCGGCATAGGCGGCCGGCTCCGCATCTTCGAGGTTGCGGGCAGCGAACTCGTCCTCATCGTCCAGGCGCATGGTGCTGCGGTCGGCTGCGACGAGCAGGTCGAGCTCGAGATCCTCCGATTCGATCAGTAGGGCGCCGATCCGGGCGGGGCGGGTCACGTTACAGTACCATCCCTTCCGGCGCCCGTCGGGCCCGCGCACATCGAAGATGTTGTACCAGCGTTCGGTGTAGTACGTCTCGATCAGGGTATCACCGGGCTCCAGGCTGAACAGTCCCAGGTGGACCGCGCCGATCGTCCAGGGTGCGCGCACCGTCACGCTGGTGGCGTCGCGGCAGAGCTCCTCAGCCTCGTAGGCGATCACGGCGCCCTTGAGGGGCTTGATCAGCCGGACGGTGATCACCGCAGCACCCCTCTTCGGCGCATGCGCCCGAGGACAAACTCCTCGATTGGTACGCTGGTATCGACGGGCAGGTAGGTAATGCCACGACCGCTGCAGAAGCTCTCCACCTCGGCACGCCAGGCGGCCAGGTGCTCCCGGTAGCGCCGCAGCAGGTCCAGGTCGGCGCTGATCTCAACGGGGGTGCCGCTCTCCACATCCACCAGCTTAAAATCCCCATCGAGATCGGGCTCAAGCTCTTGCGGCGCGAGCGTGTGCATCACGGTGATCTCAAAAGGCCGGGAGGAGAGCGCACTGAGGGCATCCTTCCAGCCGGGGTCGAGCAAATCGGAGCAGAGCAGCAGAGGGCCGGGGGTCCGGGCCGTCTGGATGTAGCGGTGGCAGGCCTTTCCCAGGTCGCCGCCGGGGCTAGGGCTGAGGCGCTGGAGGAATCCGAAGAGCGGCACAGCGCCCCGCTTGCCACGCACCCCCGGGAGGGCCGCAGCGTGCTGGGAACCCGAGCCAGAGGCGCCGAAGGCCGTCACCGTCACGCGGTCGAGGTTGGAGAGCGCGATATAGCCAAACGCGGCGGCGAGTTGCCTGGCGTAGCGCAGCTTATTTGGCGTACCCCAGTCCATGGAGGCGCTGGTATCGACGAGCAGGTGGACGGTGAGCTCCTCCTCGGCCACGAAGAGCTTGAGGTAGAAGCGCTCGGCGCGGGCATAGAGGTTCCAATCGATCTGGCGGATGTCGTCGCCGACCGTGTAGGGGCGGAAGTCGGCGAACTCCACCGATGAGCCGCGCCGCGGGCTGCGCCGCTCGCCCTGAATATCGCCGGCCATTGCGCGCCTGGTGAGAATGGCCAGCCGATCAAGCTTCTTCAACAGCGTGGAGTCAAGCAGTGGCTCAGTCATCGCGCATGTACCACGCGCCTGGCACCACACTCGCACGGTCGAGCGGAAATGCCTGGCGCATTACTCTTCCTTTACGGCCTCGAGCACCCCCTTCACCACCTCGTCCGGGCTGACGCCCTCGGCCTGCGCCTCGAAGTTGAGCACCACCCGATGGCGCAGCGCCGGGAGCGCGGCGGCCTTGAGGTCGGCGAAGGCCACGTTGTAGCGGCCATCGAGCAGGGCGAGGATCTTGCCGGCGAGGATGAGGGCCTGCATGCCACGAGGGGAGGCACCGTAGCGCACATACTGCCGTGTGATCGCCGGCACATCCTTGCCATCGGGGTGGGTGGCGGTGATCAGGCGGGCGGCGTAGGCGAGCACATGGCTGGCGATCGGCACCGTGCGGGCCAGGTCCTGCATCTCGACGATCATCGGCCCATTAGCCACGTGGCGGGTAGTGGGCCGGCGCGCACCGGTGGTGCGCTGGGCAATCTCCACCAGTTCGGCGGTGCTCGGAAAGGCGACATTGATCTTGAAGAAGAAGCGGTCGAGTTGGGCCTCGGGCAGCGGGTAGGTGCCCTCCATCTCCAACGGGTTCTGGGTGGCCAGCACGAAGAAGGGCGCGCTCAGCTTGTGGATCGTCTTGGCGACGGTGACGGTATGCTCCTGCATCGCCTCAAGCAGGGCCGACTGGGTCTTCGGGGTGGCGCGGTTGATCTCATCGGCGAGTACCAGGTTGGCAAAGATCGGGCCAGGCTCGAAGCGAAAGGACTTGCGGCCCGACTCGTCCTCGCTGATCAGCGTGGTACCGATGATATCGGCGGGCATCAAGTCGGGCGTGAACTGGATGCGGGAAAAGCCGCACTCGATCACATCGGCCAGCGTGCGCACGAGGGTGGTCTTGGCGAGCCCGGGCACGCCTTCCAGGAGCGCATTCCCGCCGGCGAGCAGCGTCACCACAACCTGGCGGATCAGGTCGCGCTGGCCGACGATCACGTTGGCCACCTCGGCCTCGATCAGCTGGGCGCGCTGGCGGAACTCGTCGGGGCTAAGGCGGGGTACGCCGGCCCCTGGCTGTGCTGGCACCGGTGCAGTCATGGGTACTCCTGAGCTGTCATGGGGCTGAAGGGCTCCAGGGGGCTGTTCGCTGCCCGTTCGTCGCGGCCACGGTCGCGATCCTGGCGGGGCCAGAGACGCGCTCACCGCCGCGTTCGCCCGCGCTACTGACCCGATCCTGGCTCCAGCTGAGAGAAGTAGTCGCGCACGAAATCCTTCAGGTGGGGCGGGATGTAGCCCCGGTCGAGCGCCTCGCTGGCCGCCTCGGCATACTCGGGGTAGACTTGTTCGTAGGGCACCACCGAGGGGTTGTTGGCCCCGGGGAGGGTGCTCTGGCCCTGCTGGACCTGGCTACTGCCACCCTGGCCCTGCTGGCCCTGGACGAAATCCTGCTCGCCCTGCTGGCCTGATGGCCGGTAAGGCTGGTAGACGAGGCCGTCACTTCCGGTGCCGCTCCCCTGCTGGTTGGCGGGCTGGTTGGGGTTGACGTTGCTACTACTGCCGCTCTGGCCCTCTCCGAGGTTCTGGGCGTTGGTACCGCCACCACTCCCCTGCTGCTGGCGCTGGCTCTGGCCCTGGCCCTGGCCTTGCTGGCCCTGCTGCCCCTGGCCCTGGCCTTCCCCCTGCTGGCCTTCCCCCTGCTGGCCTTCCCCCTGCTGGCCCTCCTGGGAGCCCGAGGGTTGCACCCCCTCCTGGCCGGCCTGAGCGACCTGCTGGCGGGCGCCCTGCACCTGGGAGAGTGACTGCTGGGTACTCTGCTGGTTTGCAAGGCTACTCTGGGCCTGACGCACCCCCTCGGCGGCCTGCTGGAGCTGCTGGGCGGCCTGCTGTGTGTCGCCCTGCTGCAGCGCATTGGCGGCATTCTGCAAATTCTGGGCTGTCTGCGGGTCACTGGCGGACATCTGGGCGGCCTGCTGGGCAAGCTGCTCGGCGAGCTCCTGGCGCTGCTCCTCGGTTAGCTGGTCGAGCTGGCTGGCGAGTTGCTCGAGTTGCGCGGCGGCCTGTTCCAGGCTCGGGCGCTGGCTGGGCTGGCGACCGGAGAGGGCCTCGAGGTTGCGCGCCATCTGCTCCAGAGCGGCACGGCGGGCGTCGGTATCGGGGTCGAGCCTCTGCTGGAGGCGGGCCTCGGCGGCCGAGAGATCGGCGAGGGCCTCCTGCCGGTCGCCCGGGTTGCGGCGGAGTTGCTCCTGAAGGGCCTGGATCTCTCGCAGCAGCTGCTCGCGGTCTTCAGGCGTGAGCTCGGCATCCGTGCTGATCTCGCGTTCGAGCTCGGCGATCTGTTCCTGCACCTGCTCGAGGGCGGCCTGCACGGCCTGGCGCTCGGCGATCACCCGATCCTGGGGGTTGGGGATCACGAAGAGCAGCAGGGCGGCGAGGGCCAGCGGTGGCAGGGCCCAGAGGAGCCGGCGCCGATCGGCGTGGAGCGGGAGTTGGCCCGCCTTCAGGCTCCGGGCGATGCTCCCGGCGTCCTCTTGCTGGCGGTCGCTGAGCAGGTCGTGGGCCTCGCTGTCGTGGAGCTCCAGCGCAGTGGAGAGGCGCTCGCGCAGACCGAGGATCAGGTCCACCCGCTGGGCCACGCGCCGGGGCGTCAGGGGGCGGAAGAGGGCCACACCCACGACGGCGAGGAGCCAGAGGGCCAGGGGCACCCCTGCCCAGAGGCGCAGGTTGGGGATGGGCAGCAGGCGACCGGCGATCGCGACGAGGGTGCTCCCGATTGCGCCAAGCCAGAGGGTGCGGCTCGCGAAGAGCAGTGTGTCACTCAGACGCAGGCGCAGGCCGAGCGGGCGGAGCTGCCGGCGCACGAGATCGTAGGAGCTAAGGGACTGGGCCATGGGGCGGGCCTTTCGGGAGCACTGGCGAGTGGCTCCAACTGGTCAACCAGGGTGTGCGACACAGCGGTGGGGAAGGTGCTTCTCCGGCAGAGGTGCAGGCGGAGCGCCTGAGCCCGCGACACCCGCGTGTCCTACCACTCGTGACGCCGCAGCGCGGCGAAGGGTTCCCACCAGCGCTGGGAAGGGGGCGCCAGCTACTCGCCAGTCTTCTTCCAGACGTGGCGCTCCACGATCTGCCGGGCGAGGCCGCCGTGCTCCCAGACCTCGATCACGCGCTGGCTGACGATCGTGACAGTGTTGGCGGCCTGCTCGGCGATCTGCTGGGCGGGGGCCTCGGAGCGGGGGCGCAGCGCGAGGGCGGTGGGGGTCGCGCCGCGCTCAGTGCGGCTCCGTAGCCAGGCCATCCCGGCCTCGGCTGCTACAGCCACCAGGCCCATAGCCACCGCGCGGCCTATCTGCTTCACCTGGGCAAGGGGGAGGCGCTGCCCGGCGATCACGATCGCGGCCTCGTCGTGGCGAGCCGGCGCGAGGGCATGATGGTCGAGGGAGGAACCGCATGCGCCGCAGAAGCGGTTATCGATCGGGTTGCCGTGCTGGCAGGCCGGACAGATGCGCTCAACCATCGGGTGCTCCTGGGTGAGGGGTAAGACTGGAAAAAGTATAGCACTGCGATCGGGCGCGGCGCAAATCGGCGCTCGCAGCCAGGCGTGATCTACCGGCCTGCCCGCCTCTGGTGTTCCACCGCTCCACCCGGCCAGCGTCTGCCTGAGCGGAGGCCACGTGCCAGGAGCGGTGCTATGGCGCAGCCCGCATTCCCACCCCTGTTTCCGCTCAGGGAGCGGGGAGCCCGGCGGCCGTCTTGACAATACGTGACGGGTATGCTGTAATTTCGTCTATCAACGATCCCTAATCAGACTTCACGATGTCTCGTGAAAGGCCCGCTGGCCACTGCCTCACAGGCCAGCACGCACCCCGCAGGTGCATCGCAGCCCGGCCGCTGCATTTCCCAGGCGCTACCCTTGCGGCGCGGCTGCGGTATGGCTTTGTCGGCTGTGCACGCGAGGTGGGGGCTTGCACCTCGTGGTGGGACCAGGCGTTGGAGCCTGACGGCCCGGAGCAGGGGTTGGCACGGAAGCCCGACCGGAAATCGTCGCCGGGAGTGAGCGCAACGAGGCGTAGCGATCGATCCTGAGAAGCAACAGCTGGACATGTAAGGAGACGGCACCGATGGCAGAGCAACCTCAGGCACTTCCACGATCGACGACTACGGGCGAAGTTGGGGGCGCAACCTACGAGCATGTCGGGAGCGAGTATCTGGAGCAACGCCGACTGCGCAAGAGCGCGGGATGGGTGCTGCTGTGGGCCCTTGGGGTCGGTGCCGTCATTTCAGGCGACTTCTTCGGCTGGAACTATGGGCTGGCAGCCGGCGGCTTTGGTGGCCTGCTGATCGCCACACTGGTCGTCGCGGTCATGTACGTCTGCATGGTCTTTTCGATCGCGGAGCTCTCGGCTGCCCTGCCGCACGCCGGTGGCTTCTACTCCTTCACACGCAACGCTTTTGGCCCAACTCTGGGCTTTGTCAACGGGGTGGCCGACATTATCGAGTATGTTGTCACCCCGGCCGTGATCATCATCTCGATCGCCGCATACATGCAAACGATCTTCGCGGACGTGCCCCTCGCCGTCTGGTGGATCGTTTACTACGTGCTCTTCGTCGGCATTAATGTGATGGGCACACACCTGACGCTCCGGGTTGGTCTGGTGGTGACGCTCATGGCGATGGCGGTGCTGGTAATCTTCTACATCGGCGCGATTGTCTCAGGCGCATTCAGCTGGGATCGCGTCTTTAATATTCCCCCGGCACCAGGCCAGAGCAGTTTTCTGCCCTTCGGCTGGTATGGTGTCTTTGCCGCGCTCCCTTTCGGCATCTGGTTCTATCTGGCTATTGAGCAACTCCCCCTCGCTGCTGAGGAGAGCCACAACGTGGTCAGCGATATGCCCAGGGCATTGCTCTATGGTATCGGGACGCTGCTGGCTCTCTCGCTCTTCACGCTTGTGCTGAACTCGGGCGTTGGCGGTGGCGCGGCCGAGGTGGGCCAGTCGGCAGCCCCGCTGGAGATCGGGTTCCGTGCGATCTTTGGCGAAGGGCTCGCTACGATCGTTCTCACCCTCGCGGCGCTGACCGGGCTTGTCGCTAGCTTCCACACGATCATCTACGCTTACGGTCGTGTGCTCTTCTCACTCTCGCGCGCCGGTTATATCCCGCGCTGGATCTCGGTTACCAACCAGACGCGCCACACCCCGGCCCGGGCCCTGATGGTGGGTGGCGTGGTCGGCCTGGGCCTCGCGTTTCTGATCGACCAGCAAGGCAGCACCAGCACCGTTGGTGCCGCTCTGCTGACGATGAGTGTCTTCGGGGCCGTGATCTCCTACGCACTGGTGATGATCTCGTACATCAAGCTGGCAATCAGCCGGCCTCACATGCCGCGCCCCTACAAGAGCCCCCTCGGTGTCCCCGGCGCGGTGATCGGTACGATTCTCGCCATCATCTCCCTCGCGGCAACGATGGCGATCGAGAGCAACCGCCCTGGCGTGATCGGCACGGCGGTCTTCATGGTTGCCATGCTGATCTACTATTTCTTCTACAGCCGGAAGAAGCTCGTCGCCCAGGCCCCCGAGGAAGAATCAGCCCTGCTCGCCGAGGCACAGGCAGAGTTGAAGTAGGAGTTGAGCCCAGGAGAGTGCGAGAGCTCGCACCGGCGATCCTGATGGGCCCTCGCACTCGCGGAGGAGGATACGCCAATGACACCGTATCGGCAGACCCTTGGTGGGCGGAGCTACCAGTTTGATGACCTGAAGACGCTGCTGGCAAAGGCGACCCCGGAGCGCTCGGGTGACCAGCTGGCAGGGGTGGCAGCGGCAAATGCAGAGGAGCGGGTGGCAGCACAGATCTGTCTGGCCGATGTGCCGCTGGCGACATTCCTGGAGGAGCCACTGGTCCCCTATGAAGAGGACGAAGTCACCAGGCTGATCCTCGATACCCACGACCGCGCAGCCTTCGCGCCGGTCAGTAGCCTGACCGTCGGCGCATTTCGTGAGTGGCTGCTTGCCTACACGACCGATAGCGATACCCTTGAAGCGCTCGCCCCAGGGATCACCCCCGAGATGGCCGCCGCCGTCTCCAAGGTGATGCGGAACCAGGATCTGATTGCGGTAAGCAAGAAGTGCCGTGTCGTGACCCGGTTCCGTAATACGATCGGCCTGCCAGGGCGTCTCTCCTCGCGCATCCAACCGAACCACCCGACTGATGATCCACGCGGGGTTGCGGCCTCGATCCTCGATGGCCTGCTCTATGGCTGTGGCGATGCCGTGATCGGTATTAATCCGGCTACGGACAGCCCTCAGGCGGTGATCCGGCTGATGGAACTGGTGGACGAAGTGCGTGTGCGGTACGCCATCCCGGCCCAGTCCTCGGTGCTTGCCCATGTCACCACCCAGATCAGCGCGATTGAACGCGGCGCACCGGTGGACCTGGTCTTTCAATCGATTGCCGGGACCGAGGCGGCCAACCGGAGCTTCGGCATTAGCCTGAGCTTGCTCCAGGAGGCCCGTGAGGCAGCCCTGAGCCTTGGTCGTGGCACCGTCGGCGACAATGTGATGTACTTTGAGACCGGCCAGGGTAGCGCGCTCTCGGCCAATGCGCACCACGGCCTCGACCAGCAGACCTGTGAGGCGCGGGCCTATGGTGTCTCTCGCCACTTCAAGCCGCTGCTGCACAACACGGTTGTTGGCTTCATTGGCCCCGAGTACCTCTACGACGGCAAGCAAATTATCCGTGCCGCGCTCGAGGACCTTTTCTGCGGTCGGCTGCTGGGCGTGCCAATGGGATGTGATGCCTGTTACACGAATCACGCCGAAGCCGATCAGAATGACATGGACAACCTGCTGGTGCTCCTGGGAGCGGCTGGCTGTATCTATATCATGGGTGTGCCCGGCGCCGACGACATTATGCTCAATTACCAGAGCACCTCCTACCACGATGTGCGTTTCCTCCAGACGACTCTCGGCTTGCGCCCCGCGCCGGAGTTTGAAGACTGGCTGGCGCGCATGGGGATCGCCGACCCCAGCGGGCGCCTTACGGAGAGTGGTGCCCGCAATCTGATGGGGAGCGTTGTCGCCTTGCTCGAGTAGCCGGTCGCCGTGTGCGCATCGTAGAGGCAGCGCTCACGTTTCGGGCTGGCAATGCTTGGGGCATAGGAAGGATGGGGCCATGCCTGACGAGTTGATCCACGCTGATCCGTGGCAGCAGCTGCGGCGCTTCACGGGGGCACGCATCGGGCTTGGACGCTCTGGCGATAGCCTGCCGACGGGGGCGATGCTGGCGTTCCAGCTCGATCATGCCCGCGCCCGCGATGCCGTTCACCTGCCTTTTGAAGCAGGGCGCCTGGCCGAGGAACTGGCGGCTGAAGGCTATACGGTACTGGTGGTGCAGAGCGCCGCAGACGACCGGGCAACCTATCTGCGGCGGCCGGACTTCGGGCGGCATCTGAGCCCTTCCGGGCGTGCGACGCTGGAAGCGTACACTGCCTCCCACGGCGCTGGCTACGACGCCGCATTTGTCATCGCCGATGGCCTGTCATCCCTGGCGGTTCATCGCCACGCGGTTCCGCTGCTCACGCGCGCCATTGCCGCACTCAATGGTCTCGGCTGGCGCGTGGCACCGGTTGTCGTGGCATCCCAGGGTCGGGTGGCCCTGGGTGACGACATCGGCGAACTCCTGGGCGCCGAGCAGGTTGCCGTCCTGATCGGCGAACGGCCTGGTCTCACCGCCGCCGACAGCCTCGGGGTCTACCTCACGTATGGGCCACGGCCCGGGCGCACCGACGCCGAGCGCAACTGTATCTCGAACATCCACGGCCAGGGACAGAGCTATGAGGCGGCGTTGACGACGCTGCTCTTCTTGATGAGTGAGGCACGCCGGCGTCGCCTGACAGGAGTCGATCTGAAGGACGACCGGGCTGAGCTCGGGTCGCCCGATGGCGGTGGCGATACGCCGTTGCTCCAGGATGGGGCCTGAGTGAGCCCACGGTCTTAGATGCCCCGGTTGAGATGCCCCGGTTGAGACGCCCCGGTGGGGCGTCCCGGTTGAGACGCCCCGGTTGAGACGCCCCGGTGGGGCGTCTGTACGGCGGGGGCGCTCTGGTTTGAGACGCCCCGGTTAGACGCCCCGGTGGGGCGTCTGTACGGCGGGGGCGTCCCGGTTGAGACGCCCCGGTGGGGCGTCTGTACGGCGGGGGCGTCCCGGTTGAGACGCCCCGGTGGGGCGTCT
>SFCB01000151.1 GCA_004367505.1 Chloroflexi bacterium OHK40 | reverse complement strand
CCGCCCCAGGCGATAGCCCGCTCGGCCACCTCGCCGGCCACGGCCTCAGCCCCCGCCTCGTTTCTGTCGGCGGCGACTACGGAGGCGCCGGCCGCCGCAAAGGCGAGGGCGAAGGCTCGCCCCAACCCACCAGCCGCGCCGGTGATCACCGCCACCTGCCCCGCGAGCGTGTCAGGCCCCATCCTCGCCCCCCTCCGCGTAGCGGCGGCGCGTCGCCGCCAGAATTGTCCGGCCATGGTCGCGCCGTGGGGCGTCAACATCCAGCCCGCGATCTTCGACTCCACGTAGTCCATGAAGGTGTCCGGGTCCTGGCCCACCCAGCGTCGGCAGATGCGCACGCCGCTCACCGTGAAGCGCCAGAGCTTGTCGGCATCCTTGACGATAGCGTCCTCCAGCGACATGGCCTCTTTGCGGCTGTCGTGCCCATCGACGATCGCGGCAACCCGCTCGGTCAGTGCGGGATCGTAGCCGAGATCGCCGAGGATCGCGCGAGCCCTGCGGGCGCCCTCAACCTCGTGGAGCCGGGTCACGTCGGCGTCCCAGCCTCGGGGCGAGCCGGAGAGCCCCTGCATCTGCGTCGCCTCGGGCAGCCCGAAGTAGCCGATGTCGTGGAGCAGGATCGCCGGCAGTACCACCGCCGGGTCGGCGTCGGGGTAGTGGCCGAGGAGCGCCTTCGCCAGCGCGTACGACTCAGGCATATGCACCTCGCCCGATCGCGTCTGCCAGTACGGCTCCGCGGCCTGATAGATGCGGTCGTAGATGGCGCTCATGATACACTACAGCCCCAGATAGATCGACTTGAGCTCAAGGTACTCATCGAGGCCGTAGCGCGATTTCTCGCGGCCGATCCCGCTCTCTTTGACCCCGCCGAAGGGCACGAGGTGGTACGAGCGGTGGATGTTGTTGACCCAGACCGAGCCGACCTCCAGGGCCTCTGCGGCCCGCAGGGCCCGTCCGGTGTCGCGGCTGAAGACGTAGCCAGCCAGCCCGTAGGGCGAGTCGTTGGCCAGGTCGATCGCCTGCTCCAGATCGTCCACCGGCATCACCCCAATCACCGGCCCGAAGGTCTCCTCGGTCATGATTGCCATGCGGTGGTCAGTGTCGGCGATCACTGTGGGCGGAAAGAAGAAGCCGCCGTCGTAGACGCCCCCCGTCAGGCGGGCGCCGCCACAAACCACGCGGGCGCCCTTCGCGAGCGTATCGGCGACGTGCCGCTCGCTGGTGCGGAAGATCTTCTCGTTCACCAGGGGGCCGAGTTGCGTGGCCGGCTTCAGCCCGTCGCCGACGGCCAGCCGCTCGGCACCGGCCGCGAGCCGCGAGACAATCGTATCATAGATAGTGCGCTGGACATAGATGCGGTTGACACGGTAGCAGAACTGCCCGCTGTTGGTGAAGGCGTGGCGCACCAGGGCCGGTATGGCCATCTCCAGGTCGGCGTCGTCGCAAAGGATGGCAGGGCACTGGCCGCCCATCTCTAGCGTCACGCGCTTGGTACTGGAGGCGGCCAGGGCGGCGATGCGTTTACCAGCCGCGCTGCTGCCGGTGAAGGCCACTTTGCGCGGCGTGGGATGGGTGACAAGGGCCTGCCCCAGCTCGGCGCCAGTACCGGTGACCACGTTGAACACGCCCGGGGGCAGCCCCGCCGCGCTGAACAGCTTGGCGAGACGCAGGGTGGTGAGCGGGGTGTCCTCGGCCGGTTTGGCCACCACCGTACACCCGGTGACGAGGGCGGCGCCGAGCTTGAAGGTGAGCAGCGTGACCGGGTAGTTGAAGGGCGCGATCGCCACCACCACCCCGACCGGCTCCTTCACCACCAGTACCCGCTCGTCGGGCTCGCCGACCATCGGTAGCTCACCGCGCAGGCGCAGGCCCTCTTCAGCGTAGTAGTCGAGCAGCTCGGCCGAGCGTTCGATCTCCTGGCGCGACCCGGCAAGGGGGCGGCCAAGTTCCAACGTGAGCGTGTGGGCTAGCTCGTCGGCGTGGGCGCGCATCGCCGCGGCGCAGGCCTTCTGGATGGCGACGCGGCGGGCCATGGGGAGCCGCTTCCAGGCGGGGAAAGCGCGGGCCGCCGCGGCCACGGCCCGGTCGGCGTCGGCGGCCGTGCCAGCGGGCACGCTGTCGAGCAGGACCCCGGTGGCCGGGTTGTGGACCGGGATGCGCTCGGCGCCGCTGGAGGCAGCCCAGGCTCCGTCGATGAAGTGTTCCATGGCGTTCTCACTGGCGAGGGTCTACGGCAGCACGTCGCAGCGCAGGGCGGCCCGCGAGGCGGTGAGGTCGGCGGCGGCGATCTCGCGGGACCAGGGGCGGAAGAGCTGGCCGGCAATCTCTCGCTCCAGGCGGGCGGCGTACTGGCCCGGCGTGAGCTTGAACCAATCGCAGGCGATCGCGATCCCGGCAGTGGTGAAGCGCCAGAGCTTGTCGGCGTCCTTGAGTAGCTCATCCTCCAGCGAGCGAGCGGCCTTGCGGGTGTCGTGGCCGTCGATCACGACGCTGATTCGATCGAGCAGCTCGGCCGGGTAATCCAGGGCGGACAGCAGCTCGCGGGCGATCCGCACGCCCTCCTGCTCGTGGAGGCGGCGCACTGCGCTCTCCATCATATTCGGGCCGAAGCCCTGCTCGAAGATCACGCGCTCGTCGATCACCGCCCAGCCGACGTCGTGGAGGATGATCCCGGGCAGTACCACGTCTGGGTCGGCCTCGGGGTGCATAGCACAGAGCCGAACCGCATAGCCGTAGGAGATCGGGACGTGAACATCGTTCTTGCGCGCTCGCAGGTACGGCAGGGCCGCGCGCCAGATCGGATCGTAGCGAGTGGTGTCCATAAGAAGAGATTGGGTGGGGGCGGCGGGCCGCCCCCGATAGATAGCCGAGGTCACCTAGAACGAGAGGATCGTCACCTCGCCGGTGTTGCCGTCCACGCGGATGTGCTGGCCGGTTTTGATCAGGGTACTGGCTGAGCCGGTGCCGGTCACGGCGGGCAGTCCGTACTCGCGGCAGACGATCGCGGCGTGGGACATCATGCCGCCGATGTCGGTGACGGTGGCCTGGATGCGGGCGAAGACCGGAGCCCAGCTCGGCGCCGTCACACGGGTGATCAGAATCTCCCCATCCGCGATCAACTCCAGGTCGTCGGCGCTGTGGACCACACGGGCCACACCCTCGACCACGCCGGGCGAGGCAGCCATGCCGGTGAGCCTGCCGGCCTGCTCGCCGCCGTGGAGCCACTTGTCTACCTGGTCGCTGGTGATACCGTAGAGCATAATCGTGAAGGGCTCGGTCACCACCTCTGGCGGCTCGTTGAGGGCGGGCAGCGGTGGCTTGGCGGCCAGGGCGTCCACGATCGCGCGGCGGCGCCTGATCTCACCGGGCCAGTGCCAGGGGCCGATTGAGTCGGCGCCAACGGCCCAGCCGTTGCCGTAATCGAAGAGCACCTGCTGCAGTTCGTCGCGGCGTAGGTAGAACATGTCGTCCTCGTCGTGCCAGAAGCCGGCGGCCACCAGCACCCGGCTCAGCTCGCGCATCTTGCGCCAGAAGACCGACATCGTCCAGTGTTCGATGTAGAAGTTGTGGTTCTCGACATAGGGGAAGACCACCCGGGCCAGCCCGAGCTTGCTGTGGAAGGCCTCGCGGGCGGCGTCGTTGGGCAGCAGTTCGGCGTATTCTCTGGTGATGCGGTCGCGCTCGGCAGCGATCTGTGCCGTGGGCCGGGCGATCTCCTGGCCCGCCTCCACCCGGGCGATGTAGTCGCGCAGGTAGCCGAACGGGATCTCCAGGTGGTCGAGCCAGACCTTATCGGTGGAGTAGAAGCCGGTGCCGGAGGAGTAGTTGAACCAGGGGTGCTTGGCCTGCTCCCAGGCACCCACCCAGGTCGGGCCGTTGGGCCGCGCCGCGCAGGCCGCCAGGGCCTCGGCCACCGTACCCTGCTTCAGGGCGTCGGCGACGCCGAGCTGCACGGCGAGCTTGGCCAGCTGCTTCAGCTCGTCGTCGGGGCGGAACAGGTCCACGTCGATGCCCTGGACCATGCGGGCGATCGCCTGATCTGGGATGCCGGGGAACATTTGCTTGCAGAAGCCGAAGAAGTCCAGGTAGGCCACGTAGCCAAGGTTGAGAAACTCGAAGTGGTACTGCCATGCCTTGTAGCAGAGCTCGATCGCCTGGTTGTAGCTGTGGATCAGGTCGAAGGTGCTGTCGAGGCCACGGCCCTCGGTGACCCACTCCTCGGGGACACGAGCCGGCAGCGGCGTGAAGTGCAGGCTTTCCAGATCGGCGATGATCCCGCGAACCTTGCCGTGCCACTGCTCAAGGAGCTGGTTCCAGTTGTGGAAGTAGTGGCCCGCCCGCGCCATGAACAGCGGCACGCGCTCGGCGATCAGCTCGGGCGCCACGGCCACTGGGCTCATGTAGACGTAGCCGTTGAGGATGCGGTAGTCGATCCCGTTGGCCGGCGGGATCATGTAGACGCGGGTGTTGTACTGGCCCAGGCACTTGATCGCGAACTCGACGCCGATGGTGTCGAAGGGGCGGAAAACCGTCGGCCAGTGCTGCGAGTCGCAGAACCAGAAGCGCCCCTCCTCCTGCTCCCTGCGGTCCTCGCGGAAGGTGAGGAAGTACGGATAGAGCTGCTCCCACCCCTCGGCGCCCTCCGGTGCCTGGACCTCGTAGGGGCTAACAAATCGCTTGCCGACTGTGGTCATGGGAACCTCCTTTGGTCCACTGGCTCGATACGATGGTTCGAGGATCGCCTGGGGTTACTTCTTCGCGTTCAGCGGGTTGAGCAGCGTGTGGAGCAGGCTCTGCATGCCGGTCTGGTAGATGGCGGGGTCGGCGGAGTGCGGCGGGGCCTTCTGGCTCCAGACGGTCTCGGGGCGGCTCTGGAGCAGCACCACGTTCTCACCGGCGGGCAGGTCGGCGTCCACGGCCCACTCGATGTCCTGGGGCGTACCGTAGTGGCGCTCAGCCCGCTTTGCCAGCCGGGCCACGGCGAGCAGTTCCTCGTTGCTGAGCGAGGGCTGGCTCTGGCGCGCCGACTCCACCTCGCGCTGGACAATGCGGCGGCCTTCGGCGTCGGCCACCAGCTCGATCGGCTTGGCGACGACCTTGCGGCCTACCACCTCCAGCATCACCTTGTCCACCACGAAGTTGTCGGGGGTGACCTCGCCGGAGACGACCAGCTCGCCGAGGCCCCAGCTGGAGTCGATCACGATCTTCGAGCGGTCGCCAGTGAGCGGGTTGAGCGTCATCGCTACTCCAGCGGCGCGGGCCTTGACCATCTTCTGCACCGCCACGCTCATCAGCACCTGCTCGTGGTCGATGCCGTGGTCGATGCGGTAGGCGATGGCGCGGGTGGTGAAGAGGCTCGACCAGCACTTGCGCACATGGGCCACCACGGCGTCGGCGCCGACAATCCAGAGGAAGGTATCCTGCTGACCGGCGAAGCTGGCGTTGGGCAGGTCCTCGGCCGTGGCGCTGGAGCGCACCGCCACCGGCAGATCGGCTACCCCGACGCGGGCGCAGAGGGCGGCGTAGCTGTCGCGAATGGCGGCCTCGACCGGGCCGGGGATGGGCGTGGACTCGATCAAGGCGCGGATGGCCTGGCTGGTCAACTCCTCGCTGTGGACGTCGCCGGATATCATCTGGGTGAGCAGCTCGCGGACCCCCTCGGCCTCCAGCATGGCGCGGTAGGCGGCCGTGGTGACGGCGAATCCGGGAGGCACGGGGGCGCCGGCATTGAGCATGGCGCCCAGGCTGGCGCACTTCCCGCCGACAAGGGCGAAATCGTCCTGGCTGCACTGCTCGAAGGGCAGCACGTGGGGTGCGGGCACATCCCACTCGGCCCAAACATGGTCGGGGCCGCGAAACGAGGTGTTGGGCGAGAAGGTGAACTGCTGGTCAGGGACGAGGCGCAGGCCAGGTAGGCGTCGGGTCAGCTCCTCCAATACCACGCGGGCCTCCAGGCGGGCCAGCGGCGCGCCAAGGCAGTAGTGGATGCCGAAGCCGAAGGAGAGGTGCTCTTTGGCGTTCTCGCGGTGAATGTCAAGGCGGTCGCCCTCCGCGAAGGCGGTGGGGTCGCGGTTAGCCGAGCCGAGCAGTAGCAGCAACTTCGAGCCGGCGGGCAGATCGACGCCCGCCACCTGGGTGTCGCGCTTTGCCAGGCGGCGCCACGCAAAGACTGGCGGGCCGAAGCGCAGCAGTTCCTCGACGGCGTTGGGGATCAGGCTCGCGTCCGCGCAGAGAGCCTCCCACTGCGCGCGGTGGGTCAGCAACTCCTTCAGGCCATTACCGAGCAGGTTGGTCGTGGTCTCGTGGCCGGCGGTGAGCTGGCCGTAGCAGAGCGAGACGATCTCGTGCTTGCTGATCGACTGGTCGCCCTCCTGGTAGAGCCGCACCAGCTCACCAGGGAGATCGTCGGTGGGGTGGGCGAAGCGGTCGGCCACGAGCCGCTCGCAGTATTGCCAGTACTTGACGAGGTTGAGGGCGTGCTCGACCTGCTCCTCCACGGGCCGGTCACCGAAGTTGAGTAGCACGCGGCTGTTGGCCCAAAGCTTCACGCTGGGCACGTCGGCGTCGGGGATGCCGAGCATGCGGAAGATCACCAGGGCGGGCAGATCGTAGGCCAGTTGGCCCACCAGGTCGGCGCGGCCGTCACGGGCGAAGGCATCGATCATGCGGATCGCGGTTGCACGGATGAAAGGCTCGAGCTGCTGCACCCGCCGCGGTGTAAAGGCCTTGTTGATGAAGCGGCGCAGGCGCGTGTGGTCAGGAGGCATGCGGCCGGAGAGGCCCGAGTTGCCGGTGAAGCCGCCAGCCTCAAGAACCCGCTGCACCTCGGCGGGGCGTGGTTTGTAGGGTGTCTGGGTAACCTCGGAGGAGAAGGTCTCGTGATCGCGGAAGACAGCCTTGATGTTGTCGTAGCGCGTGACGACCCAGTAGCCGAGGGCCTCGCTGTAAAAGATCGGCTCCTCGTCGCGGGCCTGGGCGTAGAGCGGGAATGGGTCGCTGATGTCGAAGGGGTCGAAGCGCTCGGCCATCCGGGCGTGGGGGCAGCCCACGGCTGTCTGGGCGGCAGCCTCGCGCGAGTCAGTGGTCGTCATGACTCTCCTCCGGTCCGTTCGCACGGCGTCGCATTCATTACGTATTGAGTCACAAATAACGGCGGTGTATGAATGATATACCGCCGGTCTTTGGTTTCTCTTTGGTTTTTGGTGGATTTCGGGGCGGTTTTTTCGGCGCCGCGCTACCGGGTGAGCTGGGCGCGGAGCTGCTGGTAGAGGTCGGCAATCTCGGCCGAGGGCGGGCCGAGCTTGGCCTGGTCGAGGAGCTGGCAGTAGAGGCGGTACTGGCGGTCCAGGGCGTCGCGGCGACGGGCGGCGTGAAGGGCCAGGAGTTTCTCGCGCTGCGCGGCCTCGCTGGTGGGCTCGATGCGCAGCGCGCGGTCGGCGTAGCTCAGGGCGGTGGTAACGGCACCCTGGCCACGGTGGATGGCGGCGATCCCGTAGAGGAGCTTGACGTACATGTCGCGGAGCCAGTAGCGGCGGCTCCAGAACCAGTCTTCCTCGGCGTAGTCGGCGTACTGCTGGGGGATATCGGCGAGGTAGTCGCCGGTGTACAGCCGCTCGGCCGACTCATAGCAGATCAGGGCCTGGTTGAAGTCCCCCTCGCGCAGCAGCCGGGCGCCCCGATAGCACAGCTCCTGAAACATGGGCAGATCGATCCAGGTGTGGGGCGGCACGGCCAGGTAGTAGCGACCTTGCTCGTTGAGGACGAACGGCGAGGCGCGCAGGCGCCGCAGGCCGGGGCTGAGCACCTCACGCAGCCCGTTGACGACGTGGTAGAGCCGGTTCAGGGCCGCCGTCCCATTGGTAGCGTCGGGCCACAGCAGGGCCGTCAGCTCCTCGGCGCCGGCCCCCGCTTCGCCGCGGTAGAGCAGGAAGGCGAAGAGGGTCTTGGTCTTGCGGGTGGCGGCCCGGCCAACCTGCCAGCGCACCAGTTCGCCATCCGCGCGGTAGACCCGGAGCTGGCCGAAGCAGCGGATCTTCCACTGGCCCTGGTCACTGTTGCGCGCGATGAAGAGCGCGGGCGCCTCCAGGTCGTAGACGGGCTGGGCCGCAAGAGGCGAGGGCTCCACCGCGCCCGTGGGCGGGGCCAGCGAACGCGCCGGCCGGGTGGAGAGGCCGGGCCTGAGAGTGTCGAGCCAGTGGAGGAACTGGGCGCGCTCATCACGCCGGCGGTAGAGCGCGGGTGGCACGAAGTAGGGGTTGGCGAAGCGACCGCTGGCGTCGTGGAGCCCGTGGTGCATATGGAGGCTCAGCAGCAGTTGGCTGTCGAGGTGAGTCGTGAGATTGTAGAGGCAGATAGCCGACGCGCCCTGCCGCTCAAGCAGCTCGTGGAGCGCTGCCTCATACTCACGGAGATACACGGCGCCCGATGGCGAGCGGATCGCCCATGTCATCTCGATGAGCAGCAGCATGCTGCGTGGTCGAGGCTCGTCCGCCTGGCGCAGCAGCTCTTCCAACGCCGTTATGATCGGCGCGACCCGCACCGGTGAGGCGTGGAAGGCGAGGCTGGCCGAGGTGATGACGGCCCCCTCCGCGACTTCAAGCCCTCGTGCCTGGAGCGCGCCAGCTACCTGGCTGGGCTGATGCTCATCGGCGATGTAGCGCCAGGCCCCCGCCTGCGCGACGTGTCTGGCCAGCAGTGGTGCACAGATCTCCCACAGGTGATCTCCGTGCGCAAAGTAGATTACATCATGCTGAGTGCTGCGCATTGCTGGATCACAGAGCAATTCTGTTAGTTGGTCAACAGCGTGCGCGTTCGGCGTGTGCTTGGCCGTTCGCGCTGTCGATCCAAACGGCTCGGCGGGGACAAGGCCTATCACGCTCGCCGCATCCGGAAGTGGCTCCGTGACCACGGCATTGGTGCGGTGATACCCCCCGACGCTAGAAGGTCACTTCCTCGGAATGGTGCATGTGTGTCGAAGGGTCTTGTGCCCAGTGTCTGCTCTAGCAGAAGGAGCGAACACAAACCCGGCAGCCCTCACGTTAGGGAGGTGCTAGTTTCATCCTGGCGAAGCTGTCTCGTGTCATGCTCCCCACGATCTGGCTCTGACCCAGGTAACGTGATCAGCACCACATCGCGGCAGCAAGAGTGCTACACTACACTGTTACGTTTGCCCAAGT
>SFCB01000099.1 GCA_004367505.1 Chloroflexi bacterium OHK40 | reverse complement strand
GTCTTCCGATGTTTCAATCCTCGCCCGGCGCGATGGCCGGGCGCGACTTCGGGAACTTGCCTGACTATCTTGTGTCTGTCTGGGGTTTCAATCCTCGCCCGGCGCGATGGCCGGGCGCGACACTTGTTGCCTGAGCCAGCGAAGCCGTCGTTCATCGGTTTCAATCCTCGCCCGGCGCGATGGCCGGGCGCGACGCTCAAACGTCCAGCGAAAAGGTGTCTTTGTATTCGAGTTTCAATCCTCGCCCGGCGCGATGGCCGGGCGCGACCTGGAGCTGCTCCTGGAGAGGATTTCCTGGCTCACGGGTTTCAATCCTCGCCCGGCGCGATGGCCGGGCGCGACTGGCGCAAGAGGACTGGGTCGCTATCAATGTCCGGGTTTCAATCCTCGCCCGGCGCGATGGCCGGGCGCGACCCTGCGACCGGGGGGCCGACCGGCTCAAACGTCCAGCGTTTCAATCCTCGCCCGGCGCGATGGCCGGGCGCGACTTCATTCCATACGTCGCGTCAGAGAGTACGGCAAAGTTTCAATCCTCGCCCGGCGCGATGGCCGGGCGCGACGCTTACGGTTGCGTCGGAAAGGCTTCCGACTGTCGTTTCAATCCTCGCCCGGCGCGATGGCCGGGCGCGACAGGAGGCCCCGCGTACAGGCTTCCGTGATGGCAACCGTTTCAATCCTCGCCCGGCGCGATGGCCGGGCGCGACCACGCTGACCCCCGTCGGCGAGCCATTCCCGGCTGTTTCAATCCTCGCCCGGCGCGATGGCCGGGCGCGACGCCACTAAATGGCCGATTCGGTCCTCCTTATGGTGCCAGGGAAGGATCTTCCTGAATGTTTCTACGTCTGCGGAGCCGTTGAAGGCAGGCTACCAACTCGCCGAATAGCCTGTATAGGCTTGTTATCGTCAACCTGGCGCGCGAATCTCCTACATTCTGGCAAGCATCTTCTGTTCGCGCTGACTACCCCCTATATCTAGGAGCCTGAACTATGTGGCGCCGGGGACCGATGGCCGGGAGCGCTCGATGAGAGCACCTAATCCCACCATCACAGTGTGATACCGCTCTATGCTGCCCTACTGCCGGTGCGCCAGGCGCTCGGTCTTCTCAGGCTGCCATTCACCGCTTGCGGTTGGTGGTGTGTTCCGCCAGGAGCTCCTTCGAGAACCAGGCGTCTAGAATACCAGCGGTTTGCGCTGGTCATACTCCAGCGGTTTGCCCAGAACCTGAAGATACTTCTCGCGCGGTTCCTGTAGTCGGTAGATCCGCAAACTATCCTCGGTTACGTCAATCTCCTGCTCAAGTGCGTGGATGAGCCGCGCAAGGTTGCCGCTATCGACCACGCACTCGAAGACGGAGAGTTGCACGCGCTGACCAAAGCCTTCGCAGACTTTAGCCACTCGCCGGAGACGCCGGCGTCCCGCGACCGTCTCGGTGTTGACATCGTAGGTGACGAGGATCTCCACGTACGCCTCTATCGGTTCAGGAATGGCGGGTAGACGTCCAGATCGCCCCGTAGATGCCGGGCCAGTAAGCGCGCCTGGATATAGGGTGTAAGCCCGATTGGAATCTTCTGCTCCAACGCCCGATGAGTGACCTCCTCTTCTTTACGCTTCTGGTAGGCCTCCAGGACGCTACGCCTGCCGCTGTCGCTGAGATGCACCGCTCCACCCGGCAGTTCCACGAAATCGTCTGCCTGAAGCTGCCTGCGGTTAATCAACGTCAGTGCGAGCCGATCGGCGATGATCGGCCGGAACTCCTCCATGAGATCCAGGGCTAGCGCCGGGCGGCCTGGCCGGAGGGCATGCAGATATCCTACCTGCGGATCAAGCCCAACGCTCTCCAGTGCCGCCGAGCATTCCGCCCGCAGCAGCGCGTACAGGAACGATAACAGCGCGTTCACCCTGTCGCGCGGTGGCCGACGGGTGCGACCCGCAATCGCAAAGGTTGTGCGATCATTTCGCAGATGGTACCCAAAGACACCGAAGTAACACCGGGCCGCATCCCCCTCGGCGCCACGCAACTCGTCCAGCGTTCGGAATGTGGGGAGTCGCGTGATTGTCTCGCCCACACGAGCCGCCGCCTCGGCCAGCGCCGCTCGCGCGATATCATCGTTCGCCTCGCGAGCGCCCCGCAGCAGGATCTGGCGACTGTTCTGAAGCTTGGCTGCGACGATCTGCCGGGCGATCTGCAGGGCGCGTTTCTTATCTGAAAGGGCCAGGTGCTGCGCCCGGCGCAGCAGCACGTTGCCTCGCGCCTTGCCTTCCACCCGTGCTACGAAGCGCCCGTTCCGTGTGAGCCACACCAGGCTTCGACCATCCTCCGCGCAGCGCTGAATGAAGAATGGTGTGACGGTCACGCGGCCGAAGAGCACAACACCGCTCAGCCGCATCAATGGCAGCCGCAGCTTCGTCTCGTTTTCCACTGTGATCCGCACGGCGTCGTGGTCCAGGTGCAGCACTGCGCCCTGGGTCTGGACGTAGAGGGTGTTGAGAAGCTCGCGCATTGCTGTGTCACTCCCTCTCATCGAGTGGCTGGGGCTCGAAGAGGCTCCGCTGGAGCGCCAGAAGCCTGCCACGCCGCCCAACCACTGCGGGCAAGCAGGCGTTGATCAGCGAGCAGTTGGGGCAACGAGCATCATCCACCGGAGGCGGTAGTGCCTGAGCAAGCAGCATCGCTCGCACACCCTCGATCAGCGCCAGAGTCCGTCCTCGGAGCCCAACGTCGAATCGCACCTCATACCGCTTGCGCGTGGCACCATAATAGATTGCGCCGCTTGGCACCTCTACGCCAAACATCTCCTCCAGGCAGATCGCTTGAGCGCAAAGCTGCACATCGGCATGCTCGCCGTGGCGCCGTCCGACCTTGTACTCCACGGGGTAGGGCACGCCGTTGTGCCACTCCACCACATCGGCCTTGCCGCGAAGCCCGTAGCGCTCCGACCAGAGTGGCAGCCCCCGTGCCGTCTCAGTCCCCCGGCTTGCCGTCGGGTCGCCGCTGTCGACACGCTGGTGGGCCAGCGCACCTCTGATCGTGTACAGGTTCTCGTCGTAGGTCTGCTCAACATGGATCAGCGCGCACTGGCGCGGGCAGTAGCTGTAGTGCTCGATCGCCGAGAGCAGCACGTCAACGTCCTCGTCAGCATCAGGGCTTGCAGCTCCATGCGGCAGGGGCTGAGCTTCCTCGGTGCTCATCACCCCTCCACCAGACGTGTCAGGGTCACCTGCGCGGGCATGTCATGTTCGTCGACGCTGATGGCATAGTCCTGGAATGAGCGCGGTGCTACAACCTCGGTGCGGCGACTCACGCTGATACGCTCGAAGAGTTTATGGGCTGGGGCGTTCCCTACGCTCGACTCGTGACTGAAAATGTAGAGACCACGGCAGGACATCAGCCCACGGGAGGAGGAGCGGTCAAGGTCCCACATCATCTGGAGCGCCGTCCAGAACAGATCGAGATCGTCGGAGACAACTCCTGTTTGCCGGGCAAAGTGGGGGTTGAAAAAGCCGTATGCCCGATAGAGGCCGTAGGGAACCAGGGCTTTTCGGCCCATCTCGGTCTGCTTCCCCGATGTGCTTCCGTCCTCAGCCACAACCACCTGCGCGTCCTCCACCTTGGTGACAGCAATACGTGTGATCGAGAGGTCGAGCGGCACGATCGGGTCGATTGAGCGGGCGAAGGTGAGTTGGAGCGGCCCCCGTACCTGACCGCAATTCACTCCAGTCGTCATCACGGCGCCGAACATGCGAATATCGTAGAAGTTCTGGCACATCCAGTCGCGGGCCCGGCTGATGTCCTCGCGCTGCTGCTTGGCACCCGTAGACTTAAGCCCGAGATCGGTGTACGCCCGCTGGTGTTGCGCATTGAGGGCGACGCCGTTCTGAACGTAGATCTTGTGAGTTGCCTCACCACCACGGGCCCGATCCACCCAGTCGCGCACTTTACGCTTGATTGCGACATCCGTCACAAGCCCCTGCATCGTCTCGGGGTCCACCCGGGGCAGGTTGCCAGCATCAGGGTCGCCGTTGGGGTTACCATCAGTTACGTCGAAGAGTAGGACGAAGTCGTGGCGGCGGGTGGGGTCGTTGATCAGTGGCGTCGTCATGAGTTGGCACTCCTCTCGTGCATTGCATGTAGAAGCTATACTGGTAGTGTGGGCACTGGTAATCCCGGACATTACTCAGCAATGTCGGCAAGATCAGTCTCATCCGGGTTGGCACTCCCGGCCCGCTTACGTTCGACAGCAGCCTGGATCTGGGCGCGATCATGGGCGCGCTGGTGGTAGAAGCCAAGCGCGAAGAGCCCCTGCTGCTCCAGGGTAAGGGTGGGGTAGAAGCCGTCGATCTTGCGCATCACTTCCTCGAGCCGGCGCTGGAGTGCCGTTGCCACTCCGGGCCTGTCACGTTCGAGCTTGGCCAGATGTGGTTGGGCACCACGCAGGAGCCGCCCGAAGACAGCGGCCGGTGCCGAGGATGCGGTGCCGTAGAAGCGATCGATGACGGAGGCCTTGCCGATTGCCGCCCGCTGGATCTCGGCCAGGACGGCGAGCAGCCGGCCATACTGGTAGGCCGGTTCGGGATTGTTGAGGTTCAGATCTGCCATGATCCACTCCTGGTAGCTGGGGTGATTGCTCAGTAGCACAAGCTTGATCAGCGCGGCGCGCTGCCGCGTCACCTTCTGCTCGGCACGATTACGCCGCACCGCCTGGTACAGTAGTCCCAGGGGCAGTGGTGTGCCGGTAAGGGCCGTGCGAATCAGTGCCCGTGGGATGTTCGGTCGCAAATCCTGGGCGTCGCGCACAGTGGCCCGAGCCAGCCAGTAGGCACTGAGGGGTGTAGAGGGGCCACCGCGATCGTCGGCGATCGCCTGGCGTTCGAACCAATCGCGCAGGTTCGCTTTGACAACGCCAACGGTGGTGTCGATCCAGTCCCGTACCACTGCTCGCCCACCGCTGGCCGAAAGGGCCACCGCGTAGAAGGCGGTGTCGTCAACCTCTGGGAGTGGCCCACCCCTGGCGACGCTGGCGAACAATGCCTGAACCTCGTTGGTACTGGGGTCATCAAGGAACGTCAGGAAGTTGAAGCCAGTAGCCTCACGGGTCCAGCAGACGACCACCAGATCGCCAAGGAAGACCCGGTTGGTCTCACTGTCGATCAGTTCATTCAGTGCCTTGGTAAAGCGCTCGCCACAGTCGGCACAGGTAGGCGCTACCAGCGAGGCTTCCAGACCATAAGACTCGAAGGCATTGGCGTTGGCCGAGATGATCGAGGTGCCCGAGGTTTGGCCCCCGGGGATGCGCTTCACCTTTCCCTGGAGTCGCTCGAGCACCGGGCGTTGCTGCCCGCAGACTACGCACTGCATGACGGTCGCGCCGACGGCGGCCGGGTCGTTCTCGTTCGCCCAGAAGGCCCGCACGGCGGGAAGATCGGTGGGGAAGCGCTCGCCGACCCGAAAAGTTAGCAGCGCGCTCGGGTCGAAGTCGTCGGGAAGATGGAGTTGATCAAGCGGCCCGGAGTCAAGGAAGCGCAGGATGGCCCACAACTCTGGCGCCCGGGTTGCCTCGGCACAACGCCGGAGCAACGAGCGGTAGGCCTGGTGGCAAGCCGCTACCCGTTCGGGTTTGGCTCCATCACCCACGAAGCCGAGCGTGTAATCGGGCTTATCAGTGACAAGCAGCGGCTTGACGCCAGAGGTGCGTTGCACCTGTGGCATCAGGTAGCGCTCGCCACGCCTGGTACGCGGACTGCTCGGGTCAGCGGTGTCGATTGGACGAGGATTGAGTAACACTCCACCGGGATCAAGCTCGACGATGTAGCGCACGACTGTCTCGCTGTAGAGCGGTGGCGGCAGTTCCATACGCTCGTCAGCGTACTCTTTCAGGCGTTGGAGCAGCATTCAGGTCTCCTGGCCCATGGCCGGTACGTGGAGCACTCCACGGTCAAGGCGGGCATGAAAGAAGCGTGGACGGCCGCGCCCCGAGCGATCGGGCACATAGTCGAGGTCGAGTAGCATCGGCCCGAGATCGTCGCTCAGGTCGATCGGTTGCTCATGGCCGTCAGGCTCGCCAAAGGCGCAGCTGAACTCGCGGCAGCCCAGAAAGGGCGGCGCGAAGTAACGCCCTTCGCGAACCCGCCGGCGAAACTGGTCGCGATACTTCGCCGGATCAGCGTCGGCGTGAGGCCGTAGCTCAATCCGGGCACTAATGAGATAGGCCACGTCGCGGAGCGCGAGGGTGTGGCGCTGGGCACGGTCGCTGGAGGCTTCGTAGCCGCCGCCATCGCGCTGCCACGCAATGGCCACCCGGTCGCTCTGACGCGAGTTCACCTCGTTACGAAGGATGGAGAAGTAGCGAATCGGCCGCAGCACCTCGATCGCCAGAATGCGATAATCGAACTCCGGCTTCCAGAAAATTGCTTCCAGCAATCCTCGGGCGGCTGAGGGGGTCATCACAGGGTAACTAACCCGCTCCACCTTCATCTCGGGACGGGTAAAGCACGCGAAGTCTCCCCAGACTTTAACCTGTAGCGGCGGATAGGGATCGTCCATACGAACTCCTTTCGTCATACTACGAGCTGGCTGCGGTCGTCGTCGGCCACAAGGCCCAGAACGGGATCATAGCGACCGTGCCAGCGCCCGAGCCCTGGCATAAGCTCTTCGATCAGCCCCTCAGCGCGGTAACGCTGGGCGACTGCTACCCGCAGCGAGACGATAAAGGGCTGCACGCGGCGCAACAACGCACGCGCATTGCCCTCCTGCCGCCTGAGTTGCTCCAGATCGCGCGCGAGCTGATCGCGGGTCGCCTCGTCGCCATAGGTTGTGATGACCACCTCCTCGGTCTCTTCGTCAATCATCCGGAATGCCTGCGCAATCTCGGGGTAGTTCAGGCTCTGACGCAACTGCTGAATCTGGCGACGGTCCAGGCTCACCGTAGCATAAAGCTGCTCGAAGTAGCGTCGCATATCGGCGGGGCTGTCCGGGTCAAGCGTGCCCGAGCCAACCATGGCGCGGGTGATCTCCGTCGCGACCCGATAAGCTCCTGGGGGGAGTTTGCCCTCAGCCGGCTCAAAGACGACCACGCGCCCGCGATCCAGCCGGCCCTCCCGATTACAGCGGCCGGCTGCCTGGACGATTCGATCCAGCGGACCCATCGCTCGTAGTACCAGTGGAAAATCCAGATCCACGCCCGCTTCGATCACCTGGGTCGAGACCAGCCGACAGGGCTGGCCTGCGGCAAGGCGTTGTTTCACATCGGCGATCACTGCACGCCGGTGCGCACCGCACAGCAGGGTCGAGAGGTGCAAGGCATCCGGATCGCCAAGGGCCCCCAGCAAGCTCAACGCATCGCCTTTGGTGTTGACCACGGCCAGCGCCTGTGAGGCGCCACGAAGCTGGTCGGCCACCTCATGCCAGTTGAGCGCCTGCCTGTGTTGCCACACGTAGTCCACACGTTTGAGCGCCGTGAACCAGCGCTCAGCATCAGGCACGATCGGGTAGGCCGGTACATCGGCTAGTTCTCGAATGCCCGTAAAGGCTGGCTGGGTGGCGGTGGAGAGGACAACCGTTGCGCCGTAGTGGGCACAAAGCTCACGGAGGCCATCAAGGATCGGGCGGAGCAAGTGGGGCGGGAGCGCCTGCACTTCGTCGAGAATGATCACGCTCCTGGCAAGGCGATGCAGCTTCCGGCAGCGCCCGGTCTGGTTGGCGAACAGGCTCTCAAACAGCTGGACCGTCGTCGTCACGATAATCGGGGCATCCCAGTTTTCGCTGGCCAGTCGCTGCCAGCGTTCGCGCGGGTCGTACTCTATTGCCTCGGTGCGCCCGACGACACCACTATGGTGCTCCAGCACAATCTGGCGCTCGCCGTCGGCTTCGAAGAGTTCGCGGTAGACAGCGGCGGTTTGCTCGGTAATGCTGATGTAAGGAACAGCGACAACCACACGGCGCAGGTTGTGCTGCAGCGCATGGCGTAGCGCAAAGGCCATGGCCGAACGCGTCTTGCCACCTCCGGTCGGAATGGCGAGGCTGAAGAGCCCCGGTGGCTGGCTCGCCGCCGTCAGGCAATGCTGGTAGAGTGTGTGACGTGCCTGGCCCACGTGGTCCTGCCGGAGCCCGGTTAGCCGCTGCTGGTCACGCTCGAACACCTCCCACAAGTCGTTCAACGCAACAGCGGCGGGCCGAGCCGCTGCCCGGCGTGGATCTAGGTGCTGCTCGGTGTCTAGAAAATCGGCATCAACCAGAGCCGAGAACAGCATTCGAAGAAAGAACTCGGCGCCCAGGGGATCTCGCAGATGAGCAGGTGGCACGAGCGGTACCCGTGGCTCAATGGCCGGCAGCAACTCCCGCACCCGTTGAATAGCAGCACGGAGCGTCTGCCCATTGCTGCCGGGTTGCGAGCCCTTTTGCTGCTCGGCAAGCCATGTCTTAAGGGTGACCCCGTCGCGCAACCCGCCGTGATGGCCGTGGATCAACAGCATGAGTGGGGCCATGTACTCCTGGGCCAGCAACGTTCCTGCTGCCTTGTGGTCAGGGCCCGTGCCCTTCTGTGTGGGGTCGGTATGGCAACGCCGCAAGTAGGCCTGAAAGGCCGGGTTGGCTTTGCCAACGTCGTGCCAGAGGCCAAGCTGGTAAGCGAGCTCGCCGGCCCCAAACGGCTCCGCAAAGCTCCGTGCAAGCTCAGCGACACCGACAAGATGGTCGATTAAGCGATGCCATTCTGCTGTTCCGGGAGCGGGGGTGTGAGCATAGAGCTCGGCACCAGTGTCACGTGGAGGCTCGATCTGATAGAGCGCATTTTGCCGTCGCAGATCACCAATCACCCGTTCGCGTAGCTCCTGGGGTTCCAGTACCTCACAATCAGCACCCCAGCCGCGAATCCACGGCAGCATCTCCTGGGGTTCGTCGATCTCCGCTGTCCAGAGTAGGCGGCCCTCGTTATCGACCTCGGTCCTCTGTGAAGGGTGCCAAAGTGACTCCTGCATCCGTCTACTAGCCTGGCCGGCGGCAAAACGAAGTCGTACCGTCGTCGGACGATCCTCCGCGTCGAACCAGATGCCCCAGGCACCCGCGAGCAGCTCGTTCGGGTTGAAGCCTCCAGGTACGGTGAATGGCTCGCTTGTGAGCTCGACCCGTTCGATGCGCTCTAGCTTGCGCGTACGTAGCTGGCCCGGTGGCTCCGCCAGCCCGATCGCGTAGGTGCTATATCCGATCGCCGAAGGCTCCAGAAAGTATGGCGAGAAGGTCTGCTGGAAGACACGCTGGGCTCGCAGCGACCGGTACCAGAGTCGCACCTTCACCCCGGTTGCCCAGGCTTCGGTGAGCTTCTCCAGTACGCGCTGGAAATCGCCTGCTTGCTTCGGAAGCCGGCTTCGCAGCACCGCCGAGGTGGTGGTGATGTGTCCCCCGAGTACGGGCATCACCGCCTGGAGTGAGAGTCCGAGCTTCTCAATGGCCTCGATAGTATGGCTGTTCGGCTTGTCGCTGTAGCGCGCCAGGAGCCGGCAGGCAAGGAAGACAGCCATCGCCTCGTGAAGCCGGAGATGCAGATGGCTGATGTAGGCAGCCCGCTCAACATAAAGCAGGCCGTCTTCCGTGTAACGAACCGGGATGCCGTTATCGATCATCCCCTGTACCAAGCGACCGATCGTCGAGCGATGTACCTCGCAGCGGCGCGCGATCTCGGCCTGGGAGAGCGGCACCCGGCTGGCAAGGAGCAGCCGCTCTACCTGGCCGATCCGGTCAGATCTGGCGAATGCGCGGGTCATGGGTTTCCTCCTTCCGATGAGCATAGCACGGGAGGTGTGAACAAATGGTAGCAGCGCGGTGACGAATTTGAAAGCAGATTCGCCACTGCGCTGCCTGATATCGCTACCATCACCGGCGGAACAGCCCGCGCCTGCCGCTCGCTTCCTCTTCGAGCCGTACGCCCAGCACTCCTCCGGCTCCGGCAGGTCGCACGGCACACTCGAGCGCGCCCACCCAGCCGCGCCGCGATCCGCGCAGGCGTGAGCGCATTGCCGCGAAGCAACCTCTCAAGCGGCTCCAGCCCTGCCCACTTGCCCTCCTTGCTGCTGAGCATCGCCGATCTCTCCGCTCACCATAGAACCCGTTGAGGCCAGGATGCGGCATCGCTGTTGCAGCTACCGCAACACGTGCCGCATCCTCGGACTCTGCTCAGGCCAGCTTGCGTACGAGTGGCAGCCGACACAGACGTGCCCGAGCCCTCAAGCCTCCCCCGCGCATGTGGGAAGGATGGGCGCGCATCGTTACAGACGTGCCGGGCGTTCCGTCGCCTCCGTCGCGGCCCTCGTCGCGTCGGGTGTGGCCCAGGGTATACTGGCCCCGGCATGTCTTCCTGCGCCCTGGAGCGGTACCATGCGCCTGATGATCCCCAGCGATGTCTTCCCGCCCGATGGCCGGGGCGGCGCGGCCTGGAGCAGCCACGCCCTCGCTCGGGCGCTGATCGCCCGGGGCCACGCGGTGACGGCAGTTGTCCCCGCCGCTGGCCAGACTGGCCTGGAGCACTACGACGCTCTCGGTGTGCCGGCGCTGCGGGTGGGCTACCACGCTCCCAGGCTGCCGGTCGTCCAGAACTACTTCCGCCACGAGGCCCTCTGGCGCCCCTTCGCCGCCGCCATCGTGGCCGAGGCACGCCGAGGACCCCGCCCCATAGCCATCCACGCCCAGCACGTGCAGGCCGCGCCCGCCGCCGTGATCGCTGGCCGCGCCCTCGGCGTGCCCGTCGTCGTGACGGTGCGCGACCACTGGCCCTGGCACTATTTCGCTACCGGTCTCCACGGCGACCGGATCCCCTACGGGCGCCCTGGCTGGCCTGGCCTCGCTACCGAGCTGCCTGCCCGCCTTGGCCCGGTGCGCGGCGCCGTGGCCCTCGCGGCGCTCCCCTATCTGCTCGCCCACCTGCGCCGCCGCGCCGCTGCGCTCGCCGCTGCCGATGCGGTCGTGGCCGTGAGCGCCTATATCGCCCGGCGCCTCGCCCCGCTCGTCCCCCCCGAACGCCTCCACGTGCTGCCCAACATGGTCGATATCGCCGCCACCGAGGCGATCGCCGCCACCCCCCCGGCCGCCGGCTGGGAGGGTGCGCTGCTCCTCTTCGCCGGGAAGCTGGAGCCCAATAAGGGGGCCGGCCTCCTGCCAGCGATCTTTCGCGAGCTCGACGCCCTCGGAGGCGCGCCGGGACCCTTCACCTTGATCGTCGCCGGTGATGGCGCCCTGCGCGAGCCGCTACAGCGCGAGCTCGCGGCACTCGGGGTGCCGGCCCGCTTCCTCGCCTGGGCCGGCCACGATGAGACGTTGCGCCTTATGGCTCGCTGCGACCTGCTGCTCTTCCCGTCGGCCTGGGGCGAGCCCCTCAGTCGCGTGCTGCTCGAGGCCGCGAGCCTCGGCGCGCCGATCCTCGCGATGCCCACCGGCGGCACGCCCGACGTGATCGACGATGGCATCACCGGGATGCTCGCCGCCACGCCGCGCGCCTTCGCCGCGCGCCTCCAGGCGCTCCTGGCCAACCCCGAGCAGCGCCAGAGCCTGGGCGCGGCCGCGAGCGGCCGCGCCCGTGAGCGCTTCGCCGTCGAGGCTCTCGCTCCGCGCTACGAAGCGCTGTACGCCGGGCTAAGACGTACGGGCTGAGGACAACCGCGCCCTGCACGCCACGGACCCGCCACGCACAGAGCCACCGTGGCCGATCATGGCGTGGCCTTCTCGCCCGACGGCAGCCAACTCCTCGGCGCCAGCAACGATCACAGCGCCCAGCGCTGGCCGGTCGCGGCACTGTCTATGATCTTTGCAACAAGCTCATGCGACCTGACGGCCGAGGTGCCCGGTCCGGCATCGCCGGCGAGGGGCCAGGATGGCATCCCATAGGGTGCCAGAGCCCTCGGCTAGCCACCAAGTGTCGCTTGCACCGTCGTCTGGATGAACTCGGGGAGAATGGGCGTGAGAACCCCGCCGAAGCGGAGCAGGCCCTCCGCCAGGGCTGATCCATCCACGGCGGAGGACCAGGCCGGCAACGGGAAGGCCACCATCCACACCAGGAGCACCGCAGCGGCAAGCACCGCCTGCACGAGGCCGAGCACGCCTCCGAGCAGGTGGTCGAGCCACCCCAGAAAGAGCAGGCCAGCGAAGATCCGCAGCAGCGAGGCCAGCAGGCTCGCTGTGGCGCTCACCAGGAGCAGCACGGCCAGAAAGCCCACCGCCCCGGCAAAGACCGGATCGGCCACGAAGGAGCTGAGCCAGTCGGCAACTGTGGGTCCATAGCGCCCCGCCATCGCCACGCCAACAACCAGCCCCACCAGCGCGAGCACCTGGCGGATGAGGCCCCAGTAGAGCCCGAGGATCACAAACAGCCCCGCGCCGATCAGGATGGTGTAATCCAGCGTATTCATCGCGTACTCGCGAGAGACAGGAAGCAGGAGGTGCGCTCTCGCCCTCCTGCTCTACGGTTGGTCGTATCGACGTTGGAGTGCCGGGTCTTCTACAGGATACAACGAAGGACGTCGAACAATTGTTGCAGCCCCACTCGGACGCCACACGCAACGTCCCCTGTCCCCTACCCGCCCTGCCTACGCTTCGTGGTGTAGCGCAGCATACCCGCCACGCTCATCTGGCTCCAACTCCGCGCGACCACCGCCGCCGGGCCGTCGTCGGGGTAGGGTAGCCAGCGCGCGGCCAGGGCCGCCACATCCGCATCCCCGGCTGCCAGCGCCTCGTCCACCAGCGCCACCAGCTGCTCCAGCCGTTCGGCGGCGCGCCCGAGCTGAAAGGCCACGTCGTCGTGGGGGCCGAAGTGGGTCACGTAGAGTCGCGGCAAGCCCATGGCCCGCAGACGGGCGATCGTGGCCCGGTGGGCCTCCAGGTCGTAGCTGGGCACCGGCGTCACGGGGAAGGCCAGGCCCCAGCGGTCCATCGTGATCCCTGCGGCATCGCCGATGAACAGCCCGCCGCTCCGGTGATCCAGAAAGGAGAGGTGATCAGGGGAATGGCCGGGCGTGGCGATCGCCTCAAGCGTCACGCCCCGCCCGAGGTCAAGCCGGAGCCCATCGGCGGCGCGCAGGCGCTCGGCCGGGAGGGGTAGGATGTCGCCGTGGAGCGGCCAGGCCTCTTCACCCACCGCGCGGCGTACACTCGGCAGCAGCCTCGAAGGGTCCACGAGGTGCTGGCCGACCATACTGTGGATGTAGACGGCGGCGCGGGGCAAGGCGGCCGCCAGGTACCCCGCGCCGCCGGCGTGGTCCATATGGATATGGGTGCAGAGGATGTGCTCGATCGCTTCGGGCGGCACGCCGAGCCGGGCCAGGCCCGCGAGGGTCTGGGGGACCGTCAGCGAGGTGCCCGTCTCGATCAGGGCGGCGCTCTCGCCACGAACGAGGTAGCTCACGCCCACGCCGGGAGTGCCGAGAAGCTCGTGGTCGATCGCCACGATATGATCATCGACGGGGATGAGCTCCACCGCTCCTCCTACTCCTCACCGGACCGGCCACCGCCTCTGCCGCCCCGGCGGCGCCGCCGGCGGGCAGGCCCCGCACCTGGCTGAGCCCTGGCTGGCGGTGGCTTGTCCACCACCGGCTCATCATCGACGGGGCGTGGGGGTGGTACGGGGCGTGGGCTCTGGGCCTGGGACGGCCTGGGGCGTGTCGGCGGCACCGGAGGGCGTGGCGGGGCTTCGGGCCCTGCGGTGGCCCGGGGGGTCTCCTCGTCCTCCAGCAACTCCAGGTCGTCGAGCAACTCGTAGCTCTCGATCTCGTCGCGCAGCTTCCGCCGCTCGCCCCGATCCAAGCGGCGGGGCGTCGGGGAAGCAGTAGTGGCAGGGGTGATGCCCTCGGCGGCGCGGGCGCGGGCCGTGGCGGCCACCTGAGCGGTGGCCACCTCGATCGCGTCGAGGTCGTAAGTCTCCTGCATGCCGCTGGAGGCGAGCTGCACCAGCACCTGCTGCTTGAGCACGTGCTGGGCCACCACCTCACCGGGGCCATCGGGCGTCTGCACCCAGGTGCCCTTGCGGGGGAGTTCGGCGCGCATGGCCACATACTGCTCGTGCTCGTAGCTGAGGCAACAAAGCAGGCGCCCACACACCCCGCTGATCTTGGTCGGATTAAGGGGCAAGTCCTGGTCCTTGGCCATCTTAATGCTCACGCGGGCATAATCGGGGAGGAAGGAAGCGCAGCAGAGCACGCGGCCACAGGGGCCGATCCCGCCGAGGAGCTTGGCCTCATCGCGCGGACCGATCTGGCGCAGCTCGATCCGGCTCTTGAACGTGCGGGCGAGGTCGCGCACGAGCATGCGGAAGTCCACACGCTTCTCAGCGGTGAAGTAGAAGGTCAGCCGCGAGCCATCGAAGCTGTACTCAGCCTTCACGAGGTTCATCGGCAGGCCGTGTTCGCGCACCTTCTCGGCGCAGCGGGCCAGCACCTCGTCGTGGCGGGCCTGCAGCACGCGCAAGCGCTCCAGGTCGCTCGCTTCGGCCCGGCGCACCACCGGCTTCAGCTCGCCAACGATCTCGCTCTCAGGCACCTCGCGGCGCTCGTAAGCCACCCGGGCGAGCTCCAGGCCGCGTACCGTCTCCACGATCACCTGCTCGCCAGGCGCGAGGCTCAGGTCGCGCGGGTCGAAGTAGTAGATCTTTCCGCTATCCTTGAAGCGGATGCCGATGACAATTGGCATAGTGTAAGGAACCGGAGAGCTCCCTGGCGCCATCACCGCCCATCGGGAGCGTCGTGGATGAAGAACATGGTGCCGATCAGGCAGGCCCGAGCACCTTATAGGCTCGGACGCGCTGCTGGCGGCCTTTGAGCTGGAGCTCGCCCATCTCCTGGAGCCGGAAGCGGCTGCCCACGAGCCGGGCGGTATCCTCGCCGATCAGCACGCTCCCCGGCTCGGCCTGGCCCTCCAGACGCGAGGCGGTGTTGACGGTATCGCCGATGGCGGTATATTCAAGGCGATGGCGGGTACCGAAGAAACCGGTGTAGGCCGCGCCCGTATTCACGCCGATGCGGATGGTAAAGGCCTTGCCCGGATCCCACTTGCTCACCAGGCGCTGCTGGGCGCTCTGCATCTCCAGCGCGGCGGCCACGGCACGCACGGCGTGCTCGTCGTCGGGCGGCTCGTCGGGGAGGCGTGGCGCCCCGAATACCGCCATAATACCATCTCCGATGTATTTGTCCACCGTACCGTTATAGCGGAAGATCACGTCGGTCATCTCGTGCAGATACTCGTTGAGCAAATCCTGCACCTCGCGGGGGGAGAGCCGCTCGGAGAGCGAAGTAAAGCCCTTGACATCGACGAAGAGCACGGAGACGACCAGCTCCTGGGCCTCCCAGAGGGTCCCGTGCTGGGCCACGTAGCGAGCGAGGGCCTGGGCGACGTTGGGCGAGAGGAAGCGCTCAAGGTTCTGGCGCAGCTGGCCCTGGGCGCGCAGCTCGTCGGTCAGGCGGGCGCGCTCGATCGCCACGGCGGCAAAGTTGGCGATCGCCACCACGAGGTCGCGGTCACGCTCGGTAAACTTCTCGCGGCCTGGCGAGTCGAGCAGGATAAGGCCGATGGCGTTGCCCTGCACGAGCAGCGGCGCGCAGATCGCGGAGCGGATATTGGCGCTGATGATACTATCGGCGCCAGCGAAGTCCAGGCGGGCGTCGCGGGTGAGCACGGCCGCACCGCCCTCCAGGGCTTTGCGCACAATCGTGCCGGAGATCGCCACCTCGCCCGTGCCGGCGGGGAGCACCACCCGGGGCACCAACTCGTCGCCCCGGCGCAGCAGCAGGAAGCCACGCTGGGCCGGCACCGCCCGCATCACCTCCTCCATCACCCGGTCGAGCAGCTCGCGGTAGTCGAGCACCTGGCTGATGCCCATACCGATGGTGTAGAAGAGCTGCAGATCGGCCGGTTCGAGGCGCAGCTCGTGAGAGGCGACGGCGCGGCCATCGGAGGCGAGCGGGAAGTAGCGGCTGTCGTCGAGCACCACGCTCTGGGCGGCTCGATCTTCAAACTGCAGCTCGAAGGGGCCGATCCCGATCACGTCGCCGTCGCCGAGCTGTTCCTCCTTCACGCGCAGCCGGTTAACCGTTACCCCGTTGCGGCTGCCGAGGTCGATCAACCAGGCCTGCCGGCCCCGCAGCTCGATCCGGGCGTGCTTCCGCGAGACGATCGCGTGGTTGAGGACAATTTCATTGTCAAGCTGGCGACCGATCGTAAGGCCCCGCTCGGTGATCGGGAAGGCCTTCTGCTCGCCATTAACCGTCACGGCAATGCGGGCCATAGGCAGCTCCAGGGATGATCGGTGGCCGGCTCAGCGCGGCCGTTGCTCAAACAAACGCCGCCTGGCCAGCTTTTGCGACAGCCGGTAGGGGAAGGAGCCGCACCAGTGTCGACGCGAGCGCCGGGGGCGTGATGCCACGGGGTGCGCCCGCTTCTCCGGCGATATACGGGACGACCGCAGGCGAGGCGCCTGCCGCCGCGCCCCCGGGCAGCCGGGCGTCGGTGGGCCCATCAGGGTGTCGGCGCCGCACCCACCTCACCCCAGAGCAGTTCGGCCACCTCGGGCGAAATGGTGATCCGCTGGCCAGGGCGTTGCAACGTCACCCCGAAGGCCGGTGAGCAATCGGCGGTGGTGAAGGTAGCGCCCGGCACCAGGCCGTTGCTCTGCAGGTAGCGGATCAACTCGCCGTTCTCCTCTGCTTCCTCGGCGATGCGCATGATCGTGAAGGGCGCGCCGGCCACCGCCGCATCAAGGCGGGTGTTGCCAGGGTAGATCTCGGTATTGCCGGGGATGGGGTTCCCGTGGGGGCAGGTGGCCGACTGGCCCACGAGCGAGGTGATATGGGCCTCCATGGTGGGCGAGAGGGCGTGCTCCAGCCGCACCGCCTCCTCGTGGATGAGGTGCCAGGGCATCCCCATCACATCGACGAGGAAGCGCTCCAGAATGCGGTGGCGCCGCACCATCGCCTCGGCCAGGGTGAAGCCGTCGGGGGTGAGACTGATCTCGCCACGGGCATCCCGGGTGATCAAACCCTTCTTCTCAAGCTGGCTGAGCACATGGGTGACGGTTGGGGGTTGCACGCTCATCCAGCGGGCGAGGCGCGCGGCAATCACGGGCTCGCTCCGCGCCGCGAGGTAGTAGATCACCTCGAGGTACTCCCGCTCCTTGGGCGTCGGGCCCTCCTCGCCGGCATGATGCCTGCGACGCGGGTGGTTGCTCCTGGTGGTATCGCTCACGGCTTGCCCCCTGGCTAGCTCCGGGACACAAACGTTTTGGCTGCTGCTATTATAGCCGCCGCGAGGGCGCGGGGCAACCTCGGCCGAGGCCCGCCATGCGCCTGTGCTATAATCGGGTGGAGGAGCGCCACAGCGGAAGCAGACGCCATGCAGCGATGTGAGACGCGCACGGGCCAACTCGGGCTCGTGGGCGGTATCAGGCAGCAGCGCAGCGACCTGATCACTCTGGTTGAGCCAGCCTCGCCCTTCGCCCCGGAGGCGCGCAAGGGCCGGCTGTATCTGCTCGTCGAGGCCGAAGAGGGCGCGCCCCGAGGCGCCGCCGCGTGCCAACTGGTGGCGCGCACGGTTCGCCGTGTGCTCTACGAGGACGAGAGCTTCAGCGTTACGTCGGCCCTGCGGGCCGCCATTCGCGCCGCCAACAAGGCGCTCTACGAGCAAAACTTTAACCTTCCCGCCGCCCAGCGCGCCCAGGTGGGCCTGACATGCGCCGTCCTCCGCGATGACGATCTCTTCGTGGCCCAGGTGCATCCGGCCCAGGCCTACGTGCTCGGTGATGGCCGCCTGCGAGCCCTGCCCGCCCACCCCTCCTGGGATCCAGCGCACCTCAGCGCGGCGCCCTTCGCCCGCGCCGGGGCCATCGGGGCCAGCCTCTTCGTGGAGCCAGAGCTCTACCGCTGTGTGATGCGCCCCGGCGACGCGGCCCTGCTCTGCTCTAGCAACTTCGCGCACCATCTCGCCCGCGTGGAGGTGGAAGCAGCTCTGCGCCCCGGCGATGCCACGGCCGCTATCGAGCGCCTGGCCCATGTGGCGGCCAGTGCCGGGCTCACCGATGCCCACGCGCTGGCGCTCTGCGTCGTGCCCGCCCTCAGCCAGGTCGCCCGTGAGCAGCCCCTCAGCCCTGCCGGCGTCGGCGAGCGGGGGCGGCTGGTCGCCAGGCAACTGGGCGGCTGGATCGCCGGACTCGCCGGGCGTACCGCCCCACGCAAGGCCTCCCCCGTGGCACGGGCCACGCCACCGCCCGACCCACTGCGGACCCTGCCCGAGCAGCCCACCCTCTCGCCCGCGCCGCCGCCCCGCCCCGTCCCGCTCGATATGGGCGAGAGCCTCGGTGAGCGCTATACCCGCCTCGCGGCCAGGCCGGATGCGGCACGGGCCCAGCCCCCGTCGTCCTTCCTTGGCGAGCAGAGCTATCTGCC
>SFCB01000112.1 GCA_004367505.1 Chloroflexi bacterium OHK40 | reverse complement strand
CGTGAAGCTCAAGCGGTGGCTCCTGTGGTCAGACTTTCTGGGTTGGCGCTCGAAAGTATGCCACAGAAGCCACCGTGCCGCTTATTTGAAAGGTATTGGCTCTAGAACCACGTGGCTCTCCGCGCCTCCCGCCGTTCCAGGCACCATGCCTGATTTGAGATTAGAGCACATGCGCCGGGTCGATGTCGATGCTCCAGCCATAGAGTGGCCCGAGCGCATCGAGGATAGTATCGAACTGGGCGCGCGGAACGTCGGCAGGCATGCGGAGGATGAGGTGCCAGCGCCAGCGGCCCCTGGCCTGCTGGATGAAGGCGGGGGCAGGCCCGATCAGGCCCCAGCCGTCGAGGTGGCGGCGCTGCAGCTCGACGGTAAGCCGCTCGGCAAGGGCCGTTGCCTCGCGGTGGGCGGCGGCCTCGCTGCCGGCAGCGTAGACGAAGCGGGCCAGGCGGCTAAAAGGTGGATAGCCGGTGGTCCGGCGGTAGGCGATCTCCTGGCTGTAGAAGGCGCTGTAGTCATGCTCCTGAGCCGCCTGCAGGGCATAGTGCTCGGGATTGTAGGTCTGGATGATCACCTGGGCGCCCTCGCTGTGACGACCGGCGCGCCCGGCCACCTGGGTGAGGAGCTGGAAGGCCCGCTCGCCGCTGCGGAAGTCCGGGAGATGCAGGCCAGTGTCGGCAGCCACCACCCCGACCAGCGACACCAGCGGGAGATCGAGCCCCTTGGCGATCATCTGGGTACCCACCAACACATCCACCTCGCGCCGCAGCAGGGCGTCGAGCATGCGGCTATGGGCACCCTTCCCGCTCGCGCTGTCGCGATCCCAGCGCAGCACGCGAGCCCGGGGGAAGCGGGCCGCTACCTCCTCCGCCACCCGCTGGGTGCCGACGCCGAAGCTGCGCACTCTGGTGCTCATACACTGGGGGCAGACGACCGGTGGCGCCGCGCGCGCGCCGCAGGAGTGGCAGATCAAGAACGATGAGCGGCCGGCAAGCATGCCCGGCTGCCCGGCCGCTTCAAGGCCGCGATCGTCGCCCAGCGATTGGTGATCCTCCTCGTCGTAGTGAACGGTCATCGGCCCCGAGCAGACACCGCATCCCAGCACGTGGCCACAATCGCGGCACATCACGAAGGCAGCGGCACCACGGCGGTTGAGGAAGAGCAGGGCCTGCTCGCCACGATCGAGCACCGCGTCGAGGGCCTGTTGCAGCGGGCGGCTGAAGATCGAGCGATTGCCCGACTGGAGCTCGCGCCGCATGTCCACCAGGCGCACGGGTGGCAGGGGGAGGGGCCGGGAGCGGGGGAGACCATCGGCGCCGAGGCCCCCACCCACGCGCGCCGCCATCTCGAGCAGCCGGTAGCGGCCAGTGCTGGCGGCATAGTAGCTCTCGACGCTCGGCGTGGCGCTGCCGAGCACGGCCACGGCGCCACTGAGGGCGGCGAGCTGCAGTGCCGTGTCGCGGGCCTGGTAGCGCGGACTACCGTCGTGCTTGTAGGTGAGCTCGTGCTCCTCGTCCACGATCAGCAGGCCGAGCTCGGGTAGCGGCGCGAAGACAGCCGAGCGCGAGCCGATGGCGAGACGGGCCTCGCCACGACGCAGGCGACGCCACTCGTCGTAGCGCTCGCCGAGGCTCAATCCGCTGTGGAGCACGGCAAGCTGGCCGGGGAAGCGAGCGGCAAAACGACGCACGAGCTGGGCGGTCAGAGCGATCTCGGGCACCAGCACGAGCGCCTGGTAGCCAAGGCGCAGCGCGCGCGCGATCGTCCGCAGGTAGACCTCGGTCTTGCCGCTGCCGGTGATGCCGTGGAGCAGGAAGACCGGCGGGGAGCTGGTGGGGCAAGGGGACGGTGTGGAGCGATCGGCACCTTCGAGGCGTTCTGCCCCTGTCGTGACCCCGTCGTCCCGTCGCTGCTCAAGGGCAGCCACAATCGCCTCAAAGGCGCGGCGCTGCTCAGGCGTCAGAGGTGGCGGCTGATCGGGGGGCACGCCATCGCCCGCGAGCGGATCGCGGCGCACCTCTCGCGCCTCAAGCGCCACCAGGCCACGCCGCTCCAGCTCGCGCAGCGTGCTCGCATTGGCGCCGGTGGCTGTGTAGATCGTAGCGAGCGGATGGGCCACCATTCCGCCGCCCGTGGTCGCATCCCCCGTCGCCCATTCCCCATCCCCCTGGCGCTCCGCTGGATCCGCGCGAGACGCAGCGTGCTGCGTCGCTACGGCGCCTACGACGCCCGGGAGGTCCCCGGTCCCCGGTCCCCGGTCCCCGGTCCCCTGCCAGGCTTGCCCAGCCATCCACGCCACCACAGCGGCCTGCTTCGGGGCGCGGTGCAACCCGGCGAGGGCCTCGGCGAGCCGCTCGGCGGGGACGAGCAGGCGGGCGAGCCGCTCGACTCGTGGGCGGGCGCGTGGGGCGCTCACGCGGGCGCCCCGAGCCAGCAGGCCCCGCTCGAAGAGGCTGGCGTACACGGCGCGCAGCTCGGTGTCGCTGCCACGCAGGGCGCGGCGCAGCTCGCGCTCGCTGAGCTCGCCGCGGCCACGCAGGTAGAACAGCACCGCCCGTTCGCGCTCCGGCAAGGCGCCCAGGTTGGCCGCGAGGCCGGCGGGGGTGGCGCGCCAGGTTGGTTCGGCCTCCTGCCCAACCCCGGGCGGCAGTAGCAGGGCGAGGGCCTCGTAGAGCGGCGCGCGGTAGGTAGCAGCTACCCACTCGGCCAGACGCAAACCGGCCGGAGTAAGGGCGGCCTCCGGGTCGGCCAGATCGGCGAGCTCGCGCAGGCCACCATCGTGCGCTGTGGCCGGGGTGAGGCGCAGCACCACCCCCTGCACGCGCCGCCGGCGCAGAGGCGCCCAGACAAGCTGGCCGGGGCGCACCAGGCCACGCAGGCGGGGCGGGACCTTGTACGAAAGCACGGGGCTACGGTCCGGCCCGAGAGTCGCGCGCAGGGCGACCTCGGCGACAAGCTCGGTGGGCATAGCGCGCAGTATAGCATGGAGAGTAGCGGTATACTGAAGAGCATGCATATCGAAGACCGCGCCGTGCGCGCCCCGCTCGACCTCTTTCATCGTACCTACCACTCGCTGCTGCGCTCAACCGGCGAGATTCAGGTACAGGCGCTCGTCGAGCCCTTCGTGGCCTGTGAGCCCAGCCTGCACCACGGTGCCCGCGAGCAGCGGCCCGATCTCGCCGCGCTCACGTACACCTCGCTGCGCCTGCCGGCCTGTATCGAGCGGGTGCGCCTGGTGCTGCTCGGACAGTCGCACGAGGTCTTCGCACGGCATGGCTATGGCAGCGTAACGAACTGGGAGCCGGTGAGCGCCCCTGGCCGCCGGCGCAAGCTGTTCTACGATGGCGATGAGAGCCTAGCCGTGCTGATCGCCAGCCCCTCCGATCTGGACGATCTGATACCGATGCTCGTGGCCTTCCAGATCGAGTGGAACAAGATCCACGCTCTGCTGAGCGACCCACGGGTGGGCGACCCGGCACACATGGAGGGCGAGCGGCTCGCGGCGGTGCTCGGGCTGGCACACGACGACATCGCGCGGCTGCGTACGATCTGGGGCGCGGGCATGGGCGAGCGCTTACGCGAGATCGGGCGGCACAAGAAGCGCTTCGCGGTGCGCATGCTTGGCGGCTCGCTGATCGATTACGAACGCGCGACCCTGCGCTGGTGGCTCAACATCGAGCGGCATCTGGCAGCGCTCAACCTGCCCGAGCGCCCGATCTACTTCGTCTCCAGCAATACCCACAGCCTGATCAACCTGCTCTCGGGATTCGCGCTGCGCAACACCGACGAGCTCCTGGCCTACCTGAATGCCGCCGAACACGCCGGCCTGCTCGCCGAGTACGAGAAGATCCGCGCCGAGCAGGTGCCCTCCTCGCGCGAGAACTTCTTCTACTACGTGCAGAAAAAGTACCAGGCCGACCCGGCCAGCGCCAGCTACTTCGCGCGGCGCGCCGAGGCCGAGGCGGCGCTGGGCATCCACCGCGTGCCGAGCCGCTTCTACATCGACGTGGACGCCCAGGTGATCGAGCTCAACCGTCTCGATCCGAGCCTGCTCGATCCACGCCTGCGGGTACCCGGCGTGGAGCGACTGCGCGCGAGCGACGCGCTGCTGCTCAACATCGACTACCCGCTGGGCCTCGCGGCCTACCAGATCCTCAAGCTCGTCGCCCGAAGCGTCGGCGAGATTCGTGGGGTGTATGTGATCGGCAAGGCCGCGACGCTCAACGGCAAGATCGGCGATGTGCTCATCCCCGATGTGGTGTACGATGAGCACACCGGAAACCGCTACAGCTTCGTGCCGGCCTTTCGCGCCGCTGATGTGGAACCCTACCTGGCCCACGGCAGCGTGCTCGACAACCAGAAGGCGCTGACCTCCCGTGGCACCTTCCTGCAGAATGAGGCGTTCCTCGACGCGCTCTACCGCGACTTCTTCACCGACGTGGAAATGGAGGCCGGTCCCTACCTGAACGCAATCTATGAGCAGTCGGCGGCTGAACGCTACCCCACCGGCGAGACGATCAGCCTGCTACGGCCCCCCTTCGATCTCGGCTTCCTCCACTACGCCTCAGACACCCCCTACTCCAAGGGCATGAACCTCGGCTCACGCAATCTCTCCTACTTCGGCATGGACCCGACCTACGCCACGTCGCTGGCGGTGGCCCGGCGGATCATCCAACAGGAGATTGTCCGGATGGGGTGACACGAAAGAGCTTTCCCGGCGCTGGAGTGCGGGATCGCCCCCACTGTCGCGGGGGCGATCCCGCTGGCGCGAGGCCAGGGCGAGCAGCAGTGTGCGCTGGGGCGTGCCGAGATGTTGCGCTGGCTGAGCAATTCTGTCCGCCCAGGCACCCTGGGATGCCCGGGCGGAGCCCTTCGTCCAGCGGCCGGCCCTAATCCCCTGCCAGGGCCACCCGCCCCGTCCGCGCCGGGCGCCGGTGGGTGCGCCGCCGGACGATCCCTCCTGCGCCGACGGTGACCGGAGCAACCCGCAAGGGCCGTGGAGCGGGCGCCACCGGGGTCCGGGCCGGTGCCACGGGCCAATCAGCGGGCATCGATGTGGGCTGGTAGCCCAGCAGCCGCATGATCGTCGCCTGGTCTTGCTGGGGCACGTAGCGCGAGACGAGGCGCCCATCGCGCTCACTGATGATCACTCGGGCCGGCTCGGGGCTGAGGCAGTGGTGCGCACCACCCCGGCCCGAGATCATCTGCTGGTAGGCGCCCACGCCGCAGACGGCGAGCACCAGGCCCTCACCCAATTCGGGTAGCTGCAGCGGCGCACGATGGGGGCGCGGGTAGACATCGTCGCTGTCGCAGGTGCGCCGGCCAGCCAGCCGCGCTGGCCGCACGGGCCGATCCCAGCCCTCCAGCGGCAGGATCACGAACTCCTGCCCGTCCACCAGGATGGCGTCCGGGGTGCTGACCATCATACTGCCGTTGACGAGGTACCAGTCGGGCTGACCGGGCTGGCCCTGCTTGGTCGCGCCCACCTCCAGCAGGAGGACGCTGTGGGTAGCCACGGTGTAGCGCCCGAACTCACCGATCAGATCGGGCTCAGGCACATCATAGGCGGCGCAGGTATCGCGGATGGTGGCCATGAGCTGGGCGAGGAACCCCTGGTAGTCGAAGGCGAAGCCCAGGCTGTAGCCCGAGGTAGGCATACCCCCGCCAAAGTTGAAGTAGCGCAGCGTAGGCACCTTGCGGCGCAGACGGCAGTAGGCCGCCACCGAGTCGCGCAGCGTGGCGAGAAAGTGGGCTGCGTCCTCCACCTGGCTGCCGATCATCGCGTGGTAGAGCACCAGCTGGTGCCGGGTACCGGCGATGCGGGCGGCAGCGGCCTCGATCTCGGCGCCGGTGAGCCCGAAGCGGTCGTTGCCCGGGTGGGTACCGTCGCGGTTGCCAGCGGCGCGCTCGCGAACACCGAGCAGCAGGGGCTGCGGCGTATCCACAAGGGCCTCGAGCTCGGCGAGATCGTCGAGGACGGGGATGAGGCGCTCGCAGCCGTCGGCACGCAGAGCGCGGATGGCCTCAAGGTAGTTCGGCTCTTTCGAACCGTTGCAGCAAATCAGGCGGTCCGCCGGGAGCACGCCCTGGCGGAACAGGGTATGGGCCACGATCACATCGGCGGCGGCCGATGTCTCGTAATGGGCGCCAGCCTGCAGGGCCGTCTGCACCGCCTCGGCGGCGAAGTTCGCCTTGGTGGCGTAGGCATAGAGGAAGCGGCCGCCGTAGGCACTCTGGGCGCGGGCCTGCTCGGCCCAGCGCTGCATCCGGCGTACCTGCGTCGTGATCTGCGGGGTATAGACGACCTCCAGGGGTGCGCCATGGGCCCGCGCCAACTCGGTGAGGTTCACCCGGCCACCCAGCAGCAACTGGCCGTCGCGCCGGGTCATAAAATCGGTCACCTCGCCCTCACCGTCAAAACCGTAATGGTCCCGAATGTAGTCGGCGTAGGTCTGCTGCTTCAACTGTACCAGGTCCCTCCCTTGGCTCTTACAGAATACCGGTTGTGGCGATTCGATGCGATCCCGGTCACACTGGCGGCCTGCGCCGCACCGCCCGTTGACGCGCACAACAACCCGGGCGCGCTCCAGAGATGGAGGCACCTGCGCCGGAGCGCATGAAGCGGGGCCGTGGGGCTTGCGCCTCACAGCCGGACGTCACGCGGTGGAGTTCACGCTGCGGTGGGGATCAAAAACGCCCCTGCACGCGGCAGGGGCGGCAACGGGCGACGCAGGAGCGTCAGAGCCCGAGGCGGGGCAGGGGGATAACCTGGCCCGCGAGCGGCCGCGTGTCGGTGCAGTTGGCAGCGCGCAGCGTGTACGCGCATTGGTTGTAGGAGCCGTCCATACTGCCTCACACAAGCCCGCCCGGCGCCGTCTCACATTCCAGCTGGTCACCGCTGACCGCCGCGACGGCGACATCCGTTTCGTGTTCGGTGTTGCGTGTTGCGCTGTGCCGGGTGCCTTCCCGGAACGCGAAACCCGTCACCAAAACGTAACGGGGGGCACGAGTAGGGTTGGCCGATTGGCTCGACCGAGGGGACAGTATACACCCTTTGACCGCCCGCGTCAATACGCGTTCTCCTGCTTGCCAGTGAGGAAATTCGCGATCGTGCGCAGGATGATCTTCAGGTCGAAGAGCAGCGACCAGTTCTCGATATAGTAGAGGTCGTAGCGCGTGCGCTCCTCGATGCTGGTGTCGCCGCGCAGGCCGTTCACCTGGGCCCAACCGGTGAGGCCGGCCTTCTCTTTGTGGCGGCGCATGTAGCGCGGAATCTGCTGGCTAAACTGTTCCACCCAGCGGGCCTGTTCAGGCCGGGGGCCCACCACACTCATGTCGCCGAGCAGCACATTGATCATCTGCGGCAGCTCGTCGAGGCTCGTGCGGCGCAACAGGCGGCCCACCCGGGTGACACGCGGATCGTTCGGGGTGGTCCAGGTACTGAGCTGCTCGGCATCCACGCGCATCGTGCGGAACTTGATCATCCAGAAGGGCCTGCGGTCCATCCCCACCCGCTCCTGCAAAAAGAAGACCGGGCCAGGCGAGTCGAGGCGGATGGCGAGGGCGATCAGCAGCAGCACCGGCGCGCCAAACAGCAGCACGGTGGTAGCGACGACGATATCCAGGGCGCGCTTGAGCCCCCGGTTCCAGGGATTGTCGAGGGCGGCATTCTTCACGCGCAGCAGGGGCAGGTCGCTCAGATCGCCGATCGAGAGCTCGTTGTTGGTGATCAGCTGAAAGGTATCAGGGTAGATCTTAATCTCCACCGCCTCGTCTTCAGCCAGGCTCACCACTTCCATCAGGTCGGCGCTGGAACGGCCCGAGAGCGCAATGATCACCTCATCAGCCTGGGTGGCCCGCACAACGCGCCCGAGCTGGCTGGTGCGGCCCAGCACAGGCAGCCCGGCCACCTCGCTCCCCACCGGGGCCGAATCGCTCACGAAGCCCTGCACGCGGTAGCCCAGCTCGGGGCGGCGACGGATGGTGTTCCAGACCAACTGGCCGGGCTCGCGGGCGCCTACCAGCACCACCCGCCGCACATCGATACCGTGCCCACGCAGCCAGACAACCATCGCGCGGTGAATGGCGCGGAAGATCAGGCAGGCGATGATCGCGCTGGCCCAGGCCCACACGAGCACATCGCGGTTGAAGGGGAGATCCTGCGAGCCGAGCTGGGGCAGGAGCGTATTGACCACGATGCCCGCAACGGCGGTCAGCGAGACGGCGGTGACCACCTTGAAGGCCTCGTCAACCCGCGACGCGCCACGGCGCATCTCGTAGAGACCGTTGGCCGCGAACACACCGAGGGCCGCCAGATTAAAGAGCAGCAGAAAGCGCACGACGACCATGGGATCGGTCGGCAGCGCGGCCCCGGCGGCCACGATCGCATCGCGGAAATACAGGGAGGCGCCGACGAGCGCGCCGTTGAGCGCGAGCACGTCGCAGAGGATCAGCCCGAGGCGTAAGAGCGCGCGCCAGGTGCGCGGGCGCAGCCCCAGCCTAGCCGACGCGGCGCGCTGCTGGGGGGAGGAGGAGATTGCGGCCAAGTGCCAACAGCTCCTTCGCGGTGATGCCGGCCTCGATGAGCAGGTTCAGTGGCGCCGGCGTGATGGCGCGATAGTGCTTGCGGTGGAAGATGCGCATCGCATCGTAGAAGGCGCGGATCGACGGGATGGCCCGGCGGGTGGACGAGGCACGCTTGTAGTGGTACACCGTCACCCCGGGGTAGTAGACGATCCGCCAGCCGTATTGCCGGATCCGGTAGGCCCAGTCCAGATCCTCGCCATACATGAAGAACTGCTCGTCCAGCAGGCCAACCTCCCGCACCACGCTGGCCCGTACCAGCATGCAGGCACCCACCACCGCGTCCACCTCCGTCTCCAGATCGGGGTCAAGGTAGGTGAGGTTATAGCGGCCAAAGCGGGGGCTCCGCGGGAAGAGCCGGGAGAGCCCCACCATGCGGTAGAACGCAACTTCCGGAGTCGGAAAGCTGCGCCGGCAGGCGAGATCCAGCGATCCGTCGGGGAGGAGCAGTTTCGGGCCGACCACTCCAACCTCCGGGTGGGCCTCCAGGTAGTCCACCAGGCCGTCGAAGGCGCCCGGGGGAACGATCGTATCGTTATTGAGCAGGAGGATGGCGTCGGGCGGGCTGGCCTGGCGCAGGATCTCGCGCAGGGCCAGATTATTACCGTAGGCGAAACCGCCGTTGCGGGGGCTAACGATCAGGTGAGCCTGGGGGAAGCGGCTGCGCACGAGCTTCGGGCTACCGTCGGTGGAGGCGTTGTCGACCACCCAGACGCTGAGCGCGCAGCGGGTGGGCGCGGCGTAGATCGAGTCGAGGCAATCACGCAGCAGGTCGGCCCGGTTGTAGTTGAGGATAACGACGGCGAGGCTCGGCATGGCTCCTCCGGGGCGGGCGCGGCCCTCTTCGGCACGTCCGTGCGGCTCCAGTATACCATAGCCGCTCTGGCCCCTTCTCGCTCGCCGGGTGTAGCGGGTGCGACGTTCTGAACGCTAGCCCGCCCTTGCTTGCGCGTTCAGGGGCGGGCAGACCTGGCGAACCGAAACGGGATGCTCCTGTCATGCTCCCCACGATCTGGCTCTGACCCAGGTAACGTGATCAGCACCACATCGCGGCAGCAAGAGTGCTACACTACACTGTTACGTTTGCCCAAGT
>SFCB01000229.1 GCA_004367505.1 Chloroflexi bacterium OHK40 | reverse complement strand
GGGGCGCACCGCCACAGGCACTCAGCACGAGTGCAAGCAGGGCGGCCAGCAAGAAGAGCGGGGCAGTGGATCGGAAGCGCTTGTTCATCGGGGCCTCCTGACGTGATGCTGCCATCAAGAGCCGGCGAGCAGGGAGACAGCGGGCGGGTGTAGTGCCCTTTGCGGTGACCGGGTGTGGCGCGGCGCGGGGCGGCTGCCGGACACGCTGCCGGGCGCACCATCCTGGCCTGGCGCCGCGAGTGCGAGAACGCCTCAGGCGAGCGTCTGGACGCGCGATAGATGCTCCTTTCTGCTCGGCCGGCCAGGGCCGGCAATGCCATTAACGCGCGTCAGCAGGCACGGGGGCGGCCAGCATCGCGCGAGCGATCAGGCTCACCGGGACCGAGCCGTAAGACAGGAAACGGTCGTGGAAGGCTTGCAGGCTGAAGCGCGGCCCCTCGCGGGCGGCGAGCTCACGCCGCAACTGGTGGATGCGGTCGGTACCCATGAGGTAGATCAGCGCGGTGCCGGGGAACATGCTGTTCTTCACCGCCTCGGCTTGCGCGGCCTCGGGGGCCATGCCCACGTCGTGGTGGTAGAGCTCGGCGGCTTGTGCCAGCGACATGCGGCCCGTGTGCAGCTCAACATCCACCAGTGCGCGCGCAGCCATACGCAGGCGGGCGTGGTGCTGGCTGTAGTGCTCCAGCGGCGTTAGAAAGCCTACCTCGGCCATCAGGTCGGTGGCGTAGCATGCCCATCCCTCGGCCATCGTGCCACCGCACGCCATCGCGATGCGGCTGGCACAGTCCACCGCCGCCACCTGGCCCACGCGCGACTCGGCGCGGTAGGCGTGCCAGTTCTGCACGTGGTGGCCGATTGCGCCATGGTGGACAACGTGGTTCAGCTTGATCACGCTGTCGTTGGTGGCTCGAAGCAGCCGCTCCTGTTCGGCGCGCGGCATCTCGGGCTCGACCGGGGTGACCAGGGAATCCACCACGTCGAGCTGGTCGAAGGCGGCCGGGGCACGGTAGAAGAGAAAGTACAGCTTCGGCGCGGCCTCACGGGCCCAGGCTGGTTGAGGCACATAGCGGATGGGGTAGTCGGGCCAGGTAAGCAGCCGCCGTTCCTCCGCCAGGGCCCGGCACGCTGCCCAGAGTTCGCCGTAGCGCTGATAGTAGGCTTCCACGCCAGGATGCTGGTTGGCCAGCCCCGCGAGGGCCTCACGCCACGAGCCCGCGCCGAAACGGCTCGCGCCGGCCTCGAGCGCGGCCCGGCACTCATCCATCACGGCCCGAGCGTAATGCGCGATCTCCGCCGGCCGCTGATCAAGGAAATGGGCGCAGCGCAGGTAGAGCTCCAGGGCCGCCGTACCGCAGGCGTAGCCGCCATCCCAGGGCGCCAGTTCACGAGTGAGAAAGTCGCGGAAGGCGCCGAGGGCCGCCCCGGCCTGATTGGCGGCAAGCCGTAGCTCGGCACCGTCGAGCCCACCGGCGGCAATGAACCGATCGACACCGGCACCGAAGAAGGCCAGCCCACCGTCGCACTCGCGCACGGCCCGCGCGATCCAGGCTGCCGGCGCGCGGCGCAAGACGGCGTGGCCCTGGGCGAGCAACTGCGGCACGGCGCGCATGCGGGCGGCAGCTGCGGCAGCCCGCTCCTCAAGCGGCGCGAAGGGCCGCAACAATAGGCTGATCACGCCGAAGATCGCCTCGCCAGTGTAGGTGCAGGGGTTGCCCGCCTGAAAGTGGTGCGAGGCCAGTTCCCACGCCTGCAACTCCAGGAAGCCCCGGGCCAACTCGCCATCCAGCGCGGCCGCCGGCCTGCGCGGTTCATCCGGTAGCGCCGCGTACCGCCGCAGCAGCGTGGCCCCTTCCTCGGCCATGGTAGCCACGCCCTCCGGCGAGAAGTCGGGCAGCACTTGATCGTAGGTATGCACGCCGATAAATGTGGCGTTCACCGGGTGCTGCCGATAATAGGCGGCGAAGAAGTCGTCGAGCCAGGCCTGCAGGGCGGGTGCCTCAGCCATAGGAACCTCGGTCGGCAGTCGATTGTCGACTATTTGATCAGGCTGCGTGCCGGGGGTAGCCTGCCCGTGTGGCGGGGGTTACCCGGCCACCTGCGCAGGGCGGGTCGCAGACGCTAAGACAAGGTTCGGGGCGGCCTGAGCATCTGATGACGCACGCGGCGGCTCTGTCCTCTGGAGCCCCTCCCTGATACCCATGCGCACACTAGCGCGGAAGGGGCAGATCGACCCAGCGGCGCTCGTGGAAGGACTGCTCAACAGCGTTGATCACTTCTTGCACGCGGGCGCCGTCCACAAAGTTGCCCTGGTTGCGCGGGCCGCCATCGCGGATCTCATCGATAAAATCGCGGATGAGATTGGCATAGAAGAGCGAACGCCAGGACTCGCGGGGGTGGCCGCCAGCCGGGTAGAAGCGCTGCGGGATCTCCACCTGCTGGAACTCCACGGCGTCGGGCCGGGCGAGCTTCACCGTCTCGGCCACCCCGAACTCCTCCACCAGGCGGCAGATGATCGCGCCCTGCTCGCCGTAGATCCGCGCCTCGATCCCCGGGTAGTTCCCCACGGTTACGAAACTCGTCTGGATGGAGCCGATCGCGCCATTGGTATACTCGCCGATGAAGATATCGCCATCGTCGATATTCATGCGCATCATGGCGCCGGTGGCCCGCACCATGCGCTCAGGGATGAAGTTGCGCATCGTGCCCACCACCCGGGCATAGTCGGCGCCCACCCACCAGTGGCCGATGTCGATGATCGGCGCACCATAGCCCTCCAGCGACGATGTCTGGATGCGCGACTGGTCGGCGTTGGGGTCCACCTGCCGCAGGGGCGTCCGGGGATCGAGCCACTGCGAATTCTGCTCGTAGCCATTAAAGATGAAGGGCCGGCCCACGAAGCCCTCGTCGATCAGCGACCTGGCGAACTGCACGCCAGGGCTGTAGCGGAAGGTAAAGCCGAGCTTCGTCTTCAGGCCCCTGGCCTCAGCCAGCGCGGCGGCCCGCAGCGTCTCACGGAAATCGTAGGCGACCGGCTTTTCACACAGGACGTGCTTCCCCGACTCGAGCGCGGCCAGCGCGAGCTCGAGGTGGGTGTGGGAGGGGGTACACACATCCACCACATCCACGTCGGCCCGGCCAACTACCTGCTGCCAATCGCTGGATGCCTGCGGGATTCCAAAGTGAGTCGCAAACTCCTCGGCCCGCTCACGCACCGGGTCGCAGATCGCCACCACCTCGCAGCGTGGATCACGCTGCCAGCCGGGGATGTGGGCGAAGCGGGCCCACGCGCCCGCGCCAAGAACGGCTACCCGGAGCTTGCTGATCTGCATCGAAAACCTCATTACTGGCTGAACTGCACCCGGAAATAGTTCGGGCCTCAATCGACCGGCGGGGGCAACTGGCTGCCAAGCACCCCTTCCCGCAACAGCGTGCGGTAGACGGGCGCCATGGTGGCGAGGATCTGGTCGAAGGCCGAGGGAGGGCCATGACCGTCGGGGAGCCGTACATAGTGCTGGAACACAGCCCGCTGGGCCTCTACCGGATCGCCCGAGCGTACGGCATCGATCAGGAGCTGGTGCAGCGAGACGATCGCCTCGATCGGCACGTGCTGGCTCTCGAGTGTCGTGAGGTAGAGCGCGCGGATCTGGCCGTTGAGGCCCGCCCAGAGCTCCAGCAGGCGCGGCGAACCGGCGGCCTCCACAAGTGGCCGGTGAAAGTCCACGTCCAGTTGCATCAGCCGCGGGATGTCGCCTGGCAGCTGGCAACCGGCCATCTCCCCGAGCAGGGCTTCCATGCGGCCGAGTGCGGCCCCATCGAGCCGCTCGAAGCCAGCGCCGACCGCAAACCCTTCGAGCAGCGCGCGGGTGAAGCCCATATCGAGCCCTTCCTCGCGCGAGAGCCGGGTTACAAAGCTGCCCCGCCGTGGTGTGCTGACGATCAGCCCCTGGCGCTCCAGCATGAGCATGGCCTCGCGAACGGTGGTACGGCTCACCCCCAGACGCTCGGCGATACTGGCCTCTACCAGGCGCTCGCCCGGCAGCATCCGGCCTGCCAGAATCGCCTCCTCCAGGGAGCGGGTCACCTCATCCACCAGCCGGCGCCGACTGGAGGCAGCGAGGCGCGGCAGATCGTCAACCGGCATAGATCCTCGGTCCGCTGACGCGCCCGCCAGCTGCAAGGCGGGGCAGCCATCGGCGGGGCAGAGAAGGGTTCGGGAAAAGTCGATTGTCGACATTTTAACGATAGCATAGCCGGGCCAAATCTGTCAAGACTCTCACGGCACCGGTCATACAAGGGGGGCGCCACCTGGCGCCCCCCCTGGCCCATACAGCGCGCCACAGCACGCCGCGCCCCATGGCACCCTGGCCACGCACACCTCAGGCCCCGACGGGGGTCACCTCGTCGTAGCCGGCCTCCTTGATTGCCGCTACAATGCGCGCGGACGACACCCCCTCCGTGTGCTCGACGGTGACGAGCTTGTTTTCGAGGTTGACCTGCACGCGCTGTACGCCTTCAAGCTTGCTCACCTCGCTGGTGACGGCATGAACGCAATGCTGGCAGGAGACACCCGGCACCAGATACTGCTCGGACTTCATACAAGCTCCTTCGCTACTATCGATGGCCGCACAAATGCGTGGCGAACACGGGAGATGTCCAGAGCCACCCACAGGTGCGGCGAGCGCGGTGCCTCGACGTGTGGGCACCGAGCCCTGCCGCCGGGCCGTGGGGCTCGCTTCAGTATAGGCGATCTGTCAACGGCAGGGACAGGGCACAGGGGACGAGGGGCGCGGTGCGCAGGGGCAGCCTCACAACCCCACAAACCGGAACCATCCTTCCGCTTCTGTGCTATACTGGCACCTGGCAGCGCACAGGGCACGGAGGGGTTGGTGATGGCGAGCAAAGGCGAGGGCGCACGCCGGCAGCGCCGCGACGTACGGCGCAATATGGAGCGCGTGCTGGAGGCAGCCCAGGCGCTGTTTGCCGAGCGGGGGGCCGAGGTGAAGATGTGCGAGGTCGCTGCGCGGGCTGGTGTGGGCGTTGGCACTGTCTACCGGCGCTTCCCGAGCAAGGAGCACCTCTTCGCCGCTGTGAGCGCCGCCGCCTGCGCCGACACGAGCCTCGGCCTGGAGCAGGCCGCCGCTTCAGCCGCCAGCCCCGCCGCCAAGCTGCGCGCGGTGATCGTCGCCCAATACCGCCATAGCCTGCACCAGGCCGCGCTGCTCGAACGCTCAGCCGCCGATGCGCTCCCGCACGAGAGCCACCAGGGGATCTACCCCACCCTCCATGCCCTTGTCGCCGATGTGATCGGCGCTGGCCAGGCCACCGGCGCGTTTCGCCCGGGCGACCCGGCCCTGCTCGCGGCGATGGTCCTTGAGTTGCTCGGCCCACGGACGGCGCTCCGCCTCAGCCAGCTTGTTGAGGGCTGTGAGGGCGCCGCCGACCTGGTGGCCGACTTTGTGCTCGCTGGCCTCGCTGCCTGAATCCCGGCTCCGCCGCAGTGATCTGCACTGGTCGTGTTGGAGTGTTTATGTAAAGTTTTCCCTCGCAGAGCGCTGTCCTTGCGGCCGCCCTATGCTATAATCGCCGCCGATGCAAAGGATGTGGCGGTCGATGAAGGCTTCTCCGACAACCAGGCGCGCCCCCACCCTTGCGAGCGAGGCCAGCCGCTCCCGCGCCCTGGGCCAGAGCCTGCTCCTCCCCCTCCTGATCGGCCTCGCTACGCTCCTCCCCCGCGCCACCGGTCTCGCCGACTTTTTCACCACCGACGAGGCGTACCACTGGGTCACCCGCACCGAGCGCTTTGCCGCTGCGGTGGCCGAGGGCCGCTGGGGCGATACCATTCTCACGGGCCACCCGGGGGTGACGCTGATGTGGCTCGGCAGTCTGGGCCTGCACCTGCAACGCCTGGCCGTGGGCCAGGGCTGGGCCGCCCCTCCTGATGCGCTGGGCCATCTCGCGTGGCTGCGCCTGGGCCCCGTGCTCGCGCACACCCTCGCCGCGCCCGCCGGCTACCTGCTCCTGCGGCGGCTTGTGCGCCCGTCGGTGGCCCTCACCGCCGCGCTGCTCTGGGCCACCTCGCCCTTTCTCGTCGCCCATGGGCGCCTGCTCCACCTCGACGCGCTCCTGAGCGACTTTGTGCTCCTCACGCTGCTCGCATGCCTGGTGGCCTGCCGGGCTCCCCGCTCGCTTCCATGGCTGCTTCTCACCGGGGCCTTTGCTGGCCTCGCCCTGCTCACCAAGGGCCCCGCGCTGATCGTCCTGCCTTTCCTGGGGCTCGCGCTGTTCGCCCTCGGGGGTCAGCGCGGCGGGGAGCTAACGACGAGGGGCCACGGGGCCAGCCACGCCATGGCCCGGATCGCAGGCGGGCTGGCCTGGTCCATCCCACGCTACCTGCTCGTGCTCGCCGTGGCGTCCGTGGTGGTCTTGGCGCTCTGGCCGGCGCTCTGGGCCGTGCCCGCGCAGGCTCTTGATCGCTACGCCGGCGAGATCGTCGGGAACGGCGGCCGCCCCAATGGCGACGGGCAGTTCTTTCTCGGCAGCAGCGCGGCTGATCCCGGCCTGCTCTTTTACCCGCTGGCCGCCGCCTTCCGCCTCACCCCGCTGGAATTGATCGGGCTTGTGCTGGCGGCTGGCTGGGTGGTGGGGGCGCTCTTCCGCTCCCCGCGACGGTCTTCAACTGGTCCATCCGCCGGCAGCGATCTGGCCGAGGGTGCGCCTGTGGAGGGCGTATATCTTCGCGCCCTGGCCCTCTTTGCCCTCTGGTGGCTCCTGGTGATGACGGCCGGCCCCAAGAAGTTCGACCGCTACATCCTCCCGCTCTGGCCAGCCTTGCTCACCCTGAGCGCCGCCGGCCTGGCCACCGGGGCCGCCTGGCTCGGCGCGCGGCTCCGCCCGCCCGCCACGCAGTTCTGGCTGACCACCGGGCAACAGGGCGCAATGGCCGCTCTGCTCGTCCTGCAAGGCCTCGTCCTCGCCTGGTACCATCCCTACTACCTGAGCTACTACAGCCCGCTGCTCGGCGGCGGGCCAGTGGCCCAGCGCACCTTCCTGATCGGCTGGGGCGAGGGGATGGACCAGGCCGGCGCCTGGCTGCGGGCCCGGCCCGATATCGGCGGCGGCCAGATCCTCTCCGCGCTGCCGCCCACCTTGCAGCCCTTCGTGCCGGTGCCCGTGCAGGAGGTGCGCGCGCTCGACACCGTGCCGGCCAACTATGCCGTCGTCTACCTCGAGTCGCTGCAGCGCGCCGATGCGCCCGAGCTCTACGCGCGCATCCGCGAGACGATCCCGCTCCACACGGTGCGCATCCACGGGATCGACTACGCATGGATCCACCAACTCGCCCGCCCCTTCGATAGGCCCGTCGGCGCCGAGTTCGGCGGCGCCCTGCGCCTGCGCGGCTACAGCGCGACCGTCGAGAGTGGCCGCCTGATCATTACTCCCTCGTGGGATGTGCGCGCCACCCCGCCGGGCGACCTGATGGTCTTCGTCCACGTCTACGACGCGGCAGGCACCCGGGTGGCCCGCGTGGACGTGCCGCCAGGCGGCGCCAGTGTGCCCCCCACCGGCGCCTGGCAGCCCGGCGAGCAGATTGCGGTGCCGCTCCCCATCGATCTGCCGGCAGGACTTCCGGCAGGGAGCTATCGCGTCACCCTCGGCCTCTACGACCCGCAGAGCTTTGTCCGGCTACCGCTCAGCGCCGGCCCCGCCGCCGACCAGGCCCTCGCAGGCCCCGACGCCGCCCTGCTGGGCGAGGTTACGCTGCCGTGAACGCGCCGCCACAACCCGGCGCCCCCCTCCCCACCGGGGGTGCTCCGGCGCCCCGGCGCCACAACTGGCGCCCGCTGCTCATCGCGCTGCGCTTCGCCGTGAGCGGCGGCCTGCTCGCCTTCCTCGTCTGGCAGGCCAACCCGGCGAACATCCTGGCCACCTGGCGCGCCGCCAATGTGGGCCTCCTCGCGCTGGCCGCGCTCCTCCAGGTGGCCTGCATCTGTATCAGCGCCTTCAAGTGGGGCGTGCTGCTCCGGGCAAACCGGCACCCGCAGCCCTACCCCTGGTTGCTGGGGATCTACTTCGTTGGCCAGTTTGCCAACAACTTTTTGCCCACCTCGATCGGCGGCGACGCCACGCGAGTTCTCGCCCTCGGTCGCCGCACCGGGAGCTATGCCCAGGCCAGCGCCTCGGTCTTCATCGAGCGGCTCACCGGCTTCCTCGCCCTCAGCCTCATCGCCCTCGGCACCCTGCTCGTCACCTCCACCGATCTCTTTGGCCTGCGGGTGGTGACGCAGCCGGCCCTCACCTGGACGGCGGCGGGCTTTGCGGTGGCCGCCCTGGCGGCGGCGGGGCTCTCCTTCGCCGCGCCCTGGCTGCTGCGCCGCTACGACCGCCTGCTGCCGCGAGCCGCCCGGCGCCCGCTCCAGCGCGTGGCCCAGGCCCTCGGCGAGTACGCCACCGACGGGGGGACGATCGCGAAGGTGATGGGGCTCTCGCTGCTCTTCCATAGCACCTGGATCACCATGCACCTGGTGTGCGGCCTGGCCCTGGATGTGCAGGCTCCGCCGGTGATCTTTGCGCTGATGGTCCCCCTGACGGATATTGTCGGCCTGGCGCCGATCTTCTTCAACAATCTCGGCGCCCGCGACCTCGTCTTCACCCTGTACCTGCGCCAGGTGGGCGTCCCCGATGCCACCGCGCTGGCCCTGGCCTTCACCGCCTTTAGCATCCGCCTCGCCGTCAGTTCGATCGGCGGCCTGGTGCTCCTCTTCGGCGGTGCCGATCTGCGGGCCGCCCCGACCGCCGCAAGCGACACGCCCGCACCCGAAGCCGCCAGCCCGCGCCAATCCTGAAAGGCCCCCCCCCCAACTTGCGGTTGCATGGGCGGGAGTGCCGGAACATCCGGCATACCCATCTAAACCTATTGCGGAGCCATCTCAGCGATTTGGTACAATACCTCCAGATTGCGCCGTATGGCGCTTTGGAGGAGCGCATGTCAAAACCGATTGTTGCCATCGTCGGCCGCCCCAACGTGGGCAAGTCGACCTTTTTTAATCGCCTCGTCGGCGAGCGCCGCGCGATCGTCGAGGATCTGCCCGGCACCACCCGCGACCGCCTCTACGGCGAGACGTTCTGGAACGGCCGTGAGTTTACCGTGGCCGACACGGCCGGCCTGCTGTTCGACGATGTGGCCGAGAGCAATCTGCCCGAGCACGAAATCGCTCGCCGCACGCGCGAGCAGGCCCGCCTCGCGATCGAGGAAGCCGACGCCGTGATCTTCCTCGTGGATGGGCGGGAGGGCCTCACCGCCGCTGACGCCGAGGTGGCCGATGTGCTGCGGCCCATGGCCAAGCACGTCGTCCTCGCCGTCAACAAGTGCGATAGTGTCGAGCGCCAGTTCGACGCGGTAGAGTTCTACGCCCTCAACCTGGGCGACCCGATCCCGATGAGCGCATTCCACGGCCTCGGCACCGGCGATGTGCTCGATAAGGTGGTCGAGATCTTCCCTGAGAACCAGGGCCAGCCCGAGGAAGAGCGCCACCTCCGCATCGCCATCGTTGGTCGCCCCAATGTGGGCAAGTCGAGCCTGCTCAATAAGCTGATCGGCGAGGAGCGCAGCGTGGTGAGCGCTGTACCGGGAACAACCCGCGATCCGATCGATACCACGATTATGTTCCACGGCCAGCCGGTGACCCTGATCGACACGGCCGGGATCCGCCGGGCTGGCAAGATCGAGCAGGGCATCGAGAAGTACTCGGTGCTGCGCACGCTGCGGGCGATCGAACGCTGCGACGTCGCCCTGTTGCTGATCGATGCCTCCGAGGGGATCACCGCGCAGGACACGCACATCGCGGGGATGGTCCTGGAGGCGAAGAAGGGCGTGGCCATCCTGGTGAACAAGTGGGATACGGTCGAGAAGGACAACCATACCTACTACGAGTTCGAGGACCGGGTGCGGGAGGCCTTTAAGTTTATCGACTACGCCCCGATCGTCTTTATCTCCGCGCTCACCGGCCAGCGAGTGGGCCGGCTGATCCAGCTCGCCCAGGAGATCTACGACAACCGCCAGAAGCGGGTGCCCACCGGGGAACTGAACGCCTTCCTGCGCCAGGCCGTGCTCGACCAGCCGCCCATGGCTACCCGCAAAGGCGCCCACCTGCGGATCTATTACGCGGTACAGCCTCAGACCGAGCCGCCCGTTTTTCTCTTCTTCGCCAACGACGGCGAGCTCGTCCACTGGTCCTATGGCCGCTACCTGGAGAACCGCCTGCGCGAGCGCTACGGCTTCGGCGGCACGCCGATCGTGATCGTCTTCCGCTCCCGGGAGCGAAAGGACGAGAAGTAGCCCCGCGCCCGCCCCAGCCCCACTCGTACCAGCGTGTGCGCGAATCCTATGGCTGATGCGCCCCACCCCGCCGTTCACGAGTGGGTCTACGGCTGGGACGACACCCCCGGAGTCGTCTCGGTCTGGGCCGACCGCGAGGGCCAGGCGCTGATCTGGCGGCGTGTAGGCGGCCAGCTGATCCGCGAGCGGGAGCGCTTCCGGCCCTGGCTCTTTGCCGCTCACCTCGACGACCTCGCCCACCTCGGGGCCGCCCTGCAGGAACACGAATCCGCCCCGATCAGCTACCGGCGCCTCCCCGGCCCCGCAGTGAGCTACCGCTATCTCCTCAGCGCCCGTAGCGGGCGCGCCCTGGAGGCCGCCCTCCTCACCGGCGCCGCCCGCCGCCTTGGCCGCCCCGTCGCCAGCCTCTACGATCTGGACGACTACTACCGGGTCGGCCCCGTCGAGCAGTACCTCATGGCCACGGGCCGGGTCTACTTTCGCGGCCTCGCCTACAGCGACGTGCGGCGCATGCAGCTCGACCTGGAGACCACCGCGCTCGACCCGGCGCAAGGCCGGATCTTTATGGTCGCCGTGCGCGACAGCGCTGGCCTCGCCACGACGCTTGAGGCGCCGGAGCCGGAGGACGAACCGGCCCTGATCGCCGCACTCTGTGCGCTGGTGCGCGAGCGCGACCCCGATGTGATCGAAAACCATAACCTCTTCGGCTTCGACCTGCCCTTCCTCGCCGCCCGCGCCGCCGCCCTGGGGCTGCCGCTGCCGCTCGGGCGTCCCGGCGCGCCACCCCACCTCGAGCGCGTGCGCGAGGACCCGCGTGGCCGGCGCCACCGCTACAGCGTGGCGGGCCGCGAGTTGCTCGACACCCTGGACGCCGTGCGCCGCCACGACTTCGTGGCCCGCGATATGCCGAGCCACGGCCTGAAGGATGTCGCCCGCTACTTTGGCGTTGCTGGCCCCGAACGCACCTACCTGGCGGGCGCCGATGTCTACCCCACCTATCGCCAGGACCCTGCGCTAGTGCGGCGTTACGCGCTGGACGACGTGGCCGAAGTGGCGGCGCTCTCCGAGCGGCTGCTGGCGGCGCCCTTCGCCCTGGCCGCCATGGCGCCCCGACGCTACGAGCGGGTTGCGTGGGCAGGCCCGGCCATGGGCATCCTCGAGCCGATGCTGCTGCGAGCCTACCTCCGGGCCGGGCAGGCCCCACCGCTCCCACCGACCGCCCGAGGGGTGCGTGAGGGCGGCCACAGCGGCGGCGCGCTCTTCCTCTTCGCCGACGGCGTGGCGCGGCATGTCGTCAAGGCCGACATCGCCTCGCTCTACCCCTCGCTCATGCGGGCCTACCGGATCGGCCCCACCTGTGATCGCCTGGGGGCGCTCGTGGGCATCGTGGATCACCTGCTGGCGGCCCGGCTGGCCCACAAGGCGGCCGCCCGCCAGGCGCCGCCCGGCTCGCTGGAGGCCGGCCATCATCACGCCTTGCAGGCCGCCATGAAGCTCATCCTGAATTCGGCCTACGGCTACATGGGCGCGACAACCATGGGCCTCTTCGCCGACATGGATGCCGCCGACGAGGTGACGCGGCGGGGACGCCAGGTGCTCGATCTGGTCATCGCTGGGCTACGGGAGCGTGGCGTCGCCTTGATCGAAGCCGACACCGACGGCGTGTACTTCGCCGTGCCGCCCGCCTGGGGCGAAACCGAGGAGCGAGCCCTGGTGGCCGCCGTGGCCGCCGAACTGCCCGCCGGGATCAGCCTGGAGTACGAAGGCCGCTACCGCGCCATGTTCAGCCACGAGGTGAAGAACTACGCCCTGCTCACCTATGGCGGCCAGCTGATCATGCGCGGCGTGGCGATGCGCTCCTCACGCAGCGAACCCTTCGGTGAGCGTTTCCTCGGCGAGGCCATGCGTCTGACGATGGCCGGCGATGTGGCCGGGCTGCGGGCCCATTTCCTGGCCTGTGTGGCCGATCTGCGGGAACGCCGCCTGCCCCCGGGGGATGTGGCAGCGCGCGTGCGCCTCACCAAGTCGCCCGAGGCGTACCGGTCCTCCCGGCAACGCGAGGGGCAGTATGAAGCCCTGCTCGCCGCCGGGCACACGGCCTGGAATCCCGGCGACCGCGTGCGCTTCTACAAGACCGAGGGTGGCAGCTACGCCCTGCTTGATGAGGAAGGCGCAACCGCGTCGATGCCCCCCTACGATGTCGAGCACTATGTGCGCGTGCTGGTCGAGAACTACGCCAGCCGCCTGCGCAAAGCTTTCCACCCCGAAGATTTTGTCCAGATCTTCCGCGCCGACGCCCAGATCGGGCTCTTCGACCGCGACCTCTCTGGCGTAGAGCCCCGCTGGATCAGCCCGGACACCACGGGGACCTGAGCCAGGAATCCCCGCGCTGGTTCCCCAGTGCTACGTTGTCGCACGCCGCGACACGACCACACGCACCACGGCTGCCTGCCCCGACGCTAGCGTCGCAGCGCGATCTGCAGCAACGTCCGCCCGGAACTAACTGTCACCGGCTGGTCGGTCGCCGTGGGCCGCTCCCGAACGATCCGGCCAGCCCAGACAGTGTAGCTCGGCGGGGTGGTATAGGAGGGGGTGGGGAAACTCACAAAGCATTCATGCTGCGTGAGCGGCAGGCACTCCGGACGGGTGGTCGTACGCGCGATCAGATGGTACTCGCCCAGTTGCACCGCGAAGGTGGGGCCGGCCAGCAGGCCGCGCCGCACACCCTCGGCGCCCACAGCCACCGCCAGCGCACTCGCCGCTGTGGCCACCGCCAGCCCCACCAGGAGCGCCCACTGCCACGACCGGCCAGACCGCCCTTCCCCCATTGCCGTCGCTCCTGCCCTACGCTACAATCCGCGTGGCGCGCCACGCGCCCTTCCTTTCATCATACCGGCGCACGCGCCAGGAGACAAGCATGGACAGCCTGCCACCGCTCCCTGCCCACCTCGACGCCGAGGTGCGCGCACTCGCCGCGCGCTTCGGCCCAACAGCCGCCGTTGTGGCCGATCTCCCCGACGGCCTGTTCGATCCGCTGGTGAAGATCGACCGCGTGGGCGAGGTGTGTATGGTCATCCGCCGCCCCGGCGGCAGGCTGCTCACGGCCCGCAAGGATCTCTACCCCGCCGGCGTATTCCGCCTGCTTACCGGCGGCGTCAGCCACGGCGAGACGGTTGAGGCTGCCCTGCTGCGCGAGGTAGCCGAGGAGACGAGCCTGGAGGTGACGATCCGCAGGCTCCTCGCCGTGATCGCCTACCGCGCGCCCGGCGCACCCCTCGCTACTGATGGGCTTCCGCCCTTCGTCTTTTACACCTTCGCCTTCCTGCTCGATGAACGCGGCGGCACGCTTGCCGTGCAGGACCCCGCCGAGCGCGTGGAGGCGTTTCGTGAGATCGAACCCGCCGAGCTCCCGGCGCTCGCCGCCTCCCTGGAGCAACTGGAGGATCGCCGCGACCGCGCGATCGGCGGGAGCTGGCGTAGCTGGGGTATCTTCCGCGCGGTTGTCCACCGGGTTGTGGCCGAGCAGCTCGCACTCGCTGGCTGAGGGCCGGCCCGCCTCGGGGCTCACGGCACTGGCAGCAGGGTCAGTTCCACACTCGCCGGCCGGCCATCGCTGCCCACCTCGAAGGGTGAGGCAACGGCGGCCTCGACCCATCCCTCACGGCCGTCCGCGCTAGCCACACGGTACCAGAGCTGGTAGCCGTGGGCGCTTGTCACGCGGCTGTCCTCGGGGCCAGCCCACACAGCGAGCAGCCGCAGCCGATCCCCGGGGACGAGGGGCAGATCGCCCAGAGCCTGCTGGAGAGCGGCCTCCTCGGGTGGCGCCAGCCAGAGCGTGAGGCGCTCGCGGGGCGGGGATGCCGGGACCACCAGTTCACCGAGAGGCCCCTCATCGCCCGGGAACATCCGCCCGGCGATCACGTGCATAGGGTTCCGCCACCCGAGGTCGGAGGGGTGCTCACGCGCCGGGATCGGCCAGTAGCCGGGGCCGGGCGGGCAACGCGGCCCGCAGCGGAACCCGTAGCGCGGCTCTGCGCCGTTCACCGGGCCGGTAGTCACAAAGGTGCGCACCTCGAAGTGCAGATGATTAGGCACCTCGTCGTTGCGGCGCAGCACCCTGCCGAGGATCTGGCCACGGGCCACGGCGTCGCCCTCTGCCACCGCCACCGCCGGGTCGAGGTGGCCATACATCGAGACCAGCTCCGGCCCGTGGGTGACGATCACCACGCGGCCGGGATAGTTGGAGCCCACATAGACAACCTGGCCCTCAGCGATCGCGTACACCTCCGCACCCGCCGTATCGCCCTCCAGCGCATACCAATCCTCGCCAGTGTGCCAGTAGCCGGGGTTATACCAGGTATTCTCGGCCGCATACCCGTGGCGCACGAAGAACCCGTCGGCTGGCACGCGGCCCGGCAGCCCGATCGGATAGCCAAAGGCAGCAGCGGGCATCCCGGCTGCTGGAGCCGCCGGGGCGGGCGTCGCGCCCGCCGGGGCCGTTGGTGTCGCCGGGGCCGTTGGTGTCGCCGGGGTCGCTGGTGCTGCCTGAGGCGCACACCCGGTGAGCAACACCGCGAGCAGCAAAAATTGTGAGACCCGGCGCAAATCGGCCAAAAGTCGGAGCCGTCCGCCTTGACACACCATTTGTGGTCTGCTATCCTGTCAGTGACCGACGCGGCGTGGAGCAGTGGCAGCTCGTCGGGCTCATAACCCGAAGGTCGCAGGTTCGAATCCTGCCGCCGCTACCAGATGAGGGCACCGGAGCATTCCGGTGCTCTTCTCTTTTGGCTGGCGCCCGGGGCCGCACGACCTAATGGGGCTCTTGCTCAAGGTCGGCAAGCAACTCCTCGGCATTCAGGCGAATCTCCATACTGCGACGCTCCACCTCGCGGCGGAACTCACGGCGCAGCTTGGCCGCCGCCCAACGCCGCCGCTGGTCGGGCGTCTCAATCGGCACAGGGGGCACCGGGCGCGGGTGGCCGTTCTCGTCCACAGCGACCATCGTGAAGTAGCAGGTGAGCACGTGGCGCTGCCGGCGCTCGGTAATATTCTCGGCCACCACCCTGATCCCCACCTCCATTGAGGTCGTACCCGTGTAGTTGATCGACGCGATGAAGCTCACCAACTCACCCACGTGGATCCGCTCATGGAACGACACCTGATCGACCGAGGCGGTCATCACATAGGAGCCGGAGTAGCGCGACGCGCACGCATAGGCAACCTGATCGAGCAGGCGCAGCAAGTGCCCGCCGTGCACATTACCGGCGAAGTTAGCCGTCTCGGGTGTCATCAGCACCGTCATCGTGAGGGTGCGATAGGGCGGCGCCCCACTCGTCTGAGGGTGCATGGAATGCTCCTTCCGCTCGGCAGCGCCACAGCAGCGGTACAACTAAACCGGCCCCACCCTCGCGGAATCCACTGCGGTGTCGTTCCCGCGCAGGCGGGAACCCAGCCTCCCCACGCACCCGGGCGTCGCGGCCCCCTCGCCGCGCGCTTCCGCGCTGCGGCACGCGGGGGGTGCAGGGCCATCCGTCACACGCTGATAGATCCAGTATACCATCGACCCTCACGAGGGCGTGGTATACTGAAGGCCCGCCCGGGTTGATGCACCGCTCCCGCCACCCCATGGGCACCGCCATGGCGCGCACGACGCACTGGCCTCCGGCGCATCCCACGTGATCGCGGCACCGCGCTGCCCATCGGCGGACAGCCGCCCGGCGAACGCAGCGGCTCCCGGCGCCGCACTGGCCTGCTGGACACCCGCAATGCTGATTACCCGCGCGCCGCGCCCCCCGCTGCCCGTGCTCCTGATCTGTGCGCCGGATGACTCCGCCGCCGCCCACGCCCTCGCGCGACGGCTGCGAGCGGAAGGCGCCGCCGCCACGCTTGCCGCCGAGCTCAGCCCGGGACCCCGGCCTCTGCGTGAGGCCCTCGCTGCAGCGGAGGCCGTTGTGTGGTGTCTGTCGCGGCGCTCCTGGGCCGGCACCGAGCTTGTTCCGGCGATCGCCGTCCCCCTGGAGCTCCTCGCGCTCACACCCGCGCCACGGCGCCTGCTGATCACGCTCCGGCTCACGAGCTGCGAGCTCCCGCCTGCTCTCCAGCGCAGTACGACGCTCGACCTCTTCAGCGCCAGGGGTTATGAGCAGCTGCGGGCCGTGTTGCGCGATCACGCTCAGGCGGTGGCTCCTCCACCACCGCCGCCCGCCCCGGTGGTGCCGCAAGCGCCCGCCATCCCCGCCCTTCGGCTCCAGGGAGGGTTCGAACTGCCCGCTCTGGCACGCCAGGGGCTGCTACGCCGCCTGGGTCGCGGAGTTGCGCGGGCTATCTTCCTGCCCGCCTCCGATCACGCCCTGGTCGTCTCTGGCGGCGGCCCATCGCTCGTGCGCCTCACGGGCGGCCCGCCCCGCTGGGCGATCGACTGCCCCTCTCGCTACGCCGCCCTCAGCCCGAGCGGGCGCCTGCTCGCTCTCGCCGCCGGTACCCAGGCCTGGCTCTGGGACCTGAACGACGGCAGCCTGCGCGGCGTGCTGGCCGGCCACCGTGCCGCCGTAAGCGCCCTCGCCTTCGCCCCCGACGAGCGCACACTCGCCAGCGCCAGCCTCGACCGGAGCGTGCGGCTCTGGCGCATCGGCGATGGGGAGAGCCAGTTGGCCCCCCTCGCCACCATCGCCGGCCAGGCCGAGCCAGCTCTAAGTGTCGCCTTCAGCCCCGATGGCGCGCTGCTGGCCGCCGGCGCCGCCGACCGCAGCGTACGCCTCTGGCGCACCTTCGACCGCTCACAAGTGCAGACGCTCTCCGGCCACGGAGGCGCCGTCGAGGCCCTCGCCTTCAGCCCCGATGGCAGCCTGCTGGCCGCAGGCTCTCGCGGCCGCGATCTGCGCCTCTGGGAGACCCATGGCTGGCGCCTGCGCCACACCCTCGACGGGCACGAGGGCGCGGTCGAGGCCCTCGCCTTCAGCCCCGATAGCGCGCTGATCGCCGCGGCTTCGACCGACCAGCGCGTCTGGCTCTGGCGCACTGACGAGGGCGTCCTGCAGCGGGTGCTGAGCGGCCATACCGGGCCAGTGGCGGCGGTAGCCTTCAGCCCCGACGGCACGACGATCGCGTCGGTAGGCGAGGATGAGCGCCTCGTCGCCTGGGAGGTGCCGAGCGGCGCGCAGCGAACCGCGCTGCGGCCTCTCGGCGGCCGGGTGAGCAGCCTGGCGCTCAGCGCCGATGGCACCCACCTCGCCGTCGGTGCCTCCGATGGGACCCTGGCGGTCTACCACCTGGAGGCCGAGGGGGCGCCCCGGGTGCGCCAGAACGACCACCAGGGCGCGATCATCAGCATCGCCTTCGCCGGCCCGGGGCACCTTGTCACGGTCGCGAGCGACCGCAGCGTACGCGCATGCCGGCTAGACGGCAGCCAGGCGGCTATTCTCCTCCAGACCCACGGCCAGCCACACGCGGCCACGCTCACCGCCGACGGACGACTGCTCGCCAGCAGCGACGGTGAGACCACCGTGCAGCTCTGGCGTCTCGCGGCGCCGGGGGCCACGCCGGGCGGACAGTTCTGGCGCGTGCTGCGCGGGCTACGTGCCCGACCCCGCCGGATCGCCTTTGCGCCCCGTGGCGATACGATCGCCGTGGCTGCCGACGATCACAGCATCGGCCTCTGGTGGCTGCACGACCTGCAGGGCGACAGAGCCGAGCCCGCACTGGTTCTGCGTTCTGGCGGCGGGCGCATCCGCAGCCTGGCCTTCAGCGCCGACAGCGGGCTCCTGGTGGCCGGCGGCGACAGTGGGAGCGTACAACTCTGGCGCACCCGTGATGGTGGCGAGGCGCTCAGCCTCGGCAGCCAAGCCCAGCCGGTCACTGGCCTCGCCCTCACCCCCGAAGCCCGCAGCCTCGCAGCGGGCGGCGCGGATGGCACCGTGCAGCTCTGGCGGCTCAACCTCGCCGAGTCCCGCAGGCGCATCCCGGCCCCCACCACCCTCACCGGCCACGCGGGAGCCGTCGAGCACCTGCTATTCTCACCCACCGGCACCTCCCTCATCACCGGCGCAGCCGATGGGACGGTGCGGATCTGGCGGGTCTGACAGCCCGCCACCAGCGACCGTAGAGGCCCCCGCAGGCCCCTCGCCGCGCGCTTCAGCGCCACGGCACACGGGAATGCAGGCACATGCGCGGCAAGCGCTCGAACGGCCTGCGCGTCAGCCGCGCCGCTGGCAGGTGTCGAGATGGCAATCACCGCCGCCTGGCGACCACGGGGCAATGGGTGAGCCACCCATCGGGCTGGGGAAAGAACGTGAGCATGCACAGAAGCGACCGCCGTGTGCGGCCAGGATCGCGCCCAGATCACAACCGCGTCAGCGATGCCGGCTGCACAGCGATGCGCAGGGGCAGATCCAGGTGATCTTCCTGGTATCGCAGGTTATTCCTTTTGAGAACTGCGTCGAAACCGAGAAATGCGCGTCTCAATATCTGAAACAATATAGCAATGCTACGCGAGTTGTGAAGGCGCATACATCTGGCGCTTGGGGAACGAGAAGACTTGGCGCTCCAGGGAGGCCTCAAAGGCGTCGGTCACCTCGCTGAACTTGGAGGCCTCCAGCCGCTGCTGCCGGAGCTTGGTCTTGGCTTGGCGCCAGACTTCCTCAATCGGGTTCTGCTCGGGGTCGTTGGGTGCGCATGCGAACAACGTGATCCGCCATTCCTCGGGGGGCCGCCCATCATTCAGGCGACTCAGAAAGGCCCGTACCTCCTCACCCGTGTGCCACTTCGCGTTGTCCCAGCAAATGGTCAGTTTTGCCTTTGGGTAGCGGTACATCAACTCAGTGAGGAAGTCCGTAGTGGCTGCACTTTCCGCCTTTGGATAGGTCGCCAGATGCATCTCCCCGCTCAGAGCGTCAAGCGCACCATAGAAGGTCTGTCGTTGCTTGTAGTTGCCGACCGCGACCGCGACCCGCGCATTGCGCTTGCCCCAGGCATAGCCACCGACGTCGCCCCAGAGCAGAAAGCACTCGTCCAAGAACACCAGCACCCGTTCTCCCCGTTGGAGTGCTTCCCAATGCGCTGCACCGTGGGCTTTTAGCTCGGCCCGTTTGGCTGCGACCGCTGTTTCGTTTTTTGGGGATTGCTGACCTGGGTCTTCTTGTGGCTCTGCCCAGCCTCCTTGAGCAGGTTGTAGTAGCTCTGCCGAGACTCGTAGACCACGCCGAAGGTGTCTTTCAGATAGCCGTACAGCGACTTGACGTTCGGCCGCTTCTGCTCGGCGATCCAGGCCAGGACATCCGCCCGTTCGTCCGCACTCAGAAAGCTAGCCCCACCCTGGTAACCCAGCGCAAAGCTTGCCACACCGTCTTGTGCGTACTTCTTGCGGCAGGTGCTGACAAAGGCTTCGGAAACCTGGAGCAGCCGTGCAACCTCATTCTGCTGATGGCCGCGCTCGCAGAGCTGAACGATCAGCGCTCGCCGGTACTCACGCGCATCGCGAACGGTTTCCAAGAACTCGTCGAGGGTTTGTGCTGTCGTCATCGCTGCTGGTCACTTCACACGTCGCTTGCCGCCCTACCTGATCGTAGCACGTCCCTCTCCGCTTCACAACTCCTGTGGGATTGCTATATCACTCGGGTCGTCGTTGTCATGCCCCCCACGATCTGGCTCTGACCCAGGTAACGTGATCAGCACCACATCGCGGCAGCAAGAGTGCTACACTACACTGTTACGTTTGCCCAAGT
>SFCB01000033.1 GCA_004367505.1 Chloroflexi bacterium OHK40 | reverse complement strand
TCCGAGCGATCTGCCTGGCCCCTACCCGAACGTGAAAATGACCTTCCATCGCAATCCGATGCCGGATATCCTACCTGGCCGTTACGTACCCCAGTAAGGCAGCACCAACCCCGCCAGGTAGTCGGCGATCCCGTAGACATTGGCGTAGTAATCATTGCTGAGCACGATCACCGTCACCCCGGCGTCGGGGTAGAGGCCAAGCCAGGTGGCGGCGCCGCTCATCGAGCCGGGGTGGTAGACGAGGCGGTAGGCGCCGCGCTGCTCGATCATCCAGCCGAGGCCGTAGCGGCCCACGCCGGGGGTGGTCATTCGGGCGACAAGCTCGGGGCTGAGCAACTGGCCGCTCTCAAGTGCCTGCGTGAAGCGGAGCAGATCCTCGACGGTGGAGTAGAGCCCGCCAGCCGCGAAGAGGTTGGAGGTATTCAGCGGGATGTCGAGGGCGCCCCCGGCATAGCCGCGAGTGCCGCCAAGAGGCCCGAAGTCGCCCGGGTCGTAGCCGCTGTTGGCCATGCCGAGGGGCGCAAAGAGCTCCTGGCGCAGAACATCGGGGTAGCTCTGGCCGGTGACGCGCTCGATGATCCGACCGAGGAGCACGTAGTTCGAGTTGCAATACTGGTAGGCGGTACCTGGTGCGAAGCCGAGCGGCAGGTCGCGGAAGCGGGCGATCACCTGGTCGGGGGTGCTGGGGAGTTGCTCGACAGCGGCGAAGTCGGCGAAGTCGGTGTAGTTGGGGATACCCGAGCTCTGGCCGAGCAGATGGGCCACGGTTACGGGCACCCAGGCTGCCGGGCAGGGCTCCAGGTAGTCGCAGATTGAGTTGTCGAGGCCAACTTTGCCAGCGGCCACGAGGCGCAGCACGGCTACGGCGGTGAGGGGCTTGCTCACCGAGGCGAGGCGGAAGCGCGTAGCGGCCCCGGCAGGGATGCCCTCCTCACGGTTGGCGAGGCCATAGCCGCGGCTGAGCAGCACACGCCCGTTGGCGGCCACCAGAGCCGCGCCGCTGAAGGCGCCCTGCTGGGCCAGTGAGGCCAGGTAGGCGTCCATCTGCGCGGCGCGAGCTTCCAGATCGGGCGGCAGCACGACACGCCCAGTCGAGGCTGGGGCCATCACTGCGGCCAGGGGTGGCGCGGCAGGCACGGCAAGCGGCGGTGTGGGCGCGGGGGCTCCCGGCACTGGCGTGACTGTCGGGAGCACGGTGGGACCGAGGGCCGGGGTGGGTGCCGCCACAAAGCCGGAGATGCGCGGGGCGCCGGGTGCGCTACACGTCGTCAGCAGGACGAGCAGGCAGATGGCGAACGCGGCCATGCGGGCGACGTGGCGCATGTTCACTCCGGGATTCGCTACACAATGGGCGTTGGGACGCAGGCCCGGGACGCTGGGGGTGGGCGAGGTTGAGCAGGTGAGCTGGTTCGGCCCGTGCTGGTGAGCAGATCGCCCCGCGCCATCCGTTCGAATGGGGAGGGCTGCCACAGCCGAACGGCCCGAACGCAGGTTGCCCCGAGCTCTATTGTACACCACAATCGCATGTTTGTGTGGGTGGAGCCGGGTGCGACGCACCTTGCTACTCGGCTGGCCCGGCGCTTGGGGGCGCAAGTCCATCCCGAGCGCGAGAGCGGTCTTCGCCTGCTGGAACCTGACTCTTCAGCGCCCCGTGGCACAGGAGAGCTAGCCTGCTCGTGGTGGCAGGCGTTGCCGAGGCTGGCCAGCATAGCCGGTGGCGTCCGCTCCAACGAACCTGGCCACGCAGCGACAATCTCACCCCTTTGCCAGATCCAGCGCTTGCCGCAGCTGCGCCGGGCTCACGTTGCCGCCGGAGCAGATCAACGCCTGCCGGAACACGCAATTGCCAATACTTGTAGGTCGGCGCGAAGTACGCCGCCGGGCGAGCTCCATCAACGCCTGCCGGAACACGCAATTGCCAGTCGTGCGCCGGTATTGTCTGTGATCGACTGATCTACAACGAACCGCAAGCCGCCTGAGTACGTCAGGATTCGTGTGATGAACAACGCAGCGGCGCTTGCTTCGTGTCGGTAGAGCGCCTGGCGTCTCGCCGACCCAGACCTGCGCGCTGATGAGTTCTGGACATCGCCGCAAGCACGGCGCGCGCTGCGGCGCGGCTGAGCGCGGCAGGCCGGGGGGTGTTGCGCGATCAGCGTCAGGCTCGATCTGCAATACCCCGCGCTCCAGGAAGATCAAGGCGCTGAGCGCCTGGTTCTGGGTCGAAGCAGCGACTTCCTCCTCAACTGCCCGCCAGATCAGGAATGCGCCGATTTCCCTTGATCGCACCTCGCACGGAAGGCGCATGTTATGAAAGCGGATCAACCGGCGCACCCAGCCGATGTACGCCTCTGCGGTGCGAAGCGAGGAGTGTTTGCGGCAGAGCGCGCTGCGGACCTGATCGCGCAGTTCTGGGCCGATGACCGGAAGCGGACATGGGGAAAACCTCATTTACGTGGAATATGGAATGACCTATACTCGTCACAACAATGTACCGCGCGAGGCACACAAAAGGTGCGGCAGAGTCGCACGTGCGGTTCAGGAGCGAAAGGTATCCGTCTAGTTGGGCATGCGCGGGCATCGGCGGACGAAGGGCGGTCGAATGTCGCACAGGGCGGGATTAGATGGACGGTTGTCCGTCTAATGTGGCACAGGGGTGAATAGGCGGCCGAACGCTGGGTGGGGCGGGCATAGGCGGACGGCTGTCCGTCTAATGCAGCGCCGGCGGGAATAGGCGGAGGCAGTCGGTCTACTTCATGTTGGGCGGCTTGCATCAGTGCCACGATCAAACCAAACGCCGCCGTGAAAGGAGTAGTGAATGAGCAAGAGTTAAGCAGTATCTGGTCTGGAACGTCAATACCCAACGATATACTATTCGAATTATCCATATCATTCAAAAGGAGACTAACATGCAAGCATCAACCGATTTACGCAACATCATCACTGGCTGGTTCGAGTCGGTAGGCAAAGGGGACCCTTCTTGGACTGAGCGCCACGTTTCTCTCAATAATGGGGTTCGCCTTGTCGGCACTGATCCCAGTGAGGTGCTGGAAGGCTGTCATGCCCCCCACGATCTGGCTCTGACCCAGGTAACGTGATCAGCACCACATCGCGGCAGCAAGAGTGCTACACTACACTGTTACGTTTGCCCAAGT
>SFCB01000221.1 GCA_004367505.1 Chloroflexi bacterium OHK40 | reverse complement strand
GCCCCAGCCCCCCCAGCCTGCCCCCGACCCCGGGCTTCCGCCCAGCCAGAACGCCCGCGTGACGCCCGCGAGTGGCCCCCCGGGCACCGCCTTCAGCTTTGTGGCCAGTGGCTTCGAGCCCGGTGAGTCCGTGGGCATCTGGATCACCGCGCCCAACCAGTCGACCTTCGGCGCTGACTTTCAGGCTACCGCCGATAGCCAGGGCTCGATCACCGGCGAGCGTCTCGCCATCACCACCGACGCCAGCTTCACCGAGGGGATCTGGTCGTTCAATGCCCAGGGGGTGCGCAGCAAACGCCAGGCGGTTGGGTATTTCCGGATCACGTCGAGCGTCGCCCCGGGCGACCCGAACCGGCTCGGGGTGATCGCCCACGACGGCCTGCTCCGCCAGGGTCAGGCCTTCATCGTGCCTGTCGCCGCGCCGCCCGGCTATCCCTTTGTGCTCGTCGCTGGTGGCTTGCAAAGCGGCGAGCCCGTGAGCGCCTGGGTGACGGGCCCTGACGGTACGAGCACGCCGGTGGACGAGGCCCGGGTGGAGGTCGAGGGTACCAGCGCCCGGGTGCAGATCCTCACTGGCGGCCTACCCGAGGGCGTCTACACCGCTGTGGCTCAGGGGCGCAGCAGCGGCGCCACCGTGGCGGCGGGCTTTCGGCTCACCCGTGACTATGTGGCGGGGCCGGGCACACCTCGGCCCGCCAACGTGGGTGGCAGCGCTACCCCGGGCGATGCGGCCCCCGGTGGGGTAGTGCGGGTCCGTGGTGCGGGGATGCGGCCAGGCGAGCCGCTTGAGCTCTGGATCACCGACCCCTCCGGCGCCTATGTGCTCCTGCCAGCCACACCACCCGCTGATGGGCAGGGCCGCGTGGGCTATACCCCCGCGCTCGACCTGCAGGTGCCTGAGCAGGCCCTCCCAGGTGTGTACGGGGTTCATGTTCGTGGCCAGCAGAGCGGCGCCCGGGTGGATGTCTACTTCACTGTCACGCGGTCTGGCGGGCGCAGTCTGGCCGATGGCCGCTGGGCCGGGGCGCAACTGCGGGCCGCAAACGCGCCACGCTAACGAACGAGGGGCGCAAGGTGCTGCGCCCCTCGTCTCCGCTTGTTGTCCGGCACCGAGCGTGTGATGGATGCGGCGGGATGGGTCGTGGGAGGGCGAAACCCTCCTCCTACCCACGCTCCTCCACAAAGCGGAAGATGTCCGTCTCGCTGATGATGCCTACCGGCTTGCCCGCCTGAACGACGACCACGCGGCGGATATTCTCGCGCAGCATGAGGTCGGCACACTCCTTGAGACTCGTCTCGGGGGTGGTCGTAATCAGCGGGCGGCTGGCGATCTGCTCCACGGTGAGGCCGTCGAGCTCGCGCTCCTCGCGCACCACCTTCTTGAGCACATCGCGCATCGTCATGATGCCCCAGTCGCCACTGCCATTGGGCTCCACCACCACGCTGGTGATCCCACGGGTGCGCATGAGGTGGGTCGTATCCCTCACGGGGGCGCTGCCGCGCACCGAGATGACGCCCCGGGTCATCAGCGCGCCCACGCTCAGGCGCGGGTACTGGGCGCCATCGACGGGCGTCAGGATCTCCGGCGTCAGCACCGGGGGGGCGGTGCGATGCTCATCGCCCTGGAGCCGGTCCATATTGGCGATCAGCGCATCGGCAAACGCGGAGGTCTTCACCTCGGTGGCGCCCTGCATGAGGCGAGCGAAGTCGTAAGTCACCACCTTCTGGGCGATCGTCCGCTCCAGCGCGGCCACCATCAAGTCGGCTGCCTCCGTCCAGCCCAGGTAGCGCAGCATCATATCGCCGGAGAGGATCACCGAGCCGGGGTTCACCTTATCCTGGTTGGCGTACTTCGGCGCGGTACCGTGGGTCGCCTCGAAGATCGCGTGGCCGGTGACGTAGTTGATATTGCCGCCGGGGGCGATCCCGATCCCGCCTACCTGGGCCGCCAGCGCATCGGAGAGGTAGTCGCCGTTGAGGTTCGGCGCGGCGATCACGTCGAACTCGTCGGGGCGGGTGAGCACCTGCTGAAAGGCGATGTCGGCAATCGCGTCCTTGATCAGGATCTTGCCGGCGGCGCGGGCGGCCTGCTGCTCGGCGTTGGCCGCGGCCTCGCCCTGGGCGGCCCGGGTGCGCTCCCACTGGGCCCAGGTATAGACATAATCGCCAAAGGCTCGCTCGGCGTACTCATAGCCCCAGTCGCGGAAGGCGCCCTCGGTAAACTTCTGGATGTTGCCCTTGTGCACCAGGGTCACACTCCGGCGGCCGTAGGTGATCGCATACTGGATGGCCGCCCCCACCAGCCGCTCGGTGCCCACCCGGCTGATCGGCTTGAACCCGATGCCGAGCTCTACCTTCTGCTCGGCGGGCGCGCCGATCATGCGGAGGAACTCGTCGGTCTTGCTGGCCGTACCGAAGCGGATCTTATGAAAATCCTTCGGGAAGGTCTGCTCCAGGAATTCGAGCACGCGGGCTGCCTCAGGCGTGCCGGCGCGATACTCGATGCCAGTGTAGATATCCTCCGTGTTCTCGCGGAAGATCACCATGTCCACTTTTTCGGGGTGCTTGACGGGCGAGGGCACCCCGGCAAAGTGGCGTACCGGCCGCAGGCAGACGTAGAGATCCAGCAGCTGGCGCAGCGCCACATTCAGCGAGCGAATGCCGCCGCCGACCGGAGTGGTGAGGGGGCCTTTGATCCCCACCAGGTAGTGCTGGAAGGCCGCGACCGTCTCATCGGGGAGCCAGTTGCCCGTCTCGCGGAAGGCCTTCTCGCCGGCAAGCACCTCGTGCCAGATCAGCTTGCGCTTGCCGCCGTAGGCCTTCGCCACCGCCGCGTCGAAGACGCGCACGCTCGCCCGCCAGATGTCCGGGCCGGTGCCGTCGCCCTCCACAAAAGGGATGATCGGTCGGTCCGGCACCTGGAGCTTTCCGTCCTTAATCGCGATGATCTCGCCCTCGGGGGCAGTGCGGGTGGCCATCCTCGTGCTCCTTATTCGCAAGCAGGGTACAGCAGAACGGAATCATTGGGCGCCTGGGATACGGTCGAGCGAACCCTATTATATCCAATCGATGTGGTGGCACCGCATAGGCGCATTTCCTGACAACCCAGGGCCTTCGCATATTTTCCAGTGAGATCACCGCGTTCTGATGCAGAGTAGCGAGAAGGAGGGGAGGTCAGGTAGGATGGCGGCAGCAACCAGCG
>SFCB01000275.1 GCA_004367505.1 Chloroflexi bacterium OHK40 | reverse complement strand
TCCCAGATCTCCGCCATCGGCTCCCAGATCTCCGCCATCGGCTCCCAGATCTCCGCCATCGGCTCCCAGATCTCCGCCATCAGCGCCCAGAGCGGCACTAGCCCTGAGCAGATTGAGACCTTCCTCTGGCTCCCCGGCACCTACTACGCCGTAGTGGCGCCGAGCAACGGCCAGTTCAGCGACACCGCCTACACCCTCACCGTGCAGGTGGATGGGAGCGGCCTGCAGCCGGCGCCGCCCGTGCCCGATGTGGAGCTCCGTCTGCCCGCGCCCACCCAGGCCACCCCCGCAGAGATCACCACGCTCTACATCATCAACAGCGCCCGTATGGCGCAACTCTACCCCGGCCAGGCCACCGAGGTCTTCTCGATCACCACCGCCCTCGACAGCCTGGCCAACTTCCCGCCCTCGCCCAATGGCGCCGGCGCCGAGTTTGGCTACGTGCTCGACCTGGCGGATCTCCAGCCGATCGCCCCGAACACGCGGACGATCACTGACGTCTACACGCTCTGGGCGAGCAACCAGAGCAACCCGCTCTACGCCAACTTCCTGGCCGGGATCATCGACAACGTGATCGAGGCCGTACGCGACGACGCCACCCCTGGCAGCTCCGTTTCCCCCGAGGAGTGCCCGCCGCTCGACCCGTGCCCGGGGAGTGCCGCGTTTCTCCTGGGCGACTCACGGAATAACCTGACAGTCTTCCCGAACGTACGCAACGTGGTGCTCGTGGGCGGCGACGAGGTGCTCCCCTTCTTCCGTCTGCCCGACCTGACCACGATCGCCAATGAGGCCGACTACGCCGCCTATCTTCGAACGATCGACCCGAGCGGGATCATCGGCACGAACAACCCCCTCGGCGCCGCCCTGCGCTACCGCATGATCCTCAGCGACAACCCCTACGGCTCCGGGCGGCCCTACAAGTTCTATGGCTATCCCTACTTCGTGCCGGGGCTCGCCGTCGGCCGGCTCGTAGAGAGCCCCGCCGAGATCAACAACTACCTGGAGAACTACACGTCCTCCTTCCTCACGCCAAGCTTTGTGGTCGACGCCAGCGGCGACCTGGAGGGTGCCAAGGCCGTCGTGACAGGCTACGACTTCCTGAAGGACCAGGCCGAGGTGATCTCCGCCACGCTGGCCAGTACCGGCCTGGTCTCCCCGACCTTCGGCTACAACGGGATCAACTACCTCAATAGCGACACCTGGACGAGCACCGACCTGACGACGGCGTGGTTCGATGGCCCGATCGATACTCGCTTCCCGGATAACACCACCAACGACCCCTTCGCCGACATCACCATCAATCTAGCCTCTCTGAACGCCCACTTCGACCACTGGCAGCTACTGCCGGCTGTGGGGACCAACGGCAACTTCCCGGCGCGACGCCTGCTCACCCCGGGCTACGGTACCACGCGCTCGAGCCCACCGGGCGGCTATTTCCGCGAAAGCCTCGCCTACTCGGTGGGCTGCCACTCGGGCTACAACGTGATCGACAAGGCGATCGTCGCGGGCACCGCGAATGAGGCTCTTTACCAGGCCGACTTCGCCCAGGCCTACAATCGCCATGCCGGCAACTGGATCGGCAACACCGGCTACGGCTACGGCACCGCCGACGGAATCGACTACTCCGAGCGACTGGCCGTGCTGCTCACCCAGGAGTTCGCCCGCGAGGTGCTTGCCGGCGACAATATCTACGTCGGTCAGAGCATCGGCGAGGCCCTGCGCAACGCCAAGCAGCGCTACACCCGCAACGCCACGAGCCTGGGCCCCTACGACTATAAAGTCACCCACATCAAGACCCTCTACGGCCTGCCGTATGTGCGCGTGGTGGTAAGCGACCCGCTGGCGCCGCCACCGGAAGACCCGGCGCCCTCACGCGGCACCCCCCTGGAAACCCAGGCGCCCACCCTGCCCAACGCGCGGGGCCTGCTGACGCGCACGATCACCTTCGAGCTCGACCTCGACGACCCCGATGATTTCAGTACGATCACTCGTGGTGCGGTGACGATCGGTCAGGTGATTAACCTCGACGAGGGCGACTTCACCGTGCGCGACGACTTCGTCGCGCTGAGCGGCGGAGCCTTTCCACAGCCGAGTGTGCGCGTCTTCGCCAACAACCAGGCCGGCACGCCCAGCCTGCCCACCTTCGCCTACGACATCAGCGCCGCGAGCGGCCTGGATGCGAGCAGCCGCCTGACCGTGAAGGACGTGGTCTTCCTCGGCGGAACCTACGGACAGATCACGAGCTTCAATCCCCAGGTCACCCAGATCGTCACCGAAACCGACACCCCGATCGTCGCGACGGGCACCGAGCCGAGCTTCGAGGCGGGCGCGGGGATCTGGTACCCCGACAAGTTCTTCGGCTTCAGCAGCGTGGGCGAAGGCGAACAGCAGCGCGACCAGCTGACCGCCGCCGCCGCCCAGTTCCGCGCCGACGACAATGGCGTGAGCGGGATGCTGCGCCCCTACAGCCGGATGGTCTTCCAGGTGATCTACGACGACCCGGGGGCCACAGGCGCGGCAGCGGCGGCGGCACGCCAGGACAACCAGCCACCGCTGATCGAGTCGGTGCGGGTGCAGTTCGTTCCGCCTGGTGGAACACAGGCGGCCCAGAGCTCGCAGGCCACGCTCCTGGTGACGGCCTACGACGAGGGCGACGACGTGGACGGCCAGGGCACCAACCAGGGCCTGGATCTAGACGGTATCAGCGCGACGTACATTGTGAACGGCACCACCTGGCAGCGGGCGAGCTTCGTTCAGCTGGGGCCACAGCGTTTCGCCGCCCAGCTGAATGTGGCCCAGGGGTCCGTCCGGGTGATCGTGCGAGTGACCGATCGGGCCGGAAATTCGAGCTACTACACCGCCAAGGGCACCTTCACGCCACCCCTCGACCGGACACTCGTGCGGCTGCCCCTGTTGCAGCGATAATCCACGATATCCTGTTCGGCACCTCGGGGACACCGGACGCAGTAGGGACGCAGCATGCTGCGTCCCTACGAGGTTTGGTCCGGCGGTCCGGCGGCTCCCCTGTCCCCTCTCCCCTTTCCCCTGCAATCGAGTGAAGCGAACACCCCCCGGTCGGGGTATGATCGCGCGACGGGCTGCGAATCGCGACCGCCCATGGCCACTCGGGGCGATTGTGCCGCGCTTTACGATCGCAAAGAGGGTATGTTAGAATAGGCCCCGTTGAATCGCCCTTGTGCTCATCATCACCGCGACACGCTAGCTGTGCCCGCCCTCCTCGACGGCGCCGGTTCCTGCCCGGATCCGGCCCCGCCGCCGCCGCATTAGCCCTATAACCAATGGTTCGCCAGGCAACGAAGGAGTTGTACGATGCTCGAGGACCTCACAACGTTTGAGCAGGCTGCGGTATGGTCGGTACTGGGGATCTCGATCCTCGGCATCGCCTACGCCTTTATTCTCCGCGGACAGATCCTGGCCCAGGACAAGGGCACGGCCAAGATGCAGGAGGTGTGGGGCTTCATCAAGGCCGGCGCCAACGCCTACCTGAGCCAGCAGTTCCGCACCATCGCCATCCTGATCGCGATCCTCACCTTCGTGCTGGCGGCCAGCGTGTTCGTGATCCCGCCCACGACCGAGGCGGTGGAGCGCTTCGGCAGCCGCGAGGCCGCCGTGCTCTGGGTGGCGATCGGCCGTGCGGTGGCCTTCCTGATGGGCTCGCTCTTCTCCTACGCGGTGGGCTTCGTGGGCATGAATGTGGCCGTCGAGGCCAACACCCGTGTGGCGGCCGCCGCGCGCAAGGGCTACAACCCGGCCCTGCAAGTGGCTTACCGGGCCGGCTCGGTGACGGGTATGCTCACCGTGGGTCTGGGCCTGCTCGGCGGCACACTGATCTTCATCGTCTTTGGGATCGCCGCCCCCGACGCGCTGCTCGGCTTCGGCTTTGGCGGTTCGCTGATCGCGCTCTTCATGCGTGTGGGCGGCGGTATTTACACCAAGGCCGCCGACGTGGGCGCCGACCTGGTGGGCAAAGTGGAGGCCGGCATCCCCGAGGACGACCCGCGCAACGCTGCGGTGATCGCCGACCTGGTGGGCGACAACGTGGGCGACTGTGCCGGCATGGCCGCCGATGTCTTCGAGAGCTTCGAGGTGACGCTCGTCTCGGCGCTTATCCTCGGCCTGGTGCTGGGTGACGCGGTGGCAGGCACCCTGGGCGACGGCCAGTATGATCTGCGCTTCATCATCTTCCCGCTCATTCTGCGGGCGATCGGGGTGGTGGCCTCGGTGATCGGCAATAGCCTCGTGCGCACCGACGAGCGCCGCCGCAATGCGATGGCCGCCATGAACCGCGGCTTCTACGTGGCTGCGATCATCGCCGTGATCGCCTGCGCCGTGGCCAACTTCTTCTACATGCGCGATGCGAACGGCCTGGTGGACTGGCGGCCCTTCCTCGCCACCCTCGCCGGCGTGATCCTGGCGATCGTGCTCGATAAGCTCACCGAGTACTTCACCAGCACCCACTACAGCCCGGTGAAGGAGACGTCGCGGGCCTCGCAGACGGGCGCAGCCACCAACATCCTCTCCGGCCTGGCCCTCGGGATGGAGTCGAGCGTCTGGGCCGTGCTGGTGATCGCTGGCTCGATCTTCAGCTCGGTGCTGATCTTCAGCGGCTACTCGGCCGACCCGACAGTGACCTTCACCGCCGTGCTCTACGGTGTCTCGCTGACCGGGATCGGGATGCTGCTGCTCACCGGCAACACGATCTCGATGGATAGCTTCGGCCCGATCTCCGATAACGCCAACGGTATCGGTGAGATGGCCGGGCTCGACAAGAACGCCCGCAATGTGATGGACGACCTGGACGCGGTGGGCAACACGACCAAGGCCGTCACCAAGGGCATCGCGATCGGCTCGGCGGTGATCGCGGCGGTGGCGCTCTTCGGCTCCTACCTCACCGATGTGGGCAAGGTGCAGGCCCAGCAGGGCCTGCCGCTGCTCACCGGGATCAATGTGGCCGCACCCGCCGTTTTCATCGGCCTGCTGATCGGTGGCGCCGTGCCCTTCCTTTTCTCGGCGCTGACGATCCGCGCCGTTTCCCGCGCGGCGGCGCAGATCGTCAACGAGGTGCGGCGCCAGTTCCGCATCCCCGGCCTGATGGAGGGTAAGGTACCACCCGACTACGCCCGCGCGGTGCAGATCTCGACCACGGCGGCCCAGAAGGAGTTGGTGAGCCTGGGGATCATCGCGGTGATGGTACCCATCCTGGTGGGCTTCTTGCTCGGCGTCGAGGCTCTGGGCGGCTTCCTGGCAGGGATCATCCTGTCCGGCCAGCTCATGGCGGTGTTCCAGTCGAACGCCGGTGGCGCCTGGGACAACGCCAAGAAGTATATCGAGGAGGGCAACTTCGGGGGTAAGCACAGCGAGCCGCATAAGGCCGCCGTGGTGGGCGATACGGTGGGCGACCCGCTGAAGGATACCGCCGGGCCCGCGCTCAACCCGATGATCAAGGTGATTAACCTGGTGGCGCTGATCATCGCCCCGATTGTGGTGACGATCCAGCCCGGCAACCCCGTGGTGTTGATCGCCATGGTCCTCTGCGCCGCCGCCCTCGTCTGGGCGATCTGGCAGAGCAAGCGCGAGGCCCAGCAGATGGCCGAGCCGTCCAAGGCCCCCGCGAGCGCCGATTAGGGCCCCCACCGCTCGTTCGAGCGCAGGGTCGCGTCGGTATAAGCAAGGGGTGACGAACGAAGGACGAAGGCCGCACCTGTGCTGGCCTTCGTCCTTCGAGTTTCGGGCTTTGATTGCTCCCCACCGACATACCAGGCCAACAACACCTCTTAACCGATCTTCAATCTACGACAAAGGTACGTTATAATAAGGCCAGGGCCCGCCCCGTGCGCGGCGCCTCACAACCTATGCCGCGGAGGGTTTTCGTCCTGTCCGACCAAGCCTCCCTATTCACCCAGCGTGTGCGCCGCCTGATCGGCAGTGGGGTCCCCGACCCCCAAGC
>SFCB01000216.1 GCA_004367505.1 Chloroflexi bacterium OHK40 | reverse complement strand
GTGGGCGGAAGGGGGGTAGCGGTGGGCGGAAGGGGGGTAGCGGTGGGCGGAAGGGACGCTACCAGCGTGAACAGCTGGCGAGCCTCACGCGCGCTCGTTTCGCCCGTCAGCACCAGTTGCCACAACCCTCCCTGGGCCTCCGCTGGGGCCGTCCACGTCCAGACGACGGTGCCGGATTCGTCTGCCGTCAACACGATCTGCGCCATCGCAGCGGGATCCATGCGCGCCAGCCGTCCGCCGATGCTGCTCAGAGGGCCGAAGGGCTGGCCATCGGGCTGGATTAGCATGGGCCGCAGGGTTTCGCCCGGCGCGAACCCCCGCGCCGTGAACGTAAAGGTCGTTCCTGGCGGGCCGCTCAGCGGTGCCACACTCACCTGGGGTGGCAGGTTGCAGGCGCACTCAGGGGCCAGCCGTGGTGTGCCTCCCGTGGTGACGATGCCGAGGTTATCCAGCTCCTGCTCAGTGAGGAAGAGGCTACCGCCCAGCAGGCCGGGCCGACCGGTGCTGATCGGCGCCTCCTGGATGCGGGACTGGGCAGCAATGGCATCGGTGACCGCGCCCCTGCCAAATAGCGGCCAGTATAGAGCGCCAAAGATCAGGATCAACGCGAGATGCAACGGGGCGAGCCAGCCACTCAGGCGGAAGAGGTCGCTCGCCGCGAACGTCTGGGTGCCGTCGCCGCCAAGTTGCTGGAACATCGTCAGTGGTTTGGCGCTCACCACCAGCGTGATGCAGTAGCCGATGCCCGCCGCCGTTACGAAGGCCAGGGTCAGAGGATCGAGGCCGCTACTGAAGGCGAGTAGCACCGTGAGTGGGGCGATCACCGCGCCACGGGCTGAGCGTGAGGTGATGTAGAGGTGTGACGTGAGCGTGATCGCTGTCACCCCGAAGAGGACTGCCAGGCTGGAGCCAAGGTTGGCCACGCCACTGTTGATCAGTAGCGCGTCCACCAGCCACTTGCCGGCGCCGCTTGCCACCAGTGCCTCTGAGAGGCTCAGCGTCGCGGCGACGAAGATGATCATCTCCCACTCAACACCTTTGGCCGCGTCCTTGAACTTCAAGACACCCCAGTTCGGCACGGTGACGGCCAGGGCGCCGAGGATGGCGATCAGCGCATTGTCAATCCCGTGGAGGTTCTCGGTAGCCCAGAGCAGCACCAGGGCCGTCGTAACGCCGACAATGTAGCGCTCTTGCTTCCCCATGGGGCCAGGCTGAGGCAAGCTCCTGAGGGCCCCGCCGGCCAGGGGCAGCTTACGGCGCTCAGGGTCGAGGAAGAGCCGCAGGATCACCCATGTGGTGCCGAAGGCTGACAGGGCAGCGAAGGGCAGGCCCATGGCGACCCAGGTCATGAACGAGAGGGGCTGGCCGGTGAGCTGGCCCAGGACGTCATTGATCACCAGGTGGGCGCCAGCACCAACAAGCGAGGCCACGGCGGTCTGAAGGATGTTGACCGGCAGCATGATCGCCAGAGCGCGGTTGATGCGCGGGTCGTTAAAGGCGGCCGCCATCGCGCTGTAGACGGGCACCATCAGGGCGGCACGGGCCGAGGTCGATGGAATGAGCAGGGCCGTACCGAGGAGTACAGCGGTGAGGAGGTAGAAGAGTTGCTCAACGGTGCGGGCGCGGCGGGCAGCCAGCGCCGTGAGGCGAGCTGAGGCGCCCGATTTGTTCAGTGCTGCGGCGACGATAAAGGCGCCGATCATCAGCCAGACCACCGAATTGCCGAGGCTGGCGAAGAAACTTTCGGTCGAGATCGTGGCGGAGAGCACCAGGCCGGCGGCGGCAAACAGAGCGACGAAGGTGTCGTTGAGCCTGGTCAGCGTCCAGCCGATCACCGTGAGGGCGAAGGTGCCCAGAGCGATCTTGCCGGGTGTGCCGAGTCCATCGGGTAGCGCGGCAATACTCGCCACACTGACGATTGCCAGCACCATCGCGATGATAGTTTTGCGGTCGAGTGTAGGCAGGCTCAGCTTGCCGAATGTTGTTTGAGTAGAGTGCTGTTGCATTGTGGAGATCCCCCGGAGTAACGATATGCTTGTGGGCCACCACGATGAGTGCGCAAGATCCTGCTGAGACGCCCCACCGGGGCGTCTGGACCCCGCAGGGCAGGATCAGGGTGGTGAGCCACTGGTTGCTACTGCCCTACATGAGGGAAGAAGTAGGTCTCAAAATACGATGGCACGTGTGCAAGCGGTTGTGCCGGCTATTGATACGCAGGGCATCCCATACACTCCGACCACAGGTAGTAAATCTACCACATGGAGCCGGATGGATGGCGGGAAATACACTCTCTTGCCCCATGATCCGAGCGTTGCTGGTGTACAAGCAATGGTGGTGGCTGGCTGCGCATGGCTGTACCTGAGCGACGCGGCGGGAAAACGGTAGGGAGGCAGGAAAGGCCGTAGGGACGCAGCGCACTGCGTCCCTACGGCGTTCTTCCCCCGCGCCTGCTACCGAGCGCTGTTGAGCGTCAGGGTGAGGCGAGGATTAAGGGCAGGTAAGCCTGATCACAGTACGGCGCTGCGGCCGGCTGCCCAAGGGCGCGGGCGGCGTCCAGGCGGGGCGGGCCGTCGGCGCAGAGCGGCTGTGCCGTCGTAACGAGCTGCTCGACGACCGCCGTGGCATTCAGAGTGGGCCCATGGGCGCGCAGCAAGGCCGCGACGCCAGCGGTGTGTGGGGCGGCCATCGAGGTACCGCTCCAGGTGGCGTACTTCCCTTCGGGCACGGTGCTGATGATCTCCTCGCCGGGGGCACTCACCCACACCCAGGGACCGCGGGTTGAGAACGTGGCCAGCGTATCGCTCCGGGTGCTGGCGGCGACGGCGAGCGATCCGGCCACGCCCTCGGCGGCAGGGTACTGGGGCACCTGATCGCCACCGTTCCCTGCGGCGGCGACGACCACGGTGCCACCAGTGATGCGACAGCGCACGTTGTCGTCGTCATCATCATCATCGTCGTCATCGTCGTCGTCATCAGCGCTGGCACAGGTCGCCTGGGCGATGATATCCTCCAGCAGATCGGTGCGGCGGAGCGTGCCGAGGCTCAAGTTGATCACCTGGGCGCCGTCGTTGGTGGCCGGGTTCCCGTCGGGGTCAACCGCGTAATTCAGTCCCTCGGCGAGGACCCAGATATTGCCAACCCCATCGGGGTCCAGGACGCGCACCGGTAGAATCAGTGCTTCGGGCGCCGTCAAGGCGATCAGGCCGGCCACATGGGTGCCGTGGCCAAAGCCGAAGTTGGTACCATACTCCCCCTCCTCGCGCGGGTCGGCATCGAAATCGACAAAGTCGAAGCCCGGGAGGAGCCGGCCGGCGAGAGCCGGGTGGGTCGCGTCGACGCCAGTATCGAGCACAGCCACCGTCACCCCGGTGCCACGGCTGATGGCGTGGGCCTCGGGGAGGCGCAGCCGTGCTGGCGACCACTGGCTCGCGTACGTGCCCGCGTCACCGCCCACATTCCAGCGAACCCGACCCCGGCGGCCTTCGGGGGTCTGCGCGAGGTAATTTGGCTCGGCGAACTCAACCCGCGAGTCCCCGCTGCCCGGTCCTGGCTTGATCTGTTCAGCCTTAACGAGCGCATCCACACCGTCCAGGATGCGCATGCGATAGATCGGCCTGGTGCCGAACTGGTCGAGGGGCGGCAACGCCAGCCCGTGCTCCATGGCGACGGCGTCGATGTCTGCGGTGCTGTAGAGCTTGAGCACCAGTTCGTTGGAGATATACTCCGGAGTCTCGCCCTCAGCCTCGGCAACAGGTAACGCGAACGGTGTGTTCCAGCCGGCGAGGAGGAGGATCAGTATCAGAATCGCGGCCCTGAGTTTCAGGCTGGCCATGAGCACTCCTTGTGGACAGGCTTGAACGCCAGACCTCCGGCGTCATCGGTGTTGCCACAGTGTGCCCATACAGAGCGGGGAGGGCGCGGGAAAATACGGCAGTTTCCGGAATCACCAGCGCCCCATGAGCACAAAGGGTGCCCAGAAGAAGGGATGGGGGTGCTGTTGGCTCAGCGCCAGCTGGGCCTTGCGCAGCGCCGCGCCCGGGCGCTCACCGGCGTGCAGCCCGGCATAGAAGGTGCACATGAGCTCGGTCGTCGTGGCGTCGTCCACCATCCAGAGGCTCACGACCAGTGAGGGTGCGCCAGCCGCAAAAAAGCCACGCGCGAGGCCGATCAACTCGTCGCCAGGAGCGATAGCGCTGACCCCGGTCTCACAGGCGCTTAGCACCACCAGGTCACAGCTCAGGTCCAGCTCGTAGGCGTCACGCACCGTGAGCCGGCCGTCAGCGAGTTGGAGCGCGGAGAAGAGCGGGCTATCGGCGCGGAACTGGCCGTGGCAAGCCAGGTGGAGCACCTTCGCCGTCGGGGCGTGCTGCTGGAGTGCCGCGAGCGTCGCCTCGGCATCCAGCAAGGTCACGCGCTCAGCCCACAGCGGCCCGATCGTCAGCACCTCGTCGCGCACTCTGGGCGCGCGCACATCGGGGATGCCCAGCAAGACGGCGCGCGTGTTGCTGGAGTAGGGCCGCCGCATGCAGTGCAGCAGCACTGCGGCGCTTGGCGCCGTGCAGACCTCGCGCTCCTCGATCACGTAGCGCTCGCCATCGAACAGGGCATGGAAGGGGACATAGTGCAAGGCCCGATCGGGCACCACCACGAGGCGTCGTGGGCCGATCCATGGCGCTAGCGGACGTAGCAGCGCATCATACAGCGCGGAGAGGTAATGCCGGGCGCGCCGCAGTAGCTGGGCTTGGTGCGCGGGCTTGCGGCCGGCGGGGCCACGCATGGTATCGGTCTGAAAGCGCAGCTGGTTCGCCAGCCGCGTAATGGCCTGCTCCGAGCCGAGCCGGCGCACTACCTGAATCGTATCGCTCGTGACGACGAAGGCGAGCACCTCATCGTCCAGGCTGTAGTAGATCACGAGCGCTGTCGTAGCGCCGAGCTCCGCGCGGAGTGCATCCAGGTCGAAGGGGATGCCGGCTGCCGGGGTTGTGTCACCCTGTTGCTCGATCTGGCGCGTCAGCTCCAGCAGCGCCGTCTCGCGCTCGATCGCCTCAGCTTGTAGCTTGCCGAGGATGGGCGCACCGTCGCCCTGGGTCGTCTGCACGCGAGCGATTCGCTGATAGTACCAATTCAGCTCGCTCCGGAGTTGCTTGAGGCGCTCAACCAGCCTCGCCTCAAACGGATCACGCGGACGCTTTTCAGGAGCGGGCGTCTCGCCCAGCATCTCAACCAGCGCTCGCGAGCGGGCACGCTCGATGAAGGCCAGGGACTGAGACGTCCGGTTGGTGGCCAGACAGATCCGTGTCAGTTCGGCAAAGGGCGAGCGCTTATCCGAGAGGAAGGCGGTGCGGAACTCCTCAGCCGGGAGGGGGGCGCGCATCTGCTCGGCAATAACAACGGCACGGAGAAAGTAGGCCTCTGCGGCCAGCAGATCATCCAGGGTGGCGGCCAGCAGTCCGAGCGAGGTGGTGCAGCGTTGCGCAATCTGTGGGGCGGCGCTGGCCTCGGCGGCACGGAGCGTCTCCTCCAGGATCTGGCGCGCGGCGACGTGATCTCCGTGTGCGCGCAGGGCTTCACCCCGGAGCCATGCGGCGACGTACTGGCGTCGGCCGAAACCGGCGCCGCGAAAAACGGCCTCTGCGTCTGCGGCCAGGCGCGCAGCCTCGCTGTACTCCTGGGCGCGATAGAGCAACTGGGCCTCGAACAACGTGACCATCGCAACGCTGACCAGGTTGCCCTCGGCCGCGAAGAGCTGCCGCGCCTCGGCAAAGTGCCGGGTCGCTCGCACCACATCGCCGAGGCGTACGAGCGCCTGGCCATAGTGGGCGAGCGCCCAGGCTTGCTCGGAACGCATACCGAGCTCGGCAAAGAGGGTGATCACGCGCCCGAGGATCGTGGCCGCCTCAGGAACCAGGTTGAGCTCCAGGTAGGCTTCGGCGAGCTCGAGATCGGCATAGGCAGACTCGTGGGGCATCCCGAGCTGGGCGTAGCGCCTGCGTGAACGCTCGAGAAATGCCAGGGCCTCGTCGTAGCGGCCCTGAGCCATGGCGAGGTTGCCCAGATTGCACTCGGCTTCGGCCTGAACGACCGCGAGCTCGGCCTGCTCCGCGCGCCGCAGCGCCTGCTCGTTCAGTTCCTTTGCGGCGACGAACTGATTGCGGCGAGCCAGCACCTCGGCAAGGCTCAGTTCGACGCCTGCGAGTGGCGCTACCTCGCCAGCGGCCAGGTAGCGGCTGCGGGCCAGACGATAATAGTGCTCGGCTTCGTCGTAGCGATCACGGCGCCAGGCGATGTTGCCCAGATTGGCCTCGATCCGGCCTGCTCTAGCCTCGTCGCCGTGGGCGAGGAGTACATCGCGGGCGGCCAGCCCACAGGCGACGGCTTCGTCATAGCGCCCGAGCATCGCCAGGGCCGTAAGTTTGCCGACCTCTACGCCAGCGGCTGTCTGAGGCTGCCCAAGTTGCGCAAACTGCCCGGCAGCAGCATCGAACGCCGTGATCGCCTGCTCCATCCGGCCTTCCGCCAGGGCGGCGATCGCGTTGCTCCAGGCAGCGAGGGCGTGGATCTCCGGCTGCTCGCTTCGGGCCGCGAGGCTCCGGAGCAGCGCTGCCGCATCGATGGCCTGCACCGGCTCGCTGTACCAGGCGTCGGCACAGAGATCCTTCAAGGCCGTGGCAAGCGCAATGCCCGAATCGGCGCCTTGCTGGCCCAGCAAGCGCTCGCGTTCCTCCGCCTCAGCAGCAAGCAGTTGTTCTGCAAGCTCGCGCGGTGTCAGGTCGTTAATGGCTCAAGCTCCAGCGACTCAACCAGAATTTCGCGGGTCTCCGCGCGGACAAGCAACCGGTAGCACCCTGGCTCAACGGGTGGCAGGGCGAACTCACCCAACTCGTTGACCGGCGCAACCAGCGGCGCGGCCCCCGCCTCCAGAGTCACGTCGCTGGCGATCTCGGGGCCAAGCACCTGCCCGCGCAGGTGCCACCGGCCCGCCCACGGCGTCAGCTGAAGCGCAATGTCCCAATCCTCCGCCTCATAGGAGAGCGTTCGTGCTGAATCGGCGCCGGAGCGCAGGCCATACGCCAGGGGTTGGCCCATGCCGTCGCTGTGCAGGAGTGCCACTAGCCGCCGAAGCAATCCGGGCCCAGGGGCGGGCCGGGGCTTACGCATCAAACGCACCGCCCGTGCGATCACGTGCTCCGGGGCATCGACACTTGTGTCGCTGCGCATCAGCCTGATCAGCTTCTCAAAGGTAGCGAGATCGCTGGTCAAGATCGGGTCGCCAACGATCCGCTGGAGCAGCGCCTCGGCCGCCTGCGCCGACAGGCGACCTTCAGCGAGATCGATGAGTTGTTCGGAGGTCACCTTCGCCATGGCGATCTGTCGTACTCCTGTACTATACCACAAGCCATTTGCTTAACAGAGCGCCACAGGAGTATGAAAATACCTGTAGAACCGAGCGCATCAACCTGAAGGGTCTGCGCTCAGGTTGCCGCAAGGTTGTGCCATCTCCTGGGGCGCTCCAGCCCCAGGACACCATCCCGAACGATGGTTGTGGCTCCAATTTAGAGCGTGTGGCGCGGTAGATAGCACCGAAAGGTGCTGCCGTGGCCGAGGGTACTCTCTAGTTCAATCCAACCACCGTGCTGCTCGACGATCCAGCGGCAGATCGTTAGCCCGAGGCCTGTGTGCTTCCCGTCGGTCCTGGTGGTGAAGAAGGGCTCGAAGATCCGCGCCTGCACGGCGGGGTCGATGCCGGTGCCGTCGTCGGTGAGACTAAGGCAGACGTAGGCGCCCGCTTCGGCGCGTCGCGGAGGCATGATCGTCACGTTTTGTGCGCGAAGCGTCATGTTCCCGCCATCCGGCATAGCCTCGCGGGCGTTGATGAGCAGGTTGGCCAGCAACTGGCCGATCTGGGTCGGCTCGACACGTACGGGCCAGAGATCGGGCACTGTCTGGATGGACAGGCGTGCGCGCCGGCCAGCGATCGGCTCAAAGAGCGGGCGATGCTCGGCGAGAAACTCGGCGAGGTTCAGCTCGCGGGCCTCTTCCTGCTGGCACCGTAGGAAGGCCAGCAGGCGCCGGTTCAGCGCGCCTACCATCGCGCTGGCCTGCTGAACGGGGAGCAGGTTGTCCCGAGCCGGGTGATCAGCCGGGAGATCTTCAAGCGCCAGGGCGGTGCTTCCCTGGATCACGGCCAGCAGGTTGTTCATATCGTGGACAAAGCTGCTCGCTACCAGCCCGACCAGCATGGCGCGCTGGGCGTGGAGCATGGCGGTCTCCCGCGCCTCGCGATCGGTGGCCTCACGGGCAACCACGAGCAGCATTCTGGCGGTTGGGGAGCCGACCCACTCGAAGCTGCCCTCGATCCGCCGCCACGCGCCCTCGCCGTCGCGGAGACGACACTTGAAGGGCTGGCGTTTGCCAGCGCACGTGGCAGCCCAGCTGGTACGCACCTCGGGTAAGTCGTCGGGATGAATCTGGCTTGCCGGTCGGCTCCCAATCAGGCTCGCGTTGTTCAGGCGGAGGGTTGTGGCGAGCGCGGCGTTTGTGTACTGGTAATGGCCCGTTTCATCGAGGAGCACGATCATCTCCGTGCCTGCGGGCTCGGGTGGGGTGCTCTGGACGGGCACGAGAATCGCGTTGGCAGGGGGCGGCAGCACCGGTTCGGCGCAGCGAGGTGCCTGGGGGTGGTGATCAAGCAACAGATGGCGGAGCACATCCGTTGCTACCTCGAACGGATGGGAGATTGGTATGGGGCACGTGACTTTAGCTTGCTGAAACAGCAGGTTGCTCAAGCTTGCGCTCATCGCTCGTGTTTTTCTAGAGTGTGTTTGCTGCGGCCATTCGTCTTTCTGCCGCCGATCATAGCTGCCATCCTCAGGCGCGAGATCAACCCGTGGGTGGAAGCTGTTCCGCCTGCCGGGTGGAGTGGCAGGCCGAGCTGGCGTCGCGGCGGGGTCGAGCGCCGGAATCGCGCGGGTGAATACGGTCGCGGAGCGCGGTCGGCGAGGGGAGTTGATGGTACTGTGGGCGGGGTGGCGCTGGCGGTGGGGTAACGGGCTTCTCGACGCAGGGCGGCGTCTGGGGGCTTGCCCTCGGCTCGAAATCAGATCAGGCCCAGCCGGCGCGCGCGGGCGATGGCCTGGGTGCGAGTGGCGACGCCGAGCTTGCCGAAGATGCTGTTGACATGGGACTTGACGGTGCTCACGGCGATCACTAGTGTCGCGGCAATCTCCGTGTTCGACTGTCCCTCGGCCATCAGCTTGAGCACGTCGAGCTCACGCGCGCTGATCGGCTCAGGGAGCGCGGTGGCGGCCTCGACCGTGCCCGCTCGCTCCGGGAGCACGAGGATTGGGCCCATGTCGAGCGATGGAATATCAGGCGTGAGTGCTTGGAGCAAGACCTGGGCGTGGGCGGCGCCCTCTTCGTCGGCGGCGGCGCTCTGGAGCAGGCTGGTAAGCAAAGCGCCGAGCTGGGGGCCCTCTTCGAGGTAGACCTGCACGTAGCTCTCGGGCGCGCCAAGGGCGAGGGCCCGCTGGAGCACGGCGTGGGCAGGCTGGAGGCGTCCGGCGCCAGCGAGGGCAAGCGACTGAAGCACCCTGAGCTTGATGCGGAGCCAAGAGCTTCCGGCCCGATCGGCGGCGGCGATGTGGTCTTCGAGGCTGGCGGCCACCTGGGCCCGCTCCGTGGCGCTGGTGGCGCAGGCGAGGCGCAGCTGGAGGGGCGCGGCGGCGACATGCTCGCCGGCTGCAGCGACTGCTGGTGGAAAATAGCGAAACTCAGCCGGCTCCTGGTCGATAGTGGCGCGCTCGAGCAGGCTGGTAGCGCCGGCGAGGTCACCCTGAGCGATGAGGAGCTGGGCTTCGAGGGCATCAAGCACAACGGTAGCCCAGAGGAGTTGGCGCTGCTGGGCGATGAAGCGGGCCTGACGGGCGTGGCCGAGGGCGCCGGTAAGGTCTCCCTGGGCGCGGGCCACTCGGGCTTCGATGAGCATCAGGCAGACGAAGCTGGTGGTGTTGCTGGGGGAGATGCGGGCCCCGGCCTCGGCGAGGGCCGGTAGCGCGCCGGCAAACTCATTCCGCTCACGGTAGATGTCGGCCAGGGCGAGGTAGGGCAAGCCAGCCCCCGGCGCATCGAGCTCACCTCGCCGCCCGGCGTGGCCGATCGTATCGCGGCAGGCACCAATCGCGGAGCGGAGCTGGCCGCGGATGGCCTCGGTATAGGCGTAGTCGCTGGCGGCCATAAAGGCGATGTAGGGGTATCCGGCCACAAAGCCGTTCACCATTGCCTCGGCAAAGGCCTGCTCGGCCCGGCTCAGATCGCCACGGGCCATGTGGGCGTAGCCAAGGTCCTTGGCCACGCGGGTGCGCAGCGCGAGATTGTCGGCCTGGAGCAGCCGGAGAGCCTCTCCAGCGCTGGCAACCACGATAGGCGCGTCGCCCTGGATTGTGGCGAGGCGGGCGCGCACAGCGCAGATCTCGCCACGGAGATTTGCGACATTGCCAATGCCCTCGGCCTCACCGGCGGCCACGCGCGCCAGGGCGGCCTCGGCAAGATCGAGCCACATACTCGCCTCCGCGAGGTTGTAGTCGGCGAGGCAGAGCCATGCGCGCAGCAGGGCGAGGCGCGGGCGGGCACGCACGGTGCTGTCGGGGATGGCCGGCAGCCAGCCACGGAGCGTGGCCTCGCCGACGCGGGTAGCCATCGCGAGGCCGACCGGCTCGATGATCGCGACGACGTCGTCGATCGCGCCAGCCTCCAGCGCGTGCCCGACGGCCAACGGCAGAAGTCCGTAGGCGGCGAACCAGGCGCTGGCGCGCCGGTGCAGCACGGCCACTTGGTCGGCGGGCACACCGGTCATCAGCCGATCACGGAGCATCTCGGCGAAGAGATGGTGGTACCGGTACCATTGGCGCTCATTGTCGAGGGGGATCAGAAAGAGATTTTCACGCTCGAGGGTGTCGAGGATGAGGCGGCTGTAGCTGCCGTCAGGCGACGACGGGCTTGGGGGGTGATTGCTGTCTGGCGATCGCGTGAGCACCGGGGGGCCAGGGTCTCGCCCAGGCGCTGCATGGCGCTCGGCGTTGGCGCCGAGTACCGCGTCGCAGAGCGGGCCGCAAAGCCGGTCGAGGATGCTGGTCTGGAGGAGGAAGGCCTGGATGTGGGGCGGTAACCGATTGAACACGTCCTCGATCAAGTAGTCGACAATGTAGCGGTGGCTCCCGATCACCGACTCCACGAAGGCGGCCTGATCGGTGCGGTCGTGCAGGGCGGTGGCGATCAGCTGGAGTCCGGCGGGCCAGCCCTCAGTGCGCTCGATCAGCGCGGCGATCTGGCCGCGCGAGAGCGAGAGCTCCATGGTCTCTAGCAGGTAGGCGGCGGCCTCCTCGGGGGTGAAGGCCAGGTCGGCGCTGCGCAGTTCGGCGAGGTGGCCACGAGCGCGCAAGCGCGCGAGCGGCAGGGGCGGATCGGCCCGCGTGGCGATCACGAGGTGCGCTCGCGGGGGGAGATGATCGACCACGAAGGCGATGTTGCGGTGGAAGGTCGCCGAGGTGATCGTGTGGTAGTCCTCCAGCACGATCACCGCCTCGCCGGCGAACTCGGCCAGGTCGTTCAGCAGATCGGCGAGAACGGCCTCCACAGCCACGGGGCGGCCAGGGGAGGGGATGCGGTGGCGCGATCCCTCAGGGCGGAGCTCGGCGAGCGCAGCGCTCAGATAGCTGAGGAAGGTCTGCGGGTCGTTGTCATCGGCATCGAGGGTGAGCCAGGCGACGGCAGGTGGGCGGGGCGCGGAGGGATGGCCGAGGTGGTTGTCCGAGGATGTGGCGCCCCCCGCTTGCGTAGGGGTGTGCTCGGCGGCGAGCCACTGGGCGAGCAGCGTGGTCTTGCCGTAGCCGGCGGGCGCGGAGATCAGCGTCAGGCGGCGGCGCATGGCGGCGCTGAGTCGCTCGACCAGGCGCGGCCGGTGAAGTGTATCGGGAAGGAGCCCCGGCGGGCTCAACTTTGTGCGAACGAGTGGTAGTGGCGTGGGGCGGGAAAGGTCGCTCTGGTCGGGCATAGGGCACCTTCGAGGGCGTTGGGGGGTCTGGGGCAGCAGTGTACCACACCCCTGCCAGATTCCAGGCATGGGTGTGGCGTAGATGATTGTATCGGCTGACGGCGCCCGGTGCGCAAGCCCACCCCGGCGCGTGTGGGAGGGACAGCGCGCGACCGCGCAGCATGTTACGCCACACCCGCGCGTGGGAGCCAGGACAGGAGGGCGGCATTGAATTCGTCCGGGCGTTCCATGTTGCTCAAGTGGCCCGCGCCGGGGATCCGGACGAGGGTGCTGCCGGGGATCTGCGCGGCCATGGCTTCGGCCTCGTGGGGCGGGGTGAGGCCATCCTCCTCGCCAACGATCACCAGGGTAGGCACCCGTATGCCCGGAAGATCGGGAGTCGAGTCGGGGCGGATGGCCATACCCCGGAGGGCCCCGGCGATACCGAGCAGGGCGTTCGCGACAATCAGCGCCTGGAGTTCGTCGCGCAGTGCCTGCGAGGCCGTGGGGGCGACGAGGTTGGGGATCATCCTGGCGGCGATCGCTGCGGCCCCCTGCTCTTCGGCCAGGCGGGCGTTGGTTTCGCGGGTGGCGCGCCCCTCCTCGCTGTCGGCGCCGGCGCGGGTATCGGCCAGCGCGAGGGCCGCCACCATGTCGGTGTGGCGCCGCCAGAGGGCAAAGGCGACGTAGCCGCCCATCGAGAGGCCCACCACGGCGGCCCGCTGCACGCCGAGGTGCTGGAGTAACGTCGCTACATCGTCGGCCATGTCGTCCATGCTGTAGAGTCCGGGCGGCGCGTCGCTGCCGCCGAAGCCCCGCAGGTCGGGCGTGATCACCCGGTAGTGGCCGCGCAGTGCCTCGATCTGCCGGCGCCACATAGACCCGGCGAGCGGAAAGGCGTGGAGCAGCAACATGGCCGGCCCCTCGCCAACATCTTCGTAACGCACCCGAATCCCGTTCAGGTTTGCCTCCATCTCGCCACCCCTTCCCGAGCATGCTAGAATATCAGTGCTATGGAACTGGATACGAAGCTCGACCTCCTGGCGGATGCGGCACAGTACGACCTCTGCGCGACCTATGCGCGCCCTGGTCGCCGCTATACGCCCCGCCAGGCCAGCTGGGCTGCTCCCGAGGCCGACGAGCTCGACCGGCGGGCCCGCCCGGTCTTCCGTGTGCTGATGAGCAGCCAGTGCGTCTGGAACTGCGCGTACTGCCCGCTGCGGGCCGCCAATGATCTCCCTCGGGCCGCTCTCGAGCCGGAGGAGCTGGCCCGGGCCTTCATGCCCCGCTATGCCGCCGGGGCGGTCCAGGGGCTCTTCGTCTCCACCGCCGTGCACGGCGGTATCGGTGAGGCGGTGGGCCGCATGCTGGACGGGGTGGAGTTGCTGCGTACCCGCTATACCTACAGCGGCTATGTGCACGTCAAGTTGCTCCCCGGCACGGCCTATTCCGATGTGGAGCGGGCCGCTCGCCTGGCCGACCGCCTGAGCCTGAACCTTGAGGCGCCTTCCGCCGCCCACCTGGCCCGCATTTCGCCCGAGCGCAGCTGGCAGGCCGATCTGGTGGAGCGGCTGCTCTGGGCCCGTGAGTGGCAACGGGCTGGCGCCCTTCCCTCTGGCATGGCAACCCAGTTTGTGGTGGGCGCGGCCGGTGAGCACGATCGCGACCTGCTCGGCGCCGGGAGCTGGCTCTACCGCGAGCTCGGGCTGCGCCGTGTCTACTTCGGCGCCTTCCGGCCACTGGCCGGCACGCCCCTCGCCGGGGCCGAGCGCACGCCCCATGCCCGCGTGCAGCGGCTCCAGCAGGCCGATTGGATGCTGCGACAGTACGGCTTTGGTCACGGCGAGCTCCCCTTCGATCCGGGCGGCGATCTGCCGCTGCACCTCGACCCGAAACTCGCCTGGGCCCTCGCCCACCCCGAGCGCTTCCCTGTGGAGCTCAACAGCGCCGCCCCTGAGCAGTTGTTGCGCGTTCCTGGCCTCGGGCCGATCAGCGTGGCGCGTGTCCTGCGGCTCCGCCAGCTGCACCCCTTCAGCGACCTGGCCCACCTTACCAGCCTCGGTACCCAGGCCGCAAGGGCTCGCGACTTTGTGACGCTCGGCGGTCGCTTCTTCGGTCGCTCACGGGCCGAACTCGAGCGCGCCTACGCGCCCCGGCCGATTGTGGAGCAGCTGCCGCTCTTCTAAATCGAACCACGTTGTGCTTGTGGTCCCTCGGCGACGCGGCTCGCTGCGTTTCTGGCATATGACCGAACGGTGCTAACGGTTCCGTGGAGGATACCGCTCGGAACGGTTGCGCCGGATGCGGAGAGCTGGAGTGCGTCAGAACGCCATCTGCTTGTCGTGCTCCGGTTCCTGGTGCGCGGTCCTCGCGCTACAGCGCCGCAGCGTTGCGCCGGGATGTCGCCCGCCCACAGCGCGGCCGTGCGCTCCCATGTCGCGCAAACGCGCTGCGCTACAGAGGCCGTCCTGGCCAGGTCAGGTCGGGGTGGGCCGCTACCGGTTGGCCGTATGCCTGGCAATGGCCCACGCCGGACGTGGCCCGGCACCCGCTCCGGCTACTCGTTGCGGGTGATCTCCAGGTTGTCGAAGCGCACGAGCCCGCCGCCCTGGTCGAAGCTGCTGACAGCCAGGCCGACTTCGCCCTCCGTAAAAGTGCCGTCGACCGTTGTCTCTAGCAGTTCGCCGTTCACAAAGAGGGCGATCTGATCGCCCCGGGTCTCGATCCGCAGGCGGTTGCGATCCTCGTTGATCAGGTCCGACTCCGTCCAGTCGACCAGCGTGGTCCACTCGTTGTCCAGCAGGATCTCAAGGGTATAAAAGCGGTCGTTGGAGACGCTGAAGAGGTAGAAGTTGTCGGCGTCCTGGTAGTGGAAGATCACGCCGGCTGCGGCGATCTCGGCTCCAGGGGGCGTTTCCGCGTCCACCTCGATGGCGATGTCCGTGTAGCTCCCCTCCACGCGGGCCCAGACGATCGTCTCGGGCTCCTTCACCTCGATCACATAGGCGCCGTCTTCGTAGGCGTAGCGCAGCGATTCGTCCTCTTCTTCGCCCAGGCCGCTGGCTACGGGGTCGTCGAAGTCGTCGCGCAAGAGCAGATCGCCTTCGGTGAGAGGCGCATCCCCGGGCACGCTCCCTCCCACGCCACCCTCCGGTGTCGCGGCGGGGAGCGCCGTCGCGCTGGTGGCCGGGGCCATGCGGGCGAGGGCCATCACCAGCGTGAGCGCGCAGGCGGCTACGAGGATCAGGCTGAGGCAGCCCCCCACGCCGAGGATCCACCAGAGGCGCTTCCCGCCCCCCCCGGCTGGGGCATCGGCCGGCGGCCCCGCGATCACGGTGGGCGTCTCAGCCGG
>SFCB01000205.1 GCA_004367505.1 Chloroflexi bacterium OHK40 | reverse complement strand
CGCCTCTAGGGGGATACGCGGGCGGCGGCCCTACAGCAACCCCTCGATGGGGATAATCACCACGCGGCGGCCAGGGATATCGAGCTCGGCGATAAAGTCGCGGACCATGGGGACAAGGGCGTCGGGCTGGCCCGCTCGGGCCACCACCAGCACCTCGCCGGCACCCGTCTCCAGCACCTCGCGCACACTACCCACGGCCTCACCGGCGGTCGTACTCACGGCGAGGCCCACCAGGTCGTGGAGGAAGTACTCATCGGACGCGAGGGGAGCCGCATCGACGGCGCGGATGTAGAGCTCTTCGCCCCGCAACTCCTCGGCGGCCTCGCGGGTGGTAATGCCCTCAAAGGTGGCGATCAGCAGGCCCGGCTTATGTTCCGTCAGGCGGCGGAGGGTGAGCGGAGGGCGACCAGGCCCAGTGAAGATCGTGCGAACCTGGCGCGCGATATGATCGGGCCGGTCGGTGAAAGCCTTCACCTTCACCTGGCCCCGCACCCCGAAGGGGCCGAGAATCTGGCCGATGAGCAGGAGCTCGTCCATGCTCTACTCGATATCGACGTGGACGCGCTTATTCTGGCGGGCGGCGGCCACCCCCATCAGGTCGCGGATGGCTTTGGCCACGCGCCCGCTGCGCCCGATCACCTTTCCCGTCTCTTCCGGATCGACGGAGAGCTCATAGGTGACGGTGAAGCGGCCCACGCGCTCCTTGATCTGCACGGCCTCGTGGTTGTCTACCAGGTTGAGCGCAATGTATTCGAGCAGCGCTTTCATAGAGTTCGTCAAAAAAGGGACAGGGAACAGGATACTGGGGACAGGAGAAACGGGCGATCGCTATGGTGGTGTCGGGGCACCGAGCGAGTGAAGCCCGCGCCCTGCCCCTGTTCACGGTGCCCTCTCCCCTCCCTGTACGCTGCCCCCTATCCCCTGTGCGCTGTCCCCTATCCTCTATCTAGGCCTCGGCGGTGGCGGGGACAACCTTGCCCTGCTCGTCGAGTACGCTCACGCGCTTGAGCAGAGTGACGACAGTATCGGTGGGCTGGGCGCCCACGCCGAGCCAGTAGCGGGCGCGGTCAGCGTTGATCTCGAGAACCTTGGGCTGCCGGATGGGGTTGTAGTGGCCGATAATCTCGATGAACTTGCCATCGCGCGGCGAGCGGGAGTCGGCCACGACCACGCGGTAGCTGGGCTGCTTAGTCTTGCCGGTGCGGCGAAGACGGATCTTAACCATGGGTGCGCAATCCTCCGAATACCATGTTGCACAACTAACCGCGGATTATACCATACTCTGCCGCAGGCATGTGCGGGGTGGGCCCGGCCCTCACTTCAAGAGCTTCATCAGGTCGCGCGGATCGATTCCGCCGGGGCCACCGCGCCCGCCGCGCCCGCCACGCCCAGGCTTGCCACCGCCGCCCGCGATCTGCTTCATCATGCGCTGCATCTGGGTAAACTGCTTGATGAGCGCGGAGACATCCTGCTCGCTGGTACCGCTGCCACGGGCAATGCGGGCCCGCCGGCTCTGCTTGATGATCTCGGGATTGCGTCGCTCGAGAGGTGTCATGGAGAAGATGATCGCCTCGATCCGCTTGAGCTGACGCTCATCGATCAGATCCTCCTGGCGGGCGAGTTGGCCCATGCCGGGGATGAGCTTGAGCAACTCCTGGAGCGGGCCAAGCTTGCGCATCTGCTGCATGGAGGCGAGGAAATCCTCGAAGTCGAACTTGCCCTTGCGCAGCTTCTTCTCCATGGCCCGGGCCTGCTCGGCGTCGTAGATCTGCTCGGCCTTCTCGATCAGCGAGAGCACATCACCCATGCCGAGGATGCGTGAGGCGAGCCGGTCGGGGTAGAAGGGCTCGAGCGTATTGGCGTCGATCTTCTCGCCGGAGGAGATGAACTTGATTGGCACGCCAGTTACGGCGCGCACCGAGAGGGCGGCGCCGCCGCGTGCATCACCATCCATCTTGGTCATCACGAGGCCGGTGAGGTTCACGCGCTGGTTAAAGGTTTCCGCGACGCGCACCGCCTCCTGGCCCGTCATCGCATCGACCACGAGCAGGCGCTCGGTGGCGTGGACACGGGCATCGATCTGTTCGAGCTCCTCCATCAGCGGCTCGTCGATCTGCAGGCGACCGGCGGTGTCGATGATCAGCACATTGACCATCTCCCGCCTGGCGTGCTCCAGGGCATTGGCGGCAATATCGGGTGGCCGCGCTCCCGTGCCTTCGCTGTAGACGGGCACATTGAGTTGCTTGCCGAGCGTCTGGAGCTGGGTGATCGCCGCGGGCCGGTAGACGTCGCAGGCGGCGAGCATGACACGGCGGCCCTTCTTGCGCAGGTGCAGGGCCAGCTTGGCGGAGAGGGTCGTCTTACCGGTACCCTGGAGGCCGACCAGCATGATCACCGTCGGGCCGGGGCGGGCCTCGGCCAGGGGGGCGTTCTCAGTGCCGAGCAGGGCGATCAGCTCCTGGTGAACGATCTTCACCACCTGCTGGTGCGGCGTGAGGCTCTTGGTCACCTCCTCGCCGACGGCCTGCTCCGTGACCCGGGCGACGAACTCTTTGACGACCTTGAAATTGACATCGGCCTCCAGCAGGGCGAGGCGCACCTGCTTCATCGCCTCGCGGACGTCGCTCTCGTCGAGGCGGCCTTTCTGGCCGAGCTTTTGAAAGACCGCCTGGAGGCGGTCGGAGAGGCTTTCGAACATCGCTGCTCACTTTGCTGCGGCTACGCCGTACATCCCCGTTATTGTAGCCGTTTGGAGGGGCAGCGTCAACGACGATTGCGCGGAAGAGAGTGGCGCCCCGGAGCCCGCCGGGTGGCCGGCACCTGGCGCAAGTGTTCCACCCACCGATACCGGTGGAGCCGGACCACGGTGCGCTGCTGGATGCCCGCTGACGCGGGCATGACACCGAGGCAGGGTTCCGAGTCGGTGTCGTTGTGTTGCGCCACTAGGCGGCGGAGGGGCGGGGGAGTTCCGGCTCGGCGGCCTGGGCGCGCACCAGTTCGAGCGCGTGGGCGCGCGAGCGCACCAGCGTCCCGAGCTCCTCGATCAGGTTGACCAGGCTGCGATAATCGCGGCGGAGCGCCTGTTCTTCGGCGTGGTCCAGGCGGGCGTGAGCGGCGGTGCCGAGCCACTCGTCGAAGCTCTCGGCGGCGGTGGGGGTTTCGAGGGGTTGAACGCTGCTGAGGCGGCGCCAGAGCTGCGCTGCACTGTCGGTAAGGAGGCGCACACTATCGATTGCCATTGATCTCGAGTGTCTGCTGGTGGTACGGTACGGTGGGCCAGCCATAAAGCTGCCAGCTGGCTCCCTGAAGCCATAGTAACGGATGCTCCGAGACATCGTATCGGTCTGGGGATTTAGTTCTGCTCAGCCGGTTGAAGGGGGCAAAGGGAGCGCCAAGATGGTTTCTGGTATAATCCCATAGGAGCGTACGACGACGGACAGGGTATGACGCACGAGTTGCAGACCCAGGCTTCCAGCCCGGCGATCCCCGATCAGACAGCTCTGCCACGGCCAAGCGCTGCTCCCCAGTTTCAACCCCGCAAGCGCTTCCTGCAGGTTTCGCTGTTCTTTCTGGGCGTTGTGGCTCATATCTATTTCTGGGATATCTTCCTGGCCCGCTTCAGCCTGCTGCGCTGGTACGTGCGGCGGAACGCGATGGGGCGCTGGGTCGCGATTGCGCGTCGTTTTCGCAGCCTGGCTCTGGAGTTGGGCGGGATGCAGATCAAGCTTGGCCAGTTTCTCTCCTCCCGCGCCGACATCGTGCCCGAGCCAGTGCGCCGGGAGCTTGCCGGCCTGCAGGACGAGGTGCCCCCGGCGCCGGCGGGCCATGTGCTCGAAGTGATTATCGAGGAGTTGGGCGCGCCGCCGAGCGAGCTGTTCCGCGCCTTCGATCAGGAGGCCGTGGCCGCCGCATCTCTGGGCCAGGTGCATTATGCCACCCTCCACGATGGGCGCGAGGTGGCGGTGAAGGTGCAGCGGCCCTACATCGAGCAGATCATCGAGGTTGATCTAAGCGCGGTTGCCTGGGTCGTGCGCCTGATCAAGAACTACCCGCCCATCCGGCGCCGCGCCGATCTGGAGGCGCTGCTGGCCGAGTTCGCGAAGGTGCTCGTCCAGGAGCTCGACTATGTCTCCGAGGCGCGCAACGGCGCTACCTTCCGCGCCAACTTCGCGGGCGTGCAGGGGATCTATGTGCCGGAGCCGCTGCTGGAGTTGAGCACCCGCCGGGTGCTGGTGATGGAGCGCATCAGCGGGATCAAGATCAACGACATCCGCACGCTCGAGGAGCTCGGTGTGAGCCGGGTGGAGCTGGCCGCGCGGCTGAACAACTGCTACCTGAAGCAGTTCTTCATCGATGGGTTCTTCCACGCGGATCCGCACCCCGGGAATCTCTTTGTGCGGGTGGAGCCCGAGTTGCCCGCTACGACGCGCCCCGCGCCGTCCGATGTGGTGCGCAGCAATGGCCACCGCCCCGATCAGCCCATTCCCGGGCGTAACGGGGTGCTCCCCGATGGGCACCTCTTCGGTGATGCCGAAGCTCACGATGCGGCTCCCGGCCGCCCCTTCACGCTGATCTTTGTTGATTTCGGCATGGTCGGCCGGCTGCCCCCCCAGACGATGGAGTTGGTGCGCGGTGGTGTGATCGGCCTGGCCACCAACGACGCGGAGCGGATCGTCGATGCGCTCGACCGGCTGAACATGATCCTGCCCGGCGCCGACAAGCGCCCGATCGTGCAGGCGGTGCAGATCATGCTGCGCCACTCCTTCAACCGCACCATGCGCGAGATGACGAATGTCGATGTCGAGGCGATCTTCGAGGAGACCCGCGATATCGTCTACGATCTGCCTTTCCAGATCCCGCAGGATCTGCTCTACTTCGGGCGGGCCCTGAGCATGGTCGCCGGGCTTGCCACCGAAATCTGCCCCGATATCAACCTCTTCCACGAGCTGCGCCCCTTCGCCCGCATGTTGATGGACCAGGAGCGCAGTGATGGCAACTGGGCCGAGCGGGTGCAGAAGGAGCTGCGTGAGCTTGGCCAGATCTTGCTCACCCTCCCGCGCCAGATGGACGCCTATTACAAAGCCGCGAACCGTGGAGAATTGCAGACCCGCTCGGACCTGACTCGTCTGGAGCGGGGGATGCGCCGGGTGGAGCGCTCCACCGACCGCCTTGCGGGTGGGATGGTTGCCACGGGCCTCTTCCTCGGTGGTGTGCAGCTGCGCACCCGGGGCATGCTCAAAGAGTCCGACCGGGCCTGGGCTGCTGCCGCCGCTGCGGTGATCTGGGCGCTCTGGCCTCGTGGCGAGAGGTGAGACGCTTGACAATTGAAGATTGACAATGGGCGCGGCGGCTGTGCTACAATGGGGCCGGGACGCCTGGCGCGGGCTGCCGATCGTAAATGGTAACGCCCATTGAACGCGCGAATTGCCGCTCGCATACCCTGGCTTGTCGCGGCCGCCCTGCTGGTGGCGGGCGCTGCCCTTATTGCCCGCCCCGATGCGCGTGACGCGCTGCGCGCGGCCGATCGGCTCTTTGTGGCGGGCCGTTACCACGAGGCCCTGGCGGCCTATAGGCCCCTGGCTCCCACGCTGCCCGTGGCCCAGCTGCGCCTGGGGATGTTGCGGGCCCTCCGTGGCGAGCATGCTCCAGCCGAGCGTGCCCTGCGCGCCGCGATGCAGCGCGGGCTGGACCCGGCGAGCTACCATCTGGCGCTGCTCTACCTCGGCCGCGCTCTGGCTGATAGCGGCCGCGACGAGCTGGCGGGACGCACCTGGCTGCTACTGGAGGATTGCCGCACCCCTGCGGCATGCGCTCTGCGGGCCCCCGGGCGGGTGCTGGCGGCCGAGGAGGCGATGCGCCGTGGTGACTACCTGGCCGCCGAGGCTGGCTACGAGGCTGCCCTGGCCGAGCCGCTGCCGGTGGCCTGGGCCGGGCTGGCCGCCTACCGCCTGGCGCTATTGCACGCGCCTGATGACCCAGCCGCCGCCTGGGACGCACTCGCGGCACCGCCACCCAGGCCGGCGCCCGACAACCCGCTGGCTGCACCGCTCCTGCCAGAGCCGCGCGAGGGCCCCGCGCAGCTCGCGGCCGTGCTCAGAGCACCGGAGGGCCAGCGCCAGCAGCTGTTGGGGCAGCTCTACCTGGGGCTCGGGCTTTACGGTCTGGCCGAAGAACAGTTCGTCCGGGTAGATCCACACGGGCCGGAGGCCCTGAGCGCGGCGGCCTACGCCGCGTACACCCGCTGGCGCGCCGGTGATGCCCAGGGGGGCCTTGCCCGCCTCGAAGCGCTCGTGGCCGCCTACCCCGATGAGCCCCGGACTCGGACCCTGCTCGCCCTGGCCTACCTCGACCTGGACTCCAGCGACGCGGCCCGGGAGCAGATCGACACCGTGGCCCGCCTGCGTCCCGGCGATCCCGATGTACAGTTAGCCTGGGCCAACTGGTATGCGGCCCGGCGTGAATACGACGAGGCAAGCCTGGCCTACGGTCGGGCACTTGCGCAGGCCCCAACGGGCGAGCGTGGCCGCTACGCGCTGCTGGCGGCGAACTTCCACCTCGCCTCCACCTACCAGCTCTGTGAGCGGGGCCTGCCCCTTGCCGAGCTGGCGGCCGCAGCGTTAGGCGCGCATGCGGGCGCCCAGACAACCCTGGCCGCTCATCGCTACCACTGTGGCGCCTTCGAAGGGGCCGTGCGCGCGGCGCAAGCAGCCCGCGCGGCTGGCGCTGGCCCCGACGCGGCCTACTATCTCGGCGCGTCGCTGGCGGCGTTGGGCGATGCCAGCGACGCCCGGGCAGCGCTCATCGCCGCCGCCGACCTGGCACCCGCCTCGGTCTGGCGGCGCCGCGCCGAGATCGTGCTCTCCTATTTGCCGTAGCGGCATCCCGGCTGCCTCTACTGGCCATAGCTGTGGACGCAAACACACAGACGCCCCGGCGGGGCGTCTGTGTGACCATCCGGGTGAGCCTACTCCTCGTCGAAGTAGCCGTGGAGCCGGCGACCGAGCATCGGGTCGCGCAGCTTCTTCAGCGCCTCGCTCTCGAGCTGGCGCACCCGCTCGCGCGTGAGGTTGAGGCGCTGGCCGATCTGCTCCAGCGTCAGGGCCGATTCCCCGTCGAGGCCGTAGCGCAGGCGCAAGATGTTCCGCTCGCGGGGTGTCAGGTGCGAAAGCGCCTCGCTCAGGTCGTCGCGCAGCAGCCCATGGGAGACCTCGTCGAGCGGCGAGGGCTGCAGCGGGTCGGCGATGATCTCGGCCAGCGAGCCGGTCCCATCGTCGGTATGGGCCTCGTCGAGCGAGGCGGGCGCCAGGGCCGCCTGCTCGGCGCGGGTTACCTGATCGGTCGTAAGGCCGAGCTCGCTGGCCACCTCCTCGGCGGTAGGCTCACGATCCAGGCGCTGGGTGAGCTGCTGGCGTACGCGGGCCAGCCGTGAGAGCCGCTCGCCGAGGTGGACGGGGAGGCGCACGGTGCGGCCCTGGTCGGCGATGGCGCGGCCAACGCTCTGGCGGATCCAGTAGGTAGCGTAGGTCGAGAACTTCAGGCCGCGCGACGGGTCAAACTTATCGACGGCGCGCATGAGCCCCAGGCTCCCCTCCTGGATGAGGTCGAGCAGGCTGAGGCCGTGGCCCTGGTAGCGCCGGGCGATACTGACAACCAGGCGAAGGTTCGAATTGATCAGCTGGGCGCGCGCGCGCTCACCGGCTGCGATCTGCTCATCGAGCCGGCGCCGCTCCCCCGGGGGGAGCGGCGACTCACTGGCGAGGCGGCGCGCAGCCTCGCGGCCTTCGTGCATGGTGCGGGCGAGATCCTGCTCCTGGGCAAAGGTGAGCAGCGGCTCATCGCCGATCTCGTTCAGGTACAGAATAATGGACTCGGCCGCACCGGGGCTGTTGAGCACCGGGTTGGTCATCGGGCTTCCCCTTTCCCGCCCGCGGCCCTGGCTGCGACAGAGCGCGGACGTCAGAAATCGGCGTTGGTCCCGGGAGGGCAGGAGTGGGGCCTGGTGGGGACGCGAACAGCGGGAGGCAGGGGCCCTCCCATAGGGGACGTCAGTAGCAAAGTATAGGCCAGAGGTGTAAGAATGTGGTTAGGGCGAGATTAGAGCGGGATTAGTATGTGAGGGCGGAGCTTGCGAAATGGGGCCGGGCATGGGGGCGCGGGGACCAGCAGTGTGGATGCGGGGCACGGAGGAAGCGGAAAAACTCTTACGCCAGGGCGAGGTCGCGGCGCTTCTTCTCACGGCGGCGATCATCGGCGCTCAGGAGCTTCTTGCGCAGGCGCCAGCCTTTGGGTGTCACTTCAACGAGCTCATCGTCGCCAATGTATTCGATCGCATCGTCGAGCGAGAGCACGCGCGGCGCTTCCAGGCGAATGTTCTCCGCGCCCTTGTTGTTGCGCATGTTGGTGAGGTGCTTCTCTTTGCAGACGTTCACCTCCAGGTCGACATCGCGGATGTGCTGGCCCACGACCATGCCTTCGTAGACCTCCTGGCCCGGGGTGATGAAGAAGACCCCCCGATCCTGCACCTGATTGATGCCGTAGGTGCTGGCGACGCCACTCTCGGAGGCGATCAGGCTGCCGTTGGCGCGCATCTCGATCTCGCCAGCGAGTGGCTCGTAGCCGTAAAAGAGGCTGTTGAGGATGCCGGTGCCGCGCGTGGCGGTGAGGAAGAGTTGGCGGAAGCCCAGCAGGCCACGGGTGGGTACAAGGTAGACATAATGAACGCTACCGTCATCGCGCACATGCATGTCGCGCATCTGGCCCTGGCGCTTGCCGAGCAGTTCCACGACCACCCCCTGATACTCGCCGGCGACCTCGATCTCCACCAGCTCGACGGGTTCGAGCCGGGTGCCGTCGTCGCCCTCGTGGAAGATCACCTCGGGCTTGGAGACCTGGAACTCATAGCCTTCGCGGCGCATGGTCTCGATCAGGATGCCGAGGTGCAGCTCGCCACGGCCAGCGACGAGGAAGACATCGGCGCTTTCGGTATCCTGCACTCGCAGCGCCACGTCGCGCTCGGTTTCCTGGTAGAGCCGCTCACGCAGCTTGCGCGAGGTGACGAAGGTCCCCTCCCGACCGGCGAAGGGGCTCGTATTGACACCGAAGGTCATACGCACCGTGGGTTCTTCGACCTTGATCGTTGGGAGGGCCTCAGGCTGGGCCGCGTCGGCGATCGTCTCGCCGATGGCGGCGTCGGGGATGCCGGCGAGCGCGATGATATCGCCGGCCTGCGCACTCTCCACCTCCTGGCGCTGCAGGCCGTTGTAGACGAAGAGCTGGGTGATCCTGGCCGGGCTGATAGTGCCCTCGCGGCTAATCCGAACAAGGGGCTGGCCCTTACCGAGCGTACCGCGCGTGAGGCGGCCCGTCACAATCTTGCCTTTGTAATCGTCGTAGGTGCTCGTGGTGACGAGGAACTGCACCGGCGCCTCCACGTCCACATCGGGCGGCGGAATGCGATCCAGGATGGCCTCGAAGAGTGGCTCAAGCGAGTCGTGCATCTTGAGGGGCGAGCGTCCGGCGTGGCCAACCAGGGCGTTGGTATAGATCGTGGCGAACTCGGCCTGCTCATCACTGGCGCCGAGATCGACGAAGAGGTCGAACGTCTCGTTCACTACCCAGTTCGGGCGGGCCTGGGGCCGATCGATCTTGTTGACCACGACGATCGCGCGGTGGCCAGCCTGGAGGGCCTTGCGCAGCACAAACTTGGTCTGGGGCATGGGGCCATCGACGGCGTCGACGAGCAGCAGCACGCCATCGACCATGTTCATCACGCGCTCCACCTCGCCGCCGAAATCGGCGTGGCCGGGCGTGTCCACGATATTGATCTTGACGCCCCGGTAGGTGACGGCGGTCGTTTTGGACAGGATGGTGATGCCCCGCTCGCGCTCGAGGGCGTTGGAGTCCATCACGCGCTCTTCAACGGCCTGGTTCTCGCGGAAGATGCGGCTCTGCTTGAGCAGGGCATCGACGAGGGTCGTCTTGCCGTGATCGACGTGGGCGATGATGGCGATGTTCCGAAGATCGGTGCGCTGCATATGCTCCGTGCGCCGGGCGGGCGCGGTTGTGGCAGACAATACGCCCAGGCGGCCTGATGGCGCGCGCCTGAGCGCTCTCTCTGTGGTGATTGTACCACAGCTTGCCTGCGGTTCGGGCGCAGGCCGTGGCGCCCAGGGTGGGCCACGGCGCTGAAGCGCGCGGCGATGGGGCGGCGAAGCCCGCCTGTGCTTGCGATCGAGAGAAAATGGTATACTGCGGGCGTTGAAGCGTGGCATCAGCTACCATCGACGAACGGCAATCTGCCTATCGAGGAGCAATAATGGAGCGCGCACTGATCATCCTCAAGCCCGACGCCGTGCAGCGCGGCCTGGTGGGCCCGATCCTCACGCGGCTGGAGCAGCGCGGCCTGAAGCTGCAGGGCCTCAAGCTCATGCAGGTGGACGAGGCGCTGGCTCGCCGGCACTATGCCGAGCATGAGGGTAAGGGCTTCTTCGCTGGCCTCGTGAGCTATATCACCTCCGCGCCGGTGGTGGTGGCCGTGGTTGGCGGCAAGCCGGGCACGGTGGAGTTGATCCGCGCCATGGTCGGTGCTACCAACCCCGCCAAGGCAGCGCCCGGCACGATCCGGGGTGATTTCGGCGTCGAGATCGGCCGCAACCTCATCCACGCCTCGGACTCGCCGGAGAGCGGTGAGCGTGAAGTGGCGATCTTTTTCCGGCCCGAGGAGCTGATCGTTGAGTGGGGCCGCGCCGCCGACCCCTGGATCTACGAGTAGCCTGGCGTATGCTAGTTGTGATGGAGGCCCACGCCACCCGCGAGCAGATCGCGCAGGTTTGCGCGGAGATCACGGCGATGGGCTACACGCCCCACCCGATGCCGGGGCCGACGCGCACGGCGATCGGTATCACCGGCAACAGCGGGCCAGTGGAGCAGGCGGCTCGCCTGCTGCGCTTGCCCGGCGTCAGCGAGGTGATCCGTGTCACCGCGCCGTATAAGCTCGTCAGCCGCGAGTTTCACGAGGCCGACACGGTGGTTACGGTGGGTGGGGTGCCGATCGGCGGCCCGGGTGTGGTGGTCATTGCCGGGCCTTGCACGGTGGAGAGCCGGGAGCAGACCTTCGCTGTGGCCCACGCGGTGCGCGCGGCTGGCGCTGCGATCCTGCGTGGCGGCGCCTACAAGCCCCGCACCTCACCCTACGCCTTCCAGGGGCTCGGCGAGGCTGGCCTGCGGATCCTGGCCGAAGCCCGTGAGGCCACCGGCCTGCCTGTCGTCACCGAGGTGATGGACGTCGAGACGCTGCCGCTGGTGTGTGAGTATGCCGACATGCTGCAGATCGGGGCGCGCAACATGCAGAACTATCCGCTGTTGCGCGCCGTTGGCCGTTCGGGGCGCCCCGTGCTGCTCAAGCGTGGCTTCGCCGCCACCGTAAAGGATCTGCTGCTCGCCGCCGAGTATCTCCTGCACGAGGGCAACTCGCAGGTGGTGCTCTGCGAGCGCGGCATCCGCACCTTCGACGACACGCTGCGCTTCACGCTGGACCTGGGAGCGGTGCCGATGATCCGGCAGCTCTCGCACCTACCGGTGATCGTTGACCCATCACACGCCAGTGGTCGTTGGGAGCAGGTGCAGCCCATGGCCCGCGCCGCCATCGCCGCTGGCGCCGACGGCCTGATCGTCGAGGTCCACGATAATCCGGCCTACGCCGTCTGCGACGGCCAGCAATCGCTGGTGCCCGAGCGCTTCGCTGCGATGATGGCGCAGCTGCGCCGGGTGGCCGAGGCCGTCGAGCGATCGCTGGTGGGGTGAGCCCGTGGAGACACGCCGCTGGCGCGAGTACAACTGGCCGCTGCTCGTCTGTGTGCTCGTGCTGCTGACGATCGGTGTGCTCGCTGTGTACAGCGCCACACTCACCGCAGTGACGTTCAACGGCGTGCCACTCAGTACGCTCTTCCCACGCCAGCTAGTCTCGATCGGCGCTGGCCTGGTGGCGATGGTTGGCGCCACGCTTTTCGACTACAGCCTGCTCTCAAGTCTGGCTCGCCCGATCTATCTCGGCATGCTGGTGCTGCTCGCCAGCGTGCTAGTGATCGGGCGCATCAGTGAAGGCGCCCAGAGCTGGATCGCGATCGGTCAACGTACCTTCCAGCCCGCCGAGATCGGCAAGCTCGCGCTCATCCTCGCCCTGGCGGCCTACTTTCAACACTTCGAACGGGCGCGGAGCAGCTGGCCTGTACAGCTCGGAGGCTTGCTGATCGCGGTGCCGCCCATGCTGCTGGTGCTCGTCCAGCCCGACCTCGGCACCGCGATTGTGCTTGGCTGCATCTGGCTGGTGATCGCCTGGGGCGCAGGCATGACGCTCGGCCAGCTCCTGGCCCTGGCGCTGCTTGCGGGGCCGCTTGCTCTCGCTGGCTGGCGCTACGTCTTCGACGATGAGCAGCGCTCGCGCCTGACCACCTTCTACTATCTGCTCACCGACCCGTCGAAGGTGGATTTTAACGACGGCTACAATGTGATCCAGGCCCTCAGCGCAATTGGCCAGGGTGGCTGGGTAGGCGCCGGGCTCACGCGCGGGCTCTTCAGCCAGGGCAACTATGTGCCCGTCCAGCATACCGACTTTATCTTCGCGGTGATCGGCGAGGAGATGGGCTTTGTGGGCGGGGTGGTGCTGATCACGTTCCAGGCGCTGCTGCTCTGGCAGGCGCTCACGATCGCCGGGCAGGCCCGCGATACCTTTGGCCGCCTGATCGCCTTCGGCGTCTTCGGGATGCTCTTCTGCCACCTGGTGGTGAACCTGGGGATGAACCTCAGCCTGCTCCCCGTGACGGGCCTCCCCCTGCCTTTTATCTCCAGCGGCGGCAGCTTTATGATCACGGTGCTCACCGCGATCGGCCTGCTGCAGAGCATTGCCCTGCGCCGCAGACGGCTAGTGTTCTAAAGGGAACCCGGGTGCGCGTTTGGTCCCACGTCGCAGAGGCAGGATGCGTGCCTGCCTCCGCGACCAAACGGTGGATCCATGGAGCGAGTTGCTCGGAACGGTTGAGCCATCTGGAGGGCTGGAGCGCCTCAGAAGGCCATCTGCTGGTGCTTCGCCAGTTCCTGGTCGCCGGTTCTTGCCTGAAGGCCAACCCTCGCCGCCCTGCGCGGCGCCCATCCAGGGAGGGCCTACGCGCCGGCCAGAAGCACCTCGACCTCGGCCAGCGTCGGCAGCCGGCCCCGACCACCGGGGGCCGTGCAGCTGATGGCGGCCGCCGCGCTGGCAAAGCGCACGGCCCGGCGCGCTTCATCACCTCGTAGCACGGCGAAGAGCAACGCGCCGTGAAAGATATCACCGGCGCCGGTGGTGTCCACCGGCTCAACCGGAAAGGCCGGCGTGTGAAAGCACTCGCCACCGTGGGCGCACCAGCTTCCTGCGGCGCCGCACGTGACGATGGACATACGTCCAAAGCGCGCCTGCAGGGCGACAGCCGCCGCGCCGGGCTCAGCCTCACCGGAGACCTCCCGGCCAAAGCGCTCGGAAACCACCAGCAGATCGCAGTGGGGCAGCAGCTCCAGCGTGCCGGGGCGCACCCGGTCGGCGTCGATCATCACCAGGCCGCCGGAGGCGTGGATCCAGCGGGCCGCCTCCAGGCCCGCCGCCGGGGCATGGGTGTCGAGCGCCAGGGCGCGGGCCGAGCTGATCAGCGCCCTGTCCAGTGTGAGGCCGGCGAGCACACCCGGATCGTTGTGCCAGAAGACCGTGCGCCGGTCGCGGCCGGGCTCGGCGAGTATGAAGGCCACGTGGGAGCTACCGGGCCGCACTTGCATGGCCGAAGTGTCTACGCCCACCGCGCGCAGGCCGGCGAGAATGCGCGTGCCGTAGCTATCGTTGCCCACGGCGCCAAGCATCGCCGCGCGCCCGCCCAGGCTAGCCACGGCCGCCAGGGCATTCGGCACCGGGCCGCCGCCCATCTCCACCCAGCCCGCCAGCTGCTGCTTGGCACCCAGCTGCGGCTCTGCCGCCGCCACGCCGATCAGGTCGAGCGAGGCGACGCCGATCCCGACGACATCGTAGCCCATAGGGGTTTGCTTTCTGCTCAGCGGTCCTGTCAACGGGCAGGGCTGGTACAACACGGGCGGAATGGGCATCCTGAGGAGCCTGCGGCGCGGATCGCCGGAGGCGTGCCTCCTGTCGCTCCGGCCGCCGCAGGAGGCACACGCGCCGGGACGGTGCGCACGGACTGCATCAACGGGCCGCAATGCCGGAACGTGGCCAGTGATTGTGGTATCATACAGGCGAATCGGGGAAGCGCAAGGAGATGCGAGTGACGCTACTGCTGCTGATCCGCCACGGCACAAATGACTGGGTGCACGGGCGGCTGGCAGGATGGACGCCCGGTGTCCACCTGAATGAGCAGGGCCGGGCCCAGGCCGCCGCCCTGAGTGTGCGCCTGGGCGATCTGCCGATCGCCGCGATCTACTCCAGCCCGCTGGAGCGCTGCGTCGAGACGGCTAGCGCCATCGCGCGCCCCAGGGGCTTGCCCCTGCGACTCGTAGAGCAGATCGGCGAGGTGCGCTACGGCGAGTGGCAGGGCGCCGAGCTGAAAGAGCTCTACAAGCATGAGCTCTGGCCCGGTGTGCAGTTTTACCCGAGTGGCACGCGCTTCCCAAACGGGGAGACCCTCGGCGAGGCCCAGATGCGCATGGTCCAGGCCCTGGATGCGCTGCGCGCCCAGCACCCGAAGCAGGTGATCGCTGTCTGCTCCCACGCGGATATCATCAAGCTCGCGATTGCCTACTACGTGGGCATGCATATCGATCTCTTCCAGCGGCTCGTGATCAACCCCTGCTCGCTCACCGCGATCGCCTTCGAGCGCATGGGCCCACGGCTGCTCGCCTTCAATGAGTGTGGGTCGCTGGAGCACCTCCGCCCGCAGCCGGAGCCGCCCGCCGAGGCCCACGCCGCCAATGGTGCTGGCCCCGCCGAGGCTGTAGCCGCCACCAACGGCGCCGCGCCGCCCGCTCGCGTTGAGGGGGAACCCGCCGCGCCCCAATCAGGTACGGAGCATGTCTGAGTTTACGTACGATCTTGACTCGGTGCAGCGGATCACCGCTGGCGCCGTCGGCCCACGCGGGCAGCGCGTCTTCTATGTGCAGGCGCGCCGGGGGAGCCGCCTGATCACCCTCCTGGCCGAGAAGGAGCAGGTGCGGGCCCTGGCCGATGCGATCGCCCGCTTGCTCGACAGTCTGGCTGAGAAGAATCCGCGCCTCGCCACCTCCGACGACCTGCTCGTCACCGATATGAGCCTGGAGGAACCGCTCGACCCGGAGTTCCGTGTTGGCCAGATGGGCCTTGGCTACGATGCCGAGCGCGACCTGGTGGTGCTGCTGATCCAGGGTGTGGCCGACGAGGACGAAGGTGAGCCCCAGACGGCCCGGCTTTCGGCCACCCGCCCTCAGATGCGCGCGCTCAGCAGCCACGCGGCTCAGGTGGTGGCGGCAGGCCGCCCAATCTGTGGGAACTGCGGTCGCCCGATCGACCCTGCCGGTCACTTCTGCCCCCAGCGCAACGGTCACGGCCCGGTGCTGAGCTCAGCCTAGCGCCAGGAATCTGGACCCAGGACTGCAAGCGGATGGCATTCTGTCGCGCTCTAGCCTTCCGCACTCAGCTCAGCCGTTTCGAGCGCTAGCTCCAGAGGTGGCGCTGGCTGGCCGCTAAGCTACGAGGCCCACGCCGAAGCGTTAAGAGTTCCTGTGTGTCTGTGGGCCTCCGGGCCAGCAGATCCCCGACGAAGCCCCGCTATGGACGAGCAGCCACAACCAATCGCGGTCGCCCGTGTGCTCGAGGCCCTCGCGCGAGGTGAGCTCGCCGTGGAGGCCTCGATGCCCTACAGCAGTAACTACACCCTGCTGGTGACGGTTGAGCACGAGGGCCTGCAGCTGCTCGGGGTGTACAAGCCCCGCCGGGGTGAGCGCCCGCTCTGGGATTTCCCCCACGGCACGCTCTACCGCCGCGAAGCCGCGGCCTACCTCGTCTCTGAGGCACTCGGTTTCGGGCTTGTGCCGCCGACGGTTGTGCGCGATGGCCCATACGGCGTGGGCATGGTGCAGCTCTTTATCGCCAATGACGAGGAGTCGCACCTTTTTACCATGCTCAAGGAGGGCGGCTACGAGCAGGAGATCCGCCGCCTCTGCGCTCTCGACTGCCTGATCAATAACGCCGACCGCAAGAGCGGTCATTGCCTCAAAGGGCTCGATGGCCGGCTCTGGGCGATCGACCACGGGATCTGTTTTCACCACGAGCCCAAGCTACGCACGGTGCTCTGGGATTTTGTGGGCCAGCCCCTGCCGGAGGATGTCGTCCAGGCCCTTTGCGGGCTGCGCGCCCGTCTGGATACTGGCGATGGGTTCGTTGAGGCCCTCGGTAGTCTGCTCGAGAAGGCTGAGCTGCGCGCCCTGCGCCGCCGGCTCGATCGGCTGATTGATACGGGCATCTACCCTCCGCCTGGCCCCGGGCCGAACGTGCCCTGGCCACCGGTGTAGTCGCCGCACAACCTCCCACTTCTCTCCCTCACCCGTTCATACTCGCTTCACAATTGCGTCGTACCCTGTGGGTATGACCGTTCTGGTACACAGCCACGGAGGATGTTGATGGAGCGAACCCGTAACTGGCAGGGCTGGCTGGCCCTCGTGCTCGCCGGCCTGGCCCTTTTCGTAGCGCTCAGCGGTCGTTCTGGCCCCGATCTGCGGATGGCCGCTGTGCCCGCCGCGCCAGCTGTACCCGCCAGCCCACCCTTTGCCCCTGGCGAGCGCTTCGACCGAGGGCCGTTCTTCGAGGGCCGTGGCGAGGGCTTTGGCCGCGATGCCGAGCGCATGGCCCAGGCACACGAGCGCTTTGCCCGGGAGCCCGAGCGCGAGTTCGCCGCTGGAATGGGGCGCGGTGGCCCGGGCTTTGGGAGAGGTCACGGTGGCTGGGGCCCCTGGGGATTCTTCCCCTTTGTCTTCGGCCTGCTGGATGTCCTCACCAAGCTCGTAGCCCTCGCCCTGTTCGCCTGGCTGCTGCTACGGCTCTTCCAGCAGCGCCGCAATGGCCCGCCCGCTGCGCCTGCCACGCCTGCCGCGCCTGCCGCGCCCACGACCCCCGCCGGCCACGACCCGCGCGTCGAATAAGTTGCCGCAGAACACGAGGTGCGATCGACGAAGGCTGAGGCCCGCCCCGGCGGTGCACGGCTCTCGTCGATTGCACCTCGCCTCCGATCACGCAGATGAGTCGCACCATCCTCGTTGTTGACGACGAGCCCGGCATCGTGCAGATCGCCCGTGACTACCTCGTTCGGGCCGGCTTCCGCGTGATCACGGCCGGCGATGGCGCCGACGCGCTGCGGCTGGCCCGCGCTGAGCGCCCCAGTCTGCTCGTGCTCGACCTGATGCTGCCGGGGATGGATGGCCTCGATGTGACCCGCGCGCTGCGCCAGGACCCGGCCACCCGCAAGCTGCCGATCATTATGCTCACTGCCCGTGTCGAGGAGGCCGACCGGCTGATCGGTCTGGAGCTCGGCGCCGACGACTACATCACCAAGCCGTTTAGCCCCCGCGAGCTGGTGGCGCGGGTGCGGGCGGTGCTTCGGCGTAGCGCGGGCGACCTGGCCCCCTCTGGCGTGATCCAGATCGGTGGCCTGAGCATCGACCTCGAACGCCGCAGTGTGCGCCGTGACGGCGAACCGATCGACCTGACCGCCACTGAGTTCGAGATGCTGGCTGTGCTTGCGCGCGAGCCTGGCCGCCCCTTCACCCGCGCCCAACTGCTTGAGCTCGTCTATGATGTGAGCTACGCCGGTTATGACCGTACGGTAGATGCCCATATCAAGAATCTTCGCCGCAAGATTGAACCTGATCCCCACGAGCCGATTTATATCCTGACAATCTACGGTGTGGGGTATAAATTTATGGAGCCAGATTGAACCATTTGAACGACCATGCGCCCACGCATTTTTAGCCTGATGCTTACAGCCTTTGCCCTGGTGATCGTGCTGGGCATCGGTGGTATGCTCAGCTTCTTCTGGTTGGCGGTGGTAAGCTTCGAGCGTAGCCACGAGGATAGGGGCCCGCCGCTAGAGATGTTCGCCCGCGCCGAGGCGCAGCGCCTGGCCCAGTATTACGACCGCAGCGACTCCTGGGCCGGCGTAGATGCGCGCTTCAGCGAGCTGGAGCGCGAGCTTCGGCGCGACGCGGATCTTCAGGCGGTGGCGCTGCTGGATGCCGAGGGCCGGGTGGTGACGAGCCGTGGCACAGGGCTGCCGCCCTTGCCTCCGGTTCCTCCCGCCGCGCCACGAGGACCCGCAGCGATCGAGCCAGCGATCCTGGGTGGGCCCGGCGGTGAAGTGACCATGCAGACCTTGCCGATCCGCCTGCGCGGTGACCAGGTGGGCGCCCTCGTGCTCCTCTATGACGGCGCGCCAGCGATGACCGGCTCGTTCAATGCGGCCGGCTTTGCGCGCGGGATCGCCGGCGCGGGGCTGGCGCTTGCTGGCGTACTGCTCGCGCTTGCCGCCTTCGTCTCCGGGCGCATCAGCAAGCCGATCAGCCAGATCAGCGGCGCCGCCGAGGCGATGGCGGCTGGCGACCTGCACGTGCGGGTGCGCCCGCCCGCCGTGCGCGAGGTCGCCGATCTCGCGGTCAGCTTCAACCGCATGGCCGACGCGCTCGCCGCTGCCGATCAGCAACGCCGCCAGCTCACCGCCGATGTGGCCCACGAGCTGCGTACGCCGCTCTCGATTATCAAGGGCCGCCTGGAAGGAATCCAGGACGGCGTCTACCACGCCGACGCGAGCCAGATCGAAGGCTTGCTCGGCGAGGTGGCGCTACTCGAGCGCCTGATTGATGATCTGCGCCTGCTGGCTCTCGCTGAGGCCGGCCAGCTTGCGCTGTTTCCCGAGCCAGTGGACCCGGCCCACCTGCTGTGGGACGCCGCCCGCTCCTTTGCTCCCCAGAGCGATGAGCGGGGTGTGGCGCTGCTGGTTGAGGCCGGTGCAGCGCTCCCCGAGCTTCACGCCGACCCGCAGCGGATTGCGCAGGTGCTCGGCAACCTGGTGAGCAATGCCCTGCGCCACACGCCCGCTGGCGGCAGCGTGCGGCTCAGCGCGACGGCCGGAGCGGGCGAGGTGCTCTTTGCCGTGTGCGACACGGGCTCGGGCATTGCCGCCGACGATCTGCCATACATCTTTGACCGCTTCTACCGGGCCGACCGCTCGCGCACGCGGAGCAGCGGTGGGGCTGGCCTGGGCCTGGCGATCGCCCGGCGGATCGTCGAGGCCCACCGTGGGCGGATCTGGGCCGAGAGCGAGCCGGGCCAGGGGACGACAGTGAGCTTCGCCCTGCCGCTCGGCCTGGATCGACCTTCCGATCAGCCAGATGTGGCCTACGATGGACGATCGTCGCTAAACCATTGACACCTTGTGGTAGAATAAGCTCATTCTAACGCACTTCACGCGCGGGGCGTGTTATGAGTGAGCTGCGACGTGAGTCGCCCTACCCGATGGTGCCGATCGAGGAGGCCCACCGGCTGATCATGGCGCGGGCCGTGCCCCTGGGGGTTGAGGAGATCGACGCCCTGGCGTCCGAAGGGCGCGTGCTGGCCGAGACGGTCGTTTCCCCGGACGATATCCCCGATGTGCCGAAGGCCGCCATGGATGGCTACGCCCTGCGGGCCGCCGATGGCGTGGGCCAGCGCCGAGTCGTGGCCGAGGTCACGGCCGGGGTGGAGCCGGGCCTGGTGATCGGACCCGGCGAAGCCGCCCGGATCATGACCGGCGCGCCCATGCCGGCCGGTGCCGATGCGATGATTCCGGTGGAGCTCACCCGTGAACATGCGGGCGTGCTGACGGTTGAGCGCGCGTTACGGTCGGGCGACTATGTGCATACCGTGGGGCAGGACGTCGCCCGTGGCGCGATCGTCCTGCAGGCCGGCAGCATGCTCGGCGCCGCCGACGTTGGCCTGCTTGCTACCCTTGGCCGTACCCGTGTGCGGGTCTACCGGCGGCCAGTGGTGGCCGTGCTCGCCACGGGCGACGAGATCGTCGAGCCAGGCGCGTCTCGTGCCCCTGGCGCCGTGCGCGACTCGAACCGCTACGCGCTGATGGCCGCCGCCCGCGAGGCAGGCTGTACCACCATCTCGCTTGGTATCGCCCGCGACGACTACAACGCCCAGCGCGACGCCATCCTCGCGGGCCTGGCCCGGGCCGATGTACTGATCACCTCGGGTGGGGTGAGCATGGGCACCCGCGACCTGATCAAGCCCATCCTGGCCGAGCTCGGCACCGTCCACTTCGGGCGGATCGCCTTTAAGCCGGGCAAACCTACCACCTTCGCCACCGTCGGCGACAAACTCGTCTTCGGTGTGCCGGGCTACCCCGTCTCCTCCCTCGTCTCCTTCGAGGTCTTCGTACGCCCGGCTCTGCGCGCGCTCCAGGGCGATGAGCGTCCCCACCGCCCGCGCGTGCAGGTGACGCTCGCGGGCGCGCTACGGCCTTCGCCCGACCGCCCCGAGTACCAGCGGGCCGAGGTGCGCTGGGAGGATGGCCGGCTCATGGCCCGCGTGACCGGCGGCCAGGGCAGTTCACGCCTGCTTTCCATGCGCGGCGCCAACGCGCTGCTCCTCGTGCCCCCCGGCGAGGAGCCCTACCCCGCCGGCGCCGAGCTCGACGCGCTACTCACCGGGCCGCTGGCTGCTTGATGGGGGTGCCAACCGAAGCCCCAGCAGCGCCCAGAACCACTGCGTTGTCTGCCTGGGACGCCTTACACGTTCGTCACGGTGGCACGGGCCCCGCGCCCGGCCCTGAGATGTACGCCACGCCGGGGAAGATGATACTGAACTGAAGGGGTCGTTCATGCTCACCGCCTCGCGGGTACTCGCACTTGTGACATTGCTCACCCTCGCTGCCCTGTTCGTCGCCGGCTGCGCGGCGCCGGCCGCTGTCGCGCAGGGCCCCTACCCCTACCCGTACCCGCAGCCCACAACCGCCGCACCTACGGCGACCACCCGGCCCACGGTTGCGGCACCTACCGCCACCACGCAGCCTACCGCCGCCGCGCCTTCGGCCACGGTGCCGCCCGGGGCTACCGCCGTGCCTACCGCCCGGCCTCCCGTTGCGCCGACCCGCACCCCAACCCCAAACCCGATGCCCAATACCAGTAGTGGATCGCTGCCCTTGCTCGTTGCCGTTGCCGCCCTTGGCCTGGCCGGCGTGCTGGCGATCGTTCGGCGACGAGCGTAGTTGACGGGTACCCAGCTCTCGCCAGGGATGACGTATGAGCCTTACTGTCACCACCTCGAGTGTCACCTACCCGATAATCGTGGACGATGGAGCCCTGGAGACGCTGCCGGCTCGCCTGGCGGAGTTCGGACTACGCGGCAGGCTCTGGCTCGTGAGCGATGCCGGCGTGGCCGCGCAGTTTGGCGAACCTCTGGCCGAGCGGTTGCGGGCCGCCGGGCGCGAGGTGCAGTCCTTTGTGGTGCCGTCGGGCGAGGCCAGCAAGAGCCCCGAGCAGCTCGGCCAACTCTACGACTGGCTGATCGGCGGCGGTGTTGAGCGCCGTGATGCGCTGCTGGCTCTCGGCGGCGGTGTGGTGGGCGACCTGGCGGGTTACGCCGCCGCCACTGTGCTGCGCGGCGTGGCCCTGGTGCAGCTCCCCACCACCCTGCTCGCCATGGTCGACTCAGCCATCGGCGGCAAGACCGGCATCAACCACGCGCTTGGTAAAAACCTGATCGGCGCCTTTCACCAGCCCCGCCTGGTGCTGGCCGACACTGCCACGCTCACGACGCTGCCGCCCCGTGAGCTGCGGGCCGGTATGGCCGAGGTGATCAAACACGGCGTCATCCGCGACGCCGGGCTGTTCGAGGAGCTTGAGGCACTTGCCGCCACCCGGGGCTGGACAGATACCGGGCGCGATGGCTTCGCCGCGTGGGCCGCCAGCGATGCGGCACGTGCCGGACGGCTTACGGCGATCATCAGGCGCGCGGTGGCGGTGAAGGTGGCGGTGGTCAATGTCGATGAGCGCGAGGAAGGCGAGCGGATCACCCTGAACTACGGCCATACCCTCGGCCACGCCATCGAGAAGCTCGCCGAAGGCTGGTCCCTGCTCCACGGCGAGGCGGTAGCCATCGGCATGCACGCGGCCGCCCGCATTGCCGCCGCGATGGGCCTGTGTGGCGAGGATCTGGTGGAGCGCCAGCGCGCACTCCTGGCGGCCTACGGGCTCGCCGTCGCCGTGCCGGATGGCCTCGACCCCGAGGCGGTGCTCGCGACCGCCATGCGCGACAAGAAGGTCCGGGCGGGGCGCATCCGCTGGGTGCTTCCCACGGCGCTCGGCCACGTGGTGGTACGCGACGATGTGCCCGAAGCGGTGGTGCGTAGCGCGCTCCAGGCGGTGTGACGGTTCGGCCACTCGAGACGCGGATGCGCCTGGAGCGCTGGCGGAGAGCGGTACACCGCATACCTTTACATCCTTAACCCGCGTCGGCGAAGGGCCTGTGGTATACTGCCTCCGCGCCTTCGGCGCGCTCCCGTAACCGCCCCGATCCGAGGACCCATGGCCACTGTTCAGGAGTTTGCCGAGCGCGTCTTCCGCAATGTCGAGCACGTGATCATCGGCAAGCGTCAGGCCGTCGAACTGGTGCTCGTTGCCCTGCTCTGCCGCGGCCACGTGCTACTGGAGGACGTGCCTGGTACCGGTAAGACGGTGCTTGCCAAGAGCATCGCCCGCTCGATCGGTTGTAGCTTTAAGCGCATCCAGTTCACGCCCGACCTGCTGCCCTCAGATGTGACGGGTGTGTCGATCTTCAACCAGCAGAGCCGCGAGTTCGAGTTTCGACAGGGCCCTGTCTTCGCCCAGATCGTGCTCGCCGATGAGATTAACCGGGCCACCCCAAAAACCCAGAGCGCGCTGCTCGAGGCGATGGAGGAGCGCCAGATTACGGTAGACGGTGTGACCCGCCAGCTCCCGTCGCCCTTTATCGTGCTCGCCACCCAGAACCCGATTGAGTACGAGGGCACCTTCCCGCTCCCCGAAGCCCAGCTCGACCGCTTTCTGCTGCGCCTGCACCTCGGCTACCCCGAGCGCCTGGACGAGATCGCCATTCTCAAGCGCCAGCGCCAGGCGCACCCGCTAGATAGCCTGCAAACCGTTGCGCAGATCGATGAGTTGCTGGAGCTCCAGCATACGATCACCGATGTCTACGTCGACGACCTGGTGGAGGAGTACATCGTTGGCCTGGTGACGGCCACGCGCCACCATGAGGATGTCTACCTCGGCGCGAGCGCCCGTGGCTCGCTGGCGCTCTACCGCACCGCCCAGGCCTGGGCGGCGATCAGGGGCCAGGAGTTTGTGACGCCCGACGACGTGAAGAAGCTCGCGGGCCCCGTCCTGGGCCACCGTATGATCGTGAGCCCAGCCGCCCGCATCCGCAATGTCACCGCTGACGCCGTGATCGAAGAGATCCTCGGCGCCGTTCCGGTTCCGGGGGCCCGTGCTGGCCGGCGCTTCGACCGCGCTGGCGCCGTTCTGAGCCGCTAGCCATGGAATCGCAAGAGCCGCCAGCGCCGCGTGCCGCCCATCTGACCAACTCGTTGCGCCGGGTGGTGCTGCTCCGGGAGACGGGCCCAAAGAGCGCCGCCTGGCATCGCGCGCGCGTCCAGACGATCTGGCGCCTCCACCGCCTGCTGGAGGAGGCGGCGCCGATAGGTGAGGCGCCCCCCGCAGCCGATGCCTCCGCCGGGGACTCGGGGGAGCGCCCCCCGCGCGGTGCCTGATAGACAGATGGTATGGGGACAGCGGAGCAGCTGGAGCGGGCCCTGGCGGCCCACGGCGATACGCTCTACCGCGTGGCCATCCTGGCTGGCGGTGATGAGCGCACGGCCGGGCGCCTGCTGGTCGTTGCGATCCGCGCCCTGGTAGTCTCCTGGGGCGAGGCTTCCCCTGCCGCCCCGCCTGGCGAGAGCGAGTTGCTCGCGTGCCTGGTGGCCGCTGCCCGCGCGCACGAGGCCCGATCGTCCCGGGGGGCGGCCCGCGCACGACCATCGTGGTCCTTCCCGCGCACGCCTTCGCGGCGCTCCGCGCCTTCGTGGGCGCCATTCCCGCTGCAGCGCCTCCCGCTCGATCAGCGCCTGGCGCTTGGCTTGCACCTGCTGCTCGGCGACGATGCCACCCGGATCGCTCGCGCCATCGGTACCGACGCTCCGGCTGCCCGGGCGGCCCTGCGCGACGGCGGCCGCGCGCTCGGGCCTGCCGCCGGCCTCACGCTCACCGACCGCACCAGTGGTGAGCTGTGCGATGCCGTGCGTGACGCGCTCGTGGACCCGGTGGGTGGATCGCGCCACGGCGCCGCCGTGCGCGGCCATCTCGCCGGTTGCGCGCTCTGCCGCTCCTTCGACCAGAGCTGGGGCCAGATCATGCAGGCTGTCGAGGGAGCCTTGCGCGCCGCCCTCCGCGAGCGCACGCTGCCCCCCACCCTCGCGGTCCGCCTCGTGGCCCTCGCCCGGCCCCGGCGCCGCCGTGCCGCCCTCATGGCCCGGATCTCCGCCGCCCGGCTCCTCCTCCCTGCCCTCGCTGTCGGCGCGCTGATCGCGGCCCTGGTGCTGCCAGGCTTTCTGCGTGAGCCTGTCAGCGTGGTTGAGCGGGCGGACGAGGCGCTGGTCGATCCGCAGGTGCTCCTCGCCCGGGCCCTCGCCCGCCACAGCACTCCTCCTGACCGTGGCGGCATCTGGCACGGGCGCTTCGCGACCCAGTGGTACTTTGGTGCCAGTACCATCGCGCCGCTTCAGGCTGATCTCTGGCTCGATCCGCGCCAGCCCGCCCGCCACCGCATCCAGATCGCCCACGCCGCTGGCGGCGCCCCCTATGAGCTTCAGATCGGCAACGGGCGCGATCGGCTCTACTACGCGCTCGATGCCACCTACGCGCCCGTGCTCTACGGCGATCTGCCCACCCGCGCCCGCCAGGACTCCCCGGCCCTGCTCGCCGAGCAACTCGGCCCCGCCGAGCAGCAGCGCGCTCGCGATGAGCGCCTCGCCAGCGGTCCCTGGGCTATTCCGCCCGCCTACATCCGTCAGGCTCAGGCCGCCGCCGACCTGCGGGTGCTCGGGCGCCAGCGCGATGGCGGGCGTACCGTGCAGATCCTGAGCTTCTCCGGTGTGAGCCCCCTCGGCCTGCCCCCCGACGCCCCCGGCGCCACCGCCGAGCGTGTGACGGTACTGCTCGCGCTTGACACCAATGACGGGCTCTTGCGCAGCGCTACCGAGCTCGTTGGCCCCACCGGCGCCGAGCAGACCAGCCGGGTGACGTGGCGCTTGCTCGCGGAGGAGTGGATCGCGACGAGCGCCCAGATCGATGCCGCCTTCAGCATCGAGCGGGCCTGGACTGGCCTCGGGGCGTTCAGTGAGGTGGGCCGCCACCAGAGCGCCGACCTGGCCATGCCCCTGATCTCCGCTCGGGCCGTAGGCGATCCTGCGCGCCTGCTCGGCAGTTCCCGCGTGCCCCTCTGGATGCCCTCCGTGGCTCCGGCCGGGGTGGACCGCGCGCTACTGCTCTGGAGCGATGGCGATGCCCGGATCGGGAACCCACCCCAGGGCCTTGTCTACCTTGGCCCGGGCCGGCGTCTCGTGCTCGCCTTCAATACCTACCGGCCCTTCCCCGGCGAGATGGAGCGGATCGGCCCCTGGCAGGTCACGGTGCAGGCCAGTCGCGGCCAGCGCTACACCCTCTTCCTCAACCGTCCCCGCGATGCCGGCATGCCAGACAGCGGTGGCATCGATCCGACCGCCAGCGTGATGGTCGATGCCGTGGGCTTCACTCGCGATGAGTTGACGGCGCTGGTGCGGAGCATGCGCCCCTTCGATCTCGACAGTCTGGCGGCCCAGGATGCGCTCTTCGTCATCCCTCGCACCGGCGACCCGGCGGCCCGCACCGCCCTGATCCGGGTCGCTCTGCGCGGTAGCACCTTTGAGCTGGGGCGTGCCAGCTACACCCGCGCCTACCAGTTTGTGCGGCAGGCGCCCGAGCAGGCCGATGCGCGCCGCGACCCGTACCACCTGCCTCCATTCGGTGGCTGGCCCGCCGAGACGATCCTGGAGACCTGGCTAGCCGGCGGCGCGGCGAATCCCACCAGCTATCGGGTGCTCCGCACACTTCAGGGCGATGAGCTCGCAAGCAGCTACAGCGACTCCAGCAGCTTCTGGAGCTATCACGCGGCCTCGCAGACGGCCAGTATCGTGGAGAACCGCCGGACGCGGGAGGCCCCCTTGCCCTACCCGGTCGCCGTCGCGATGCGGCTCCTCGGGGGATCGGGCGGGGAGCTCACCCTGGAGCCGCTTCCTTCCGGGGGGAGGCTCCTCCGAGGGATTGAGCCGGTCGCCTCGGCTGCGAGCTATGGTCTCAACTTCCGCGATCCCGGCTTTGGCGAGCCTTTTCTCTTCGACTTGGGTCCGGACACACTGATCACCGAGATGGTCATCGGCCCGGACGATGCGCTCGACGCCGTGCGGGTGTTTGCGGCCCGCGGCGGCGCGCGTGAGCTTGTACGTACCTACGAGGTGCTCGAACAGCGTGAGATGCGGCTGGCCGAAGCACCACCCCGGCTGTTGGATGGTCAGCCGCCGACCGCACTCTACACCGGCACCATGCTCGAATTCCCCGGCGGCGGAAACAGCTCCGTGTACGTGGGCGCGGTGGTGCCGTACAGTCTCACTCAGTCCGTCGCTCCGCAGCCCACCGAGCTGTACGTGCTCCCTACTGAACGAGCCGCGCTGGTTCAGGTGGAGGGCGGCGCGCCTGAGTCCGAGGATCACCGCTTCGGCCAGAGGGTGCCCATCGTCCCCACCGATCCGCTTGCGGGCGCGGTGCTGGCGCGGCTCGCCGTGCGGATCACCTACGCGCTCCCAGCTACGCCGGCTGCACAGCCGCCGAGCACTTTCGTGCTTACTCAGGGGCCGGCGACGACCTTCGGGGCCTTCCTGCGAGCAAGTAGCGCCGTGCCGTGGGTGTGGAGCGAGCCGGCGCGCCTCGTGGTGGCCGGGCAGGCGGTCGATGCCTGGGTGGGTGAGGGCGAGCAGAGCAGCTACCTGATCGCCGAGCTCGGGGCAACGCTCCTGGTGGCCGAGGTGCCGCGCGGGAGCCTGGAGGATCTACTCCCGCTGTTTGCCGAGCTCCGGGTGGCGGCTGGACCGTAGTGGCCGGACAGTGGCTAGCAGGTCACCAGGGTGGGTTCGGTAGATCGCGATCCCGCTGAGCCGCCCGGGTGGGGGCTACAAGACTGGGCCGCCCCGGTGGGGCTATTGAACCGCCCGGGTTCTGAGACTGAGCCGCCCCGGTGGGGCTATTGAACCGCCCGGGTACGGAGACGCCCCGGTGGGGCTATTGAACCGCCCGGGTACGGAGACGCCCCGG
>SFCB01000182.1 GCA_004367505.1 Chloroflexi bacterium OHK40 | reverse complement strand
CTCTCCGCCTCCGATCGGCTGCGGCGTAATACCGGAAGCCTCTCGCCCGGTGTAACACGCGCGACCGGCCCATGCGTCGGCCCTGTGGCCCGCCGTGGTGCACGGCCTCGCCTGGTTGATCCTCGCGATCACTCCGTGGCGAGCCACGCGGCTGTGCCTCGTCGCCTTGCAACAACGGGGCGGCACCGGGTCTGGACGCGGCCCATGCGGTCCTGCGGGTGCGCCCTGCCGCTGCTTGGTGTTGCGCATGCCCGACGCCCGACTACACGCTCGAAAGGACATAGATATGCACCGCTATCGACTCCTCGTCGCCCTGCTAGTTAGCCTGCTCGCCTTCGCCGGCACCGCCGGGCTGGCCCTCGCCCACGCCGAACTCGTCTCATCCGATCCGACCGACGGAGCGCGCCTCGCGGCAGCCCCCGCGAAGATCACCCTGGTCTTCAGCCAGGAGCTTGAGCCCGACGGCAATCTGATCACCGTCACCGATGCCGCCGGCAACCAGGTCGATGCGGGCGACACCACCCTGGACCTGAATGATCCCGAGCGGAAGACCCTCACCGTCTCGCTCCGCAGTGGCCTTGGGGATGGCGCCTACACCGTGAGCTGGAAGAATGCCAGCGTGGATGGGCACTCCGAGGAGGGCACGCTCAGCTTTACCGTTGGCGCTGCGACGGCGGCCCCCACGACGCTGCCGGCGACCGGCACCCCCGGCGGTGTGCCTATGGCCGGGCTACTGGCCCTTGCCGCCGCTCTCCTGGCGCTGGGGCTGAGCCTGCGCCGCCAGGCCGCCTGATGAGAGGCGCGGATCGCCGGTAGTGCCCGGCGATCCGTCTCATGATGCGACTCCGTACACACCTGTCGCGCGCGCGCTGGTTCGCCGGCCTTGTGCTGCTCTGCCTGGCCGGGCTGATCGGCGCGCGCCCCGCCCTGGCGCACCCGGAGATCGTCCGGACCGAACCGCCGCCAGACGCGCGGCTGGCCACCGCGCCAGCCGTGGTGAGAATGACCTTCAACGAGCCCCTGGAGGCCTTGAGCACCCTGGCGCTCTACGACAGCCAGGGCCACCAGGTGGCTTCCGGAGGCGGCCGCGACCCCGGCGACCCCACGCGGCTAACCCTCACGCTCCCCAGCCTGGCCCCCGGTATCTACACCGTCGTCTGGACGGCGGCGGGCAGCGATGGGCACGTGGTGCGCGGCAACTTCGCCTTCACCATTCTCGGGCCACCGTCCGCCGGAACGGAACCTACCCCAGGCGCAACCCCGGCCCCCGCGCCCACGGCGCTGCTCGAGGGCACCCCGGCCAGCGTGCCGGCCGATCCTGGCTTTCCTCTGGCCCAGAGCGCGGTGCGCTGGGCCCTGTTCCTGGGGGCGAGCGGGGCCGTCGGCGCCTGGGTGTTCTGGCGCTGGGCGCTCCTGCCCGCTTGTGGTCCAAATCCGGCGCCGGAGCGCCTCGTGCGCCGTTGGCGGCGCTGGCAGCAAGGGCTCCTCGCGCTCGTGATCCTCGGCTCACCGCTGCTGCTCGCGCTCTTTGTGCGCGAGTCGCTCGGGCGCCTCGACGCGCCCGGGCTCTCTGCCGGCCTCCAGACTCGCCAGGGGCTGCTCCTCATCACTCGCATGGGCCTGGCGGCGGCCCTGCTGGCGCTCCTCACCGCAGCGCGCGATGGGGCGGCCATCCGGCGCCTGACGCCAGGTGCGCTCGTGCTCGGCGCGGGGCTGTTGCTCACCTATACGCTGGCCGGCCACGCCGGGGCATCTACGCGCCCCTTCGTCCCGGTTATGCTCTCCTGGATGCACCTCGCCACGACCAGCGTGTGGGTTGGCGGGCTCTGGTGCTTCGTGCTCTGTCTACCGGCGCTGCGGTCCACCACTGGCCCGAGCGGGACCTTTCTCACCCTGTTTGGGCGCTTCTCGCGGCTAGCGCTCCTGAGCGTGCCGGTATTGGTACTCACCGGGAGCGGGCTCGCGTTTCATGAGCTGCCGAGCCTGCTGGCGCTCTGGCTCAGCCCCTACGGCCAGGCGCTCAGTGTCAAGCTGTTGCTCTTCGGCGGCATGCTCGCGCTGGGGGCCTTCCACCTGCTGCTGGTGCGGCCACGCATTGGCCGCGCTGATGGCGCGCCCTGGGTGGAGCAGTTCCGCCGCAGCCTCCCGGCCGAGGCATCCCTGGCGGTGCTGGTCCTGGGGGCGGTGGGCGTGCTGACCAGCCTGGCCCCACCGACCGCCGCCGAGTTGCTTGCCCGCGTCGCCCCCCCGGCGCGCCCGACGGCGATCATCGTGCCGACCGTGACGCCGGGGCCCACCCGAACTCCCGTGCCGAGCCGCCCCTTTGATCAGACGCTCCCGGCAGGCGATCTCTTGGTGCGCCTCACCGTCAGCCCGGCCAGCCTGGGCGAGAACCAATTCCGGGTAGAAGTACGCGACGGCGCGAACCAGCCGGTCGCGGTACAGCTCGTGCGCCTGCGCTTCGCGATGCGGGAGATGGACATGGGCGAGACGATCCTGGAGGCCCGACCAGACGGGGAGGGGAGCGTCACGCTCAGCGGGAGCCCCCTGAGCATGGTCGGCAACTGGCAGATCAGCGTGCTGGTGCGGCGGGCCGGACTCGCCGATACGACGGTTGTGTTCGAGGTTCCGGTCGGGGAATGAGCGTGCCGAGTGCAGGCTCACTGTGACAGCACCCTTGCGCCCGCCGGGAGCACGTTCAGCCCAATGCCCTCCAGGCGTCGAGAAGCCGCGCGTTCGCCTCGGGCCGCTGCGGCGCCACGCGCACCCAGGCCGGGAGCCCGAAGGAGGCGCAATCACGGACGACACAGCCCCGCTTCAGCAGTGCCGATCGGGTTGCCGCACCGTCGCCGGTGCGCACCAGCAGCATTGGTAGCCGCGCGCGCCAGACCGGGAGCTCCAGGGCGCTGATGCCGCTGGAGAGTTGATCGCTGGCAGCCCAGAGCTGCGGCACCGTGGTGGCGAGAAAGGCCTGGTCCGCCAGGGCTGCCAGCCCGGCGGCCTGAGCCGCACTGCTCACGCTCCAGGCGGGTTGATAGCGGGCGACCCGTGCCACGAGTGCCGGCGCGGCCAGCAGGTAGCCCAGGCGTAGCCCGGCCAGCGCGTAGGCTTTAGTGAGCGAATAGAGCGCGATCAGGCCTGGCGGCGGCACTTCCTGCGGCAGCGGCTCGACCGGGCGTTGCAGATCCTGGTACGAGCGATCCAGGATCAGATAGCCGCCGTGGATCGCGCAGACCTCCGCGAGGGCCAGGATCGTCTCCGGCGCCACCGTGAGACCGGTAGGGTTGTTCGGCGCACAGAGCCAGGTTAGCCGGGGGCGCGCCTGCTCGATGGCGGCGATAAGCCGCGTAGCTTGCTGCGGATCCGCTGCCTCTACGCTCGGCGGGCCAGCGTACCTGGCTCCCGTGGTTGCGGGCGGTTCTGGCCACAGGGCCAACAGCTCCACCACCCTGGCCTCCACCAGCCGGCTGGCGTGGGCATACTCGCCATAGGTTGGTCCGATCACCAGCGCGGCATCGCCAGGGCGAAGCAGGGCGCGGGCGAGCAGGTGGATGAGCTCGTTTGCCCCGTTGCCCGGCAGAATCGCAGCGGGATCAGCGTGATGGCGCTCGGCCAGGGCCAGCCGCAGTGTGTGGCAGCTTCGATCGGGGTACGGCGCCGGGTCCAGCGTCGCAAGGGCCGCGCGCACGCTGGCCGGCGGGCCAAAGGGGTTAAGGTTACTGCTGAAGTCCAGCAGCCGCTCCGCCCGCAGCCCCAGCGCAGCCAGTTCAGCGTGGTCGAGGGCGCCGTGGGCTACGTCGTCGCTCTGGCCCATGCCGCCTCCAACGCTTTCAGCTCAAGCGGCAGACCACAGACCACCAGGTAGACCGCATCGGCCACGGCGGCGACCTGCTGATTGGCCCGCCCGAGCAGATCACGGTAGGCCCGCCCCAGCGGGTACTCCGGCACAATCCCCATGCCGACTTCATTCGTCACGACGATCAGCGTCAGATCGCGCTCGCGGGCAACCTCAAGCAGCAGCGCGATCTCGCGCTCGATCGGCGGCGCGGGATCGTGCTCGTGGGCCAGCAGCAGATTGCTGACCAGCAGCGAGAGACAATCGAGGAGTACCACAGTGCCCGCTGCGAGATCTCCGAGCGCGGCAGCAACCCGGGCCGGCGCCTCGACGGTTGTCCAGGTGTCGGGCCGCTGGGCCCGGTGACGCGCGATCCGGGCGCGCATCTCATCATCGCCCGCCTCGGCGGTGGCCACATAGACGACCGGTCGGCCCAGGAGTGCGGCGTACTGTTCGGCGCGCGCGCTCTTTCCGCTGCGCGCGCCACCGGTGAAGAGGATGATCGTGCTCATGACGCGTGGTTCTCACAATACGCGCGCGCGGAGGTAACAAACCGCGCCGCGACATGGGGGCAGGCGAGCCAGTGGACGTGGATGTAGGAGGCGAGGATCGAGCCGTGGCACACCCCCTCGGTCCGTTCGTCGGGCCGGAAGGCATCGGGCAGGCATGTGTAGAGTGAGTCTAGTTCCGCAGGCCGCTGCTCCCAGGTCGAATAATGGAACTCGTGGCCGCGCACGGTCTCGCCCGCACGCCAGAGCCAGTTGTCGGCTCGCGCGCGAATGGTGCGGTAGCCCAGCGTCAGCCGTGGGGTCATGACCGAGCGGCCCGGGAGCAGCCCGAGCATCGGGTGGGCCGTCCCCTCCGCATCCACCACGGCCTCGGTCAGATACATCAGCCCGCCGCACTCGGCATAGATCGGCAGGCCGCGCGCCGCTACTTTCCGGATCGCCGCAAGGAGCGACGCGTTCGCGCTCAATTGGGCAGCGTACAGCTCGGGGAAGCCGCCGCCGAGGTAGAGGGCGCCCGTTCCGGCGGGAAGGGCCGCGTCGCGTAGCGGACTGAAGAATGCAATTTCCGCCCCTGCGTCGCGCAGCAGATCGAGGTTCTCCTCGTAGAGGAAGCTAAACGCCTCGTCGCGGGCGACGGCGATCCTACTCTCTTGGTGATGCGAGCGCGCAGCGCTCGCATCACCGACCGAACCAGAGACGGACAGGGGCAGCGTCGGCGCCGTGCGCGCGATCTCCAACAGCCGGTCGAGATCCACGCCGGCCTCAACACGGGCCTGCACCGTGGCGAGCCATGCCTCCCAGCGGCCCGGCTCAGCGGTAGGGACGAGACCGAGGTGGCGCTCGGGCAACATGATCGTCTCATCGCGCTGGAGTGCCCCGACAACCGGCAGCCCCACAGCGTCCTCGATGGCGCCGCGAACCATCTGGGCGTGGCGCGGGCTCCCCACCCGATTGAGGATCACCCCGGCCACCTGAACGCGCGGGTCGAAGTCGCGCAGGCCAGCGATGAGGGCCGCCGCAGTACGGGCCATCGCCCGCACGTCGAGCACGATCACCACTGGGGTCCGGGTGAGCCGGGCGATATGCGCGCTACTACCGGTATCATCGTCGCCGGCGTAGCCATCGAACAGGCCCATCACCCCCTCGATCAGGGCCAGATCGGCTCCCGCGCTACGTCGCGCCAGAACACCGGCGATCTGCTCGGGTGGAACGAGCCAGGCATCGAGGTTGTGGCAGGGGCGCCCGGCGGCCAGCGCGTGATAGCTCGGATCGATATAATCCGGCCCACACTTGAAGGGCGCCACGGCCAGACCACGGGCCGCCAGCGCGGCGATCAGCCCGGCGGTCAGGGTTGTCTTGCCGCTGCCGCTCATCGGCGCGGCCAGGAGCAGGCGGGAAAGTGTCGGCATCAGTTGGCCTTTCGGGATGCGGCGAGCGCCAGGGCTCCACCGATCACCATCCAGCTCACCCGCGCGATCCGGCGCGCCTCGCGGATCATCGCTACATCAGGCTCTCGTCTGCCCTGGCCCAGGGTGTAGTGACCACGTTTGGTGAGTATCGTATCGAGCGCGCCGGCTATGGCGGCCATCGGCCAGCCGGCGTTGGGCGAGGCGGTGCGGCCCGCGTCGCGCCGCGCGACACGCCAGCTTTCACCGCCGCGCCCATTCACCACTTGCGCCGCCAGGGCGATCAGCAGCGCCGTGAGCCGGGCAGGCGCGAGGTTGAGCAGGTCGTCGAGCCGGGCGGCCGCTTTGCCGAGGTATTCGTAGCGCTCGTTGTGGTAGCCCCACATCGCGTCGGCGGTGTTCGCCAATCGGTAGGCAACCATCGCCGGCAGGCCACCGAGGAGGTAGGCGAGCGCTGGCGCTACCAGACTGTCGGAGAGGTTCTCCGCCAGCGACTCGATCGCGGCAGCGGCAACCTCGTCGGCTGAGAGGTCGGCGGTGGGCCGGCTGACCAGGTGCCAGCTCAGCAAACGCCGCGCCTCCGGCAGGTCGCCAGCCTCCAGCGCGGCCTGCACCTCGCCCACCGCCCGATCCAGCCCACGGTAGGCCAGCAGCGTCGAGGCGGTTAACCCCTGGAGCAGCAGCCAGCGTGGGAGCAGGCCCGCGAGCCCACCGCTGAGCGCGAGCCCGCCGACGAGCCAGCCCACGCCCCACGCGAGACGAGCAACAGGGCTCCGCTCCGGCGCCCAGCGCTCGCCCAGGCGCATCCAGCTGCCAAGGGCCACAACCGGGTGCCAGCGGTTGGGCGGGTCGCCCAGGAGCGCGTCGGCGGCCAGGGCCAGGAGCAGGGCACGGCTGCGGTGAGCGAACGTCCCCATCTCAGGCGCGTGTTGCGGGGTCAGTGGCCGGGGAGCGTAGGAAGCGTTGCATCCGGGTCATATACCTTCCTTCCGTGCAAACAGAAACAATCCATCCTCGCCACTGCCGTACATCCGGCCGGTAAGGCGATGCCATGCCGTCTCAAGCGCGAAACCGGCGTCAGCCAGCAGCCGGCGCAACTCCGGCAGAGAGTAGTGGCGGCGGGTGAGCTCGTAGCACACGCGCCGGCCATCGGCGCGGATGAGCGTCGTGCGGTCGGTACAGGTCATTGCCACGCGGTCGGGCAGCACCTCAAGCAACTCGATGCCATCGGCCGTTTCACGCCAGTCGCGTCGCGGCTCCGGCAGATGGAAAGGCCAGTCATTGATCCCGAAGACCAGCCAGCCGCCAGGGCGGAGCAGCGAGGCCAGGTGCCGCAGGCTCGCCGCGTCTTCCTCCTCAGTTGGAAAGCCGCACACGCTCCGGTCGTAGAGCGAGAGCACCGCATGAAACGGCCCATCGTCCACTGCCAGGAAATCCTGCTGGCGGAACGTACAGCGCAGGCCACGCTCGCTCGCCAGCGCCGCGAAAACCGCAAGCGGCTCCGGCGCAATGTCGATGCTGACCACTGAGCCGAAGCCACGCCGGGCGAGAGCCAGGGCGTGCCGGCCCCAGCCACAGCCGACCTCCAGGATGCGATCTGCTGGCGCGAGCCTGGTGTATCCCAGCACCGCATCGAGATCTTGCTCGGCGGCAGCACTGTCAGCGATAATCCGCTCGGCCGTCAGGCCAGTGAGCCGGCGCGGGGCGTAGAAGCGATACCAGTCATTATTGCCCACAAACACCCTCATTCACATACAATCGGTTCACGTCAGATCATCGTAGAGATCGCGCCAGAAGGGATTATGTTGCTCAATCAAACACAACTTCCAGCGACGGCGCCACTTTATGTTCATCATACCGAGACGCCAGGTCGGTTCAGGCCCTCGCGCCATTCCTCGCCGCGCTCCAGCAACGCGGCGAGGGTTGCCAGCGCCTCCGGCGACGGGTTCGCCCAGAGCTTGCGCTGGTGGGCCTCACTCAGCCGCTCAGCCATGGCCTGCAAGGCCCAGGGATTGGCCTGCTCCAGCCATTGCTGCACGGCGGGGTCACGCAGGTAGCGCTCAGTCACCTGCTCGTACATCCAGTCCTCTACGACCTCCGCCGTCGCATCGTAGCCGAAGAGGTAATCGACCGTCGCCGCCAACTCCAGGCCGCCCTTGTATCCATGGCGTTGCATGCTGGCGATCCACTTCGGGTTGACCACGCGGGCCCGGAAGACCCGCCGGGCCTCCTCGCGCAGGTCGCGGGTTCGAGGGCGGGCCGGGTCGCTGCTGTCGCCGAAGTAGCGCGCCGGATTTCGCCCGGTCAGGGCGCGGATAGTGGCGATCATACCGCCATGGAACTGTAGATAGTCATCGCTGTCGAAGATGTCGTGTTCGCGCGTATCCTGGTTCTTGGTGGCGACCTGCACGCCGCTCAAGGCTGCCGCAAACGCGGCTTCGGCAGGTGTGCCCTGCTCCGTGCTGGTGTAGGCGTAACCGCCCCAGGTGAGGTAGATGCGGGCGAAATCCGCGTCCTGTTCCCAGTTCTGGCCGTCGATCAGCGGTAGAATGCCGGCGCCATAACTCCCCGGCTTGCTGCCGAAGATCCTGTAGGCCGCCTCGCGTTCGGCCGCTTCAGCGCTCTTCCCACGCGCTCGGAGGGCAGCGGCCGCAGCCAGCGCATGCTTGCGCGGGAAGTTCTGCTCCAGCGGCTCGTCCAGTGCGATCACAGCCTGGACCGCCTGGTCGATCAGGCTGATCAGGTGTGGGAAAGCATCCCGGAAGAAGCCGGAGATCCGGCAGACAACATCGATGCGCGGGCGGCCCAGTTCGGCCAGGGGGACGATCTCAATACCGAGCACCCGGCGGTTTTCGGTCTGCCAGCGCGGACGCGCGCCCAGCAGAGCCAGCACCTGGGCCACATCGTCGCCGGCAGTGCGGATGGCGCTGGTGCCCCAGATACTGATCCCCACACTCTCCGGGTCGCTGCCGTGCTCGCGGCGGTAACGGGCGATCAGGTCGGACGCGAGGCCCTGGCCAGTCTGCCAGGCGGCCATACTCGGCAGCGCGCGTGGGTCGACGCCGTAGAAATTACGCCCGGTGGGCAGCACATGGGCCATGCCCCGCGTGGGCGCGCCGCTCGGCCCTGGCGGTACGAAGGATCCCTCCAGCGCGGCCAGCATGTGGGCGATCTCGTCGTGCGCGCCCTGGCGAAGCTTAGGGACGAGCTCGGTGCAGGCGAAGGCGAGTACAGGGCTGAGGGCTGAGGGCTGAGGGCTGAGGGCCGCAGCAGCCAGAACCGACTCAACGCTTGCAACATCCCACCCTCGCGCGTCCAGTTCGCGCAGCAACGCCTTGCTCAGCCCCTCGATCCGCGCGATCTGATCGGCGTTCGAATAGAGCTCCAGCCTCGTCCCCGCTCCCCGCCGCTCCCCCGGTCGCTCCAGCAGCGCGGTCCAGTTCTCGTCGAGGGTGGCGGCAACGGTCGCGGGCAGGCTGGGCGCTCCCAGGTTGGGCAGGCGCAGCAACTGGTAGAGCAGCTCCACCAGCTGCTCGCCCTCCGGCACCGTACCGAGAATGTGCAGCCCATCGCGGATCTGGGCGCCCGCCAGCTCGCAGAGGTAGCCCTCGATATCTTCTAGCAGGTGGGCGACCTCGCGGCCCTCCAGTTCGGCGAAGGCCGTGGGTGTACCATCGTCGAGGAAGCTGCCATCCCAGTCGTGGCTGTGGTCGCCGTGGTCGGCCTTGAGGATGTAGCGCAGGTCATCATCGAGCTTGCTGCGCTGGATGACCTCCCAGATCTGGCGCTGGAGCAGGGGCAGCTTGCTCGGATCGAGCTGCTCGGTGCGATAATACTCGTCTACCAGGTGCGCCAGTTCGGCCAGATCGCCGTAGGCGCCCGCGCTGGTCATCGGCGGCGTCATATGATCGACGATCACGGCGTGGGCGCGGCGCTTGGCCTGCGTGCCCTCGCCCGGATCGTTGATGATGAAGGGGTAGATCAGCGGCAGGTCGCCGAGAAACTGGTCGGGAAAGCAGGTGGCGCCGAGGCCCACACCTTTGCCGGGCAGCCACTCCAGGGTTCCGTGTTTGCCCACGTGCACGATCGCGTCAGCCTGCCAGGCGTCCCGCAGCCAGCGGTAGAGCGCGTAGTAGTTGTGGGGCGGCGGCAGGTCGGGCAGGTGGTAGATCGCGTTGGGGTCCATGTCGTAGCCGCGCGGCGGCTGGAGCGCCACAAAGACGTTGCCCAGTTCAATCCCGGCCAGGGCCAGGTCGCCCTGGTGAACATAGGCGCCGCCGGGCGGCGGCCCCCACTGGCGGCTCATCGCCTGCTGGAGCGCGGCGGGCAACTCGGCGAACCAGCGCTCGTACTGCTCACCCGGTACCCGGTGGGCCTGCGCCAGTTGCTCAGTGCTGAGCCAGGTTTCATCGTAGGAGCAGCGGGCGATCAGGTCGGCGATCAGCTGATCGCTGCTCTCGGGCAGCGGGCCGATGGTGTAGCCCACCTCGCGCAGGGTGTGCAGCAGGCGCAGCAGCGAGGCCGGCGCATCCAGGCCGACGGCGTTGCCGACGCGCTGGGCCTTGGCGCTGCTGTTGGTGAAGACGAAGGCGATCCGTTTCTCGGCGTTGGGCTTGTGGCGCAGGGTGATCAGCCGGCGCCCCAGACTCACCAGGCGCGCGATGCGCTCAGGATCAGGGGCGTAGTGCGCCGGGCCGTTCTGCTCCTGTTCCTTGAACGAGATCGGCACCCCGATGATCCGCCCGTCGAACTCGGGGATGGCGACGTTCATCGCGGTGTCGAGTGGGCCGAGACCACGCCCATTGCGCGCCCACTCGTCGCGGCTGCTGCTGCTGGTGATCGCCTGCAGCACCGGGACCCCAGCGGCCATGAAGGGGTGTGGATCGCCGTCGCCGATGGCGAAGCTGAGCGTGTTGATGAGCAGATCGACCGGGCCAGCCTCGGCGAGGAGCCGCAGCGCCGTGGGCAACTCCCCCGCCGGCGCATCCTTCAGGGACTGCGTAAATACCGCCCGGGCCTGCATGCCCTGCCGCTCTACCTCTGCGATCAGCGCGTCCACAAAGGCCGTGTTGCCACTCAGCAGGTGGGCGCGGTAGAAGAGGATGCCGACGGTAGGGGACCGGACGGGGGACGTGACCGCGAGGGCGCTCGTTGCGCTCGTACCGCAGCTACAGGTTGCGGTTGAGCAGCCCTGCTCCACCCCCTCGCCTCTTTCCTGTGGCCGGTTCGCTGGCGCGTACACGCCGTGCATGGGCAGCTCCACCGGCGGCTCATAGCCCCAGCCGGTGAGCATAAGGTGGTCGCTGAGGCAACTCAGGCCGTTCGCCAGGTTCTCGGCGCCGCCACATTGGAAGTAGGCGTTCACCAGGTGGGCCAGCGGCACGCCGACAGTCGAGCGGGCCATCAGGTCCGGGTCAAGAGCCTCAACGGCGGGGATGCAGAGCAAGAAACCGCCGGTCGTCTCGGCCCAGGCGCGCAGCCGTTCCAGGCCGTAGGCAAACGAGCGGGCGCTGTGGAGGCGGCAGATCACCACAGCGGCGCGCGGCAGCAGTTCGTCGAGCAACAGATCGATCGCCGCCTCGTCTTCCGCCCGCCCGACGTGGGCCAGATGCAGCGGCGCGAAACCGGCTGGCAGCAGCGCGCGGGCCCGCTGGAGCGCGAGCAGGTCAGTGTCGGCCTGCGAGAGCACCACCAGGGCCTCGGGCTCGGCAAGCGCGGAAGACGGACTAGCGCTCAACGCCTCTCCCCTGTGCCCTGTGCCCTGTGCCCTATGCTCTGTGCCCTCGCTCCCATCCCATGCGAAGCCGTTGAACACGTGAGGCGCCAGGGCGGGTGGTGGCGGCAGGTGCCGATCGGCCGCCAGCATCGCTTCGAGGTAATCATAGAGCGCGATGACAAGCGGGCCTTCGTCGAGCGAGTGGAACCAGTAGGGCCGCCCATCAAGCAGCAGCATCGCAACATTCGCCAGCGGGCACGGCCCCAGGCAGCCGCCCTGGTTCAGGTGAACCGTGTTGCGCAGCTTGCGTCGCTCCCACTCCTGGTGGTACAGGTCGGTTGGCACCGGCAGATAGCCTCGCTCGGTATGGCCACAGCAGCAGCCGGTGGCGCAGACGACCAGCATGCCGCGCTTCATCCCGGCGTTGACCATGCGCCCATCCAGGCGCTGCACCATGTTGCGTTTGAGGCGTGGGGCGCTCAAAACTCGATCCCTTTCTGCGCCCGGATGCCCTGCTCAGCGAAGGGGTGCTTAATGGCGCGCATCTCGGTGACGAGGTCAGCGGCGGCAACAAGCGCGGGGTGGGCATCGCGCCCGGTGATGATCAGGTGCAGCATCGGCGGCTTGTGGGCCTGGATCCAGCCCACGGCTTGCTCGGCGTCAAGCCAGCCGTAGCTGAGCAGGTAGGTGAACTCGTCGAGCAGGAACACGTCGTACTCGCCCGAGGCGATCCGCGCCTGCGCTGTCTCCCAGCCGTGCAGCGCCTTCGCCTTCGTCTCGTCGATGTCGCGGCTCGTCCATGTCCAACCGTCACCCATCGGGGTCAACTCGACGCCCAGTTCGCGCAGGGCCCGCAACTCGCCGAAGTTGGCATTCTCGTGCTTGAAGAACTGGATGCCGCCGATACGCAGCTTGCGGCCGCGCGAGCGCAGCAGGATCCCGAGGGCGGCGGTGGTTTTGCCTTTGCCATCGCCAGTATTGACGATCAGCAACCCTTTCTGCTTGCGCGCGGCACGGGCCGCCTTGCGCCGCTCCTGGGCCTCGGTGCTGGAGCCGGGCTGTCGCTCAGAGGCATCGGGGGCCTGCTCCACCTCGCTGGCCGCGCCGGGCGCCACGGCGGTGTCCGGCTCCGCCGGATCGGCATCCTCGGCATCGCCGCTGCGATCGGGGGCGTAGGCCGCCCCGTCCACCGCCCCTGCCGGCTCCCCCTGGCGGTGGAAGATGTGGGCCTCGACCGGCTGGCCATTGACGAGGTGCTCATGGACGATCCGCTCCAGCAGGGCCTCGTCAACGTGGTGATACCAGACACCGTCGGGGTAGACGGCGACAATCGGCCCGCCGGCGCACACGCCCAGGCAGCCGGTGAGCGTACATTTCACCCGCGCGGGGTTGCGCAGCTTCATCAGCCCGAGGGGCTGGGCCAGTTCGCGGAAGCGCTGCTGCAGGCGCGCCGCAGCCTCCGGGTCGGCGCAGTCGCCGTGCTCGCAGATCAGCAGGTGGCGGCCGTAGGGCCGCATCGCGGGCGCGTCGCTCATCGGGCAACCTCCGTACAGCGAGGGAGAAAAACGATGTGCGGCCGCCCGGTGCGCGGGTGGGGCGCGACCTCGGCTGGCACCCCGTAGACGGCCTGGATCAGCGCGGGCGTGAGCACTGTGGCGGGCGGGCCACTGGCCACCAGCGCGCCGGCCTTGAGCACATAGAGCTGGTCACAGTACAGCGCCGCCAGGTTCAGGTCGTGCAGCGCCGCGATCGTCGTCACCCCCAGCCCACGCACCAGGTCGAGCACCTCGAGCTGATAGCGAATGTCCAGATGGTTGGTCGGCTCGTCCAGCACCAGAAAGCGGGTCTGCTGGGCCAGGGCGCGGGCCACCAGTACCCGTTGTTTCTCACCACCCGAGAGCGTCAGAAAGCTGCGCTCGGCGAAGTCGAGCATGTCCACCTGGCGCAGCGCCTCCTCGACGATCCGGCGATCCTCGGCGCTGTCGCGCGCGAAGAGCGCCTTGTGCGGCGCGCGGCCCATCAAGACGATCTCGCGCACGCTGAAGTCGAACTCGCCGCCGTGCTCCTGGAGCACCACGCCGATCCGCCGGGCCGCCTCACGGGCGCTCAGCCGCCAGACCTCCTCGGCATCGAGCTGGATGCTGCCCGCATCGGGCTGCAGCACGCGGTAGATGCAGCGCAGCAACGAGGATTTGCCGCTGCCGTTCGGGCCGATCAGGCCGACGAAGCTGCCGGGCGCGCAGCTCAGGCTCACCGCGCGCACAATCGCGGCGCCAGCCACACTCCAGGAAACCTGGTCCACCGTCAGGCTCATCGCCGGCCTCCGAGCGCGTCGCCGCTCCGCCGCATCAGCCAGATGAAGAAGGGCGCGCCGAGCAGGGCGGTGATGATCCCGATCGGCAACTCCTGTGGCGCCACGATCACCCGCGCCAGCACATCCACCCAGATCAGGAAGATCGCGCCCGCCAGCGCCGCCACTGGCAGCAGCCGGCGATGGTCGGCGCCCACCAGCAGGCGCAGGATGTGCGGCAGCATCAAGCCCACAAAGCCGATCCCACCGCTCACCGCCACCAGCGTGCCGGTGAGCAGCGAGGTCAGGGCGAAGATCTGCTGGCGGAAGCGACTCGTGTCCACGCCGAGCGTTGCCGCCGTCTCCTCGCCGACGCTGAGCGCATTCAGCGAGCGGGCCTGCACAACGAGGTAGAACGTGCCGAACAGGAGCGCGAGCGCCGGGAGGCCCAGGTAGTCCCAGCGCGCCCCACCCAGCCCACCCAGCATCCAGAAGATCACGCTCTTGACCTCCTCGCCATCATCGGCGTTGTAGATCAGGAAGTTGGTCAGCGCGGCGAAGACGTACGAGACCGCGACGCCGGCGAGGATCAAGCGCCCGGTGGTGAGCCGACCGCCGTGCTGCGCCAGCACGTAGACGGCGCCGAACGCGAGCAGCGCGCCGAGAAAGGCCGCGATCGAGAGGGAAAAGGCCCCGAACCAACTGAGCCCGAAGAGGATCACTGCGACCGCGCCGAGCGACGCGCCGGACGACACGCCGAGCAGGTAGGGATCGGCCAGTGGGTTGCGCACCAGCGCCTGCATTGTCGCGCCCACCACGGCCAGGCCACCTCCGACCAGCCCGCCGAGCAGGACGCGCGGGAAGCGGATCTCCCAGATGATGTTCTGCTGGAAAGCCTCCCAATCGGGGCTGATCAGCCCGGGCGCGATCCGGTGTAGCGCCACGCGCCAGACGAGGTCCGGCGCCAGTGGCACCGGACCGATCATGACCGCCAGCGTAACCGACAGCAGCAGCAGCGCCGTCAGCCCGAGCAGCAGCGCGCCAAAACCCAGGGGCGAGGCGCCGAGCGGCCGGGTGGCCACCGCAGATCGGGTCGTAGCCGCCTGGCTCATCGGACGACCACCGAGTAGAGCGCTTGCGCCACCTGCTCGACCGCCGTCGGGTTGCGGACACCGGCCACCACGCTGGAGAGCGGCAAGACGGCGAAACGCTCGTCCTGGATGGCGCTGACGCCGGCCAGCGCCGGGTTGCCGAGCAGGAAGGCCTGTTTCTGCTCAACGCTCGTGTCGCCGTAGTCGAAGATCAGGATCACCTCGGGGTCCCGGGCCGCAACCTCCTCCCAGCTCACCTCGCCGAACTCGTCCGCCAGATCGGCAAAAATATTCTCACCCCCGGCGAGCCGGATAATCTCGTTGGCGATCCCGTTGCCCCCGGCGGTAAAGGGCGCATCCTCGCCGCTGTCGTAGACGAAGACGCGCAGCGGCTCACCGGCGGGAATGCTCGCCGCGACGGCGTCGATCTGGGCCTGCATCTCGCCCACTAGCGCCTCGGCGCGGTCGGGTACGCCGAAGATCGCGCCAATGGCCCGGATATCGTCGTAGACTGTCGCCATCGTGACCGGCCCTCCGGCGCAGTACTCCGTCGAAAGGAAGGAGTTGGCGCCAGCGGCGGCGAGGGCCTCGCGCGTGCGGCCCGAATCCTCGCTGAAGGCGCTGCGGAAACCACCGTAGACGAAATCGGGCTGGGCGGCCAGCAGTACCTCCAGCGAGGGATACTCCTCAGCCAGCACCGGGATGGCGGCGTAGGCCGCCTGGAACTCGGGCAGGATGGCATCGTCGAGATAGGCGGTGCCTACCATCCGATCCTCCAGGCCGAGCGCCAGCATCACCTCGGTAACGTGCTGGTTCATTGTCACGGCCCGCTCCGGCGGCTGCGCGTAGGTCTGGGTGATGCCGCAGTTTTCGATGGTGAGCGGGAAGCTTGCCGTGGGCGCGGCGCTGAATACCTCGGGGTAGAGCGTGGCCGCCAGCAACTCGATCGCATCGGCGAGGCGCGGCCCGGGCCGTGACACGATGTCACCATCCAGGGTGTAGACTCGCCCCTCGCGCACGGCCCGGAGATCGGCCCAGCCTGGTCGCTCGCGCAGCGCCTCTACCGTCAACAGCTCATCCTGGCTATCCGGCCCGAGAATCACGTACGGATCGCGCTCGAAGACCGTCTCCGGACTGATCGCCGGATAATCCTCGCTCGCGTCGGCAAAGATGTTGGTCGCGCCGACCAGCTCGATCATCTGGCCGATAAAGGTGTTCGGCCCCGTCGTCATCAGTGGGTCGTTGAACACCTCCCAGTAGACCGTCGGGCGCTCAGCGTCCGGGATCGTCGCGACCACATCGGTCACGGCCGCAACCCGCTCCTGCATCGCCGCGACAACCTGCTCGGCCCCCTCTAGATGGCCGGTGAGCGTGCCCACCTGCCGGATACTCTCGTACACCGCCTCGAAGCCATCGGGCGCAAGTACCGCCACCGGCACGCCGAGCTGATCGAGCTGCTCAGCGACGGACTCCTGGCGGGCCGTACCGGCAATCACCAGGTCGGGCTCCAGGCCAACGATCGCCTCAATGCTGATCGACGACGCCGAGAAACCGCCGATCTCGGGCAGAGCATCGGCTTCCGGCGGATAGTTGCAAAAGCTCGTGGTGCCGACCACCTGCGGACCGGCGCCCACGGCGAAGAGAATCTCGGTGACGGAAGGCGCCAGCGAGACAACTCGCTGCGGCACGGCCTCCAGACGCACCGTGCGGCCAAGGTCGTCGGTGATGGTGATCGGGCCAGCGG
>SFCB01000178.1 GCA_004367505.1 Chloroflexi bacterium OHK40 | reverse complement strand
GACGGCGGCCGGGGTGGCGGCCCCAAAGGTGGCCTGCATCTGCTCGAAGTGGGCGATGATCTGCCGCTGCCGGGTGATCTCACTCTCGATCGCGATTTTCTGCGCGTCGTAGTCCACGGTGGTCGGCGGGAGCGGAGCCGGCGTGGCCGGCGCAGGATCGTGGCTGGCCTCGGCCGGGGTGGTCGGTGGGGTGGCGCTCGCGCCCTGGGTCGCCTCGTCGGGTGGCGGGGTAGCGAGGATGGTCGCGTCGTCAGGCGCGGCTGGCGCCTCGCCGGGCGGTGGGGTGGCGAGGATGGTCGCGTCGTCGGGCGCGGCAGGCGTTGCCGCAGCCTCTGGCGCTACCTCAACGAGGGTTGGCGCGGCAGGGGTGGCACCCACAGCCTGGGTCCGGAGGTCGGCGCCGCAGTTGTCGCAGAAAGCCTCGCCGGGCAGCACGGCAGCGCCGCAGACAGTGCAAACAGCCTGGCCGCCCGTAGCGGGCTGCGCCAGGACCGTTGGCGCCTCCGGTGCAACGGCGGGGCTGGCCGGCGCCACCGCCAGCGCGCTCAGGTCGGCGCCGCAATTGTCGCAGAAGGCCTCGCCCGGGAGGACCGTCTGCCCGCAGCTGGGGCAGGCGGGGGCAGCCATGGTGGGCATGTCGGGCGCAGCGGTAGCCGCCGTGGCTGGCGCCTCCAGCCGCGTCCCGCACTGGTCGCAGAAGCGGTTGGACGGATCGTTCTGGGCGCTACAAGAGGGACAGGTGATCATTGTTACTCCTCCAGCTTCTGCGTCAGCCGACGGGTGGCGTACTTAAGCTCTTTCTGGGTGGTCGCGCTGAGTCCGGCGCCCTGCTCGAGCTGATCGGCCTGCTGACGGGTCTTCTCGGCCAGCTCAAGCTCGCCGAGGTCGAGCAGGCGGGTGGCAGCGGCGCGCAGCTTCTGGGTCGCCCCGGCCACGTTGCCCAACTCGGCCTCCGCAAGTGCCCGGGTTTGCAGCTTGAAGGCGGTCACCTTCTCAACCAGGTTCATCACGCGGGGGTCATGGGCCGGCGCCGCCGGGTCGGCGCTGAAGGCCAGCAGCACATCCTGTTTGACAACCTGCGAGGCGCTCTGGCCCACCGGGGTAAAGTGCAACTCGGCCTGGGCCATCCGGAAGGAACCGGCGGTCCGAGCGGGGAGCATCAGTTCGACGACCACACTGTTCACCTGGCCGAACACGAGGTCGCCAAGCTTGACGACCACCTCACTATCGCCGATCGGCTGGTAGCCGAGGTTGGCGATGGTAGGGGTAGCGCGGTGGACGGCGCGGGGCGTCGCCTCCTTCACCAGGCGTAGCAGGAGCCTGGCCTCGGTGGCGGCCGTCCCCTGAGCACTGCGCAGGGCCCGCTGAAAGAAACCGGCGATCTGCGACGGCTCGGCGATGTAGTCGGAGGTGCCGCCAGTGGCTTCGGCCAGGTCGTCGAGCAGGGCCTCGTTCCACTCGGCGCCCAGGCCCAGAGCGGTGATGCGCACCCCTGCCTGGCCGAGGCTGCGCGCGATCGTCCGGCAGAGCTCCTCGTCGCCCCAGGTCTGGCCATCGGTGAGCAGCAGCAGATGGCTGAGCCGGTCCGGGCCGGCGTACTTCTGCAGCTCCGTCTGGCCCGCCTGCATACCGAGCGACATGGCAGTGCCGCCAGACTCGACGATCTGATCGACGGCGGCCAGCAGGGCGGCGGTGTCGGTGGCGGGGGTGGCGGGCACGAGGGTCTGCACCGTGTCATCGAAAATGACGATCGAGACCACATCCTGCGGGGTGAGGGTCTCGATCAGGCGCCTGGTGGCGGCCTTCATGCTCTCGAGCTTGGCGCCCTGCATCGAACCGGAGTGGTCGAGCACCATGCAGAAGTTGAGTGGCACAGCCACGGCGGGGGGCGCGGTAGGAGCGGCCTCCACAAGCAGGTAGCCTAGCTGGGGTGCGCCCGTGGCCGGGAGCGGCTGGCGGCCCCAGCTACACGTCAGAGTGACGGCGTCAGCCATCGTGGTCCTCCATGGTCAACAATCGCGCGACGGGCGCGGGCCGAGCGTCTTCCAGCTCGCTCTCTGGAAAGACGGCGAGCAGGGCGCAGCAGAGCAACAGCGTGGCGAGACCGGTGGCGACCCCGATCGCGGCGTCGCGGCGGCCCCGGGTCGTGGCTCCGGTGGCCTGGCTGAAGAGCGCAACGACCCCGAGGATCGCCGCAGCCGGGCCTGAGATAAGGGGCGGGAGAGCCAGAAGTGCCCCGAGGCCAGAGAGAATCTCCTCCGCGTCGCCGGTGATAGCGCCGGCAGCCACGAGTGCCACCGCGACGACCATCCAGGCGACGCTCACCACGCCCATCCAGAACGCCGTAAGCGCGATACCGGTCGTCTTCGCCGGGCCGCCAGAGGGCTGAAAGGGGGTAGCCTCCAGCGGCGCCGGGCGTGGCACCGCTAGTTGGACGCTCTCACGTGCCACAAGGTTGCCGGAGCTGCGCAGAGCCTGGCGCAACTCGGCCACGCTCGCGAAGCGCTGGTCCGGGTCGGGCGCGGTGGCACGGGCGAGTGCGGCGGCGATATTCGCGGGCAGGGCCGGGTTCAGGGCATCGGCGGGAGGAAGCCGGAAGGGCGTGGTGGTCGGGTCGTGGCCGGTGAGGAGCTGGTGAAGCAGCACCCCCAGGCTAAAAACGTCCGAGCGGGCGTCGGTCTGTCCACGGCCATACTGCTCAGGCGCGCTGTAGCCCATCGTACCGTAGGCCTGCGTATCCCGATCCTTGCCGGGCTTAAAGAGCCGGGCGATCCCGAAGTCGACCAGCTTGAGGGTACCAGCGGGGGTAAGCATCACATTGGCGGGCTTGAGGTCGCGAAAGATCACCGGCGGCGTCTGGCGATGGAGGTACTCGAGCACCTCACAGAGCTGGTCGGCCCAGCCGAGCACCTCGGCGAGCGGGCGGGGCAGGCCAAGGCGCTGGGCATAGGCGCCAAGGGTTTCGCCGGGAACGAACTCCATCACCAGGTAGCTCTTGCCGTCCTCCGTGAAGTGGTCGGTCACCCGGGGAAGATTGGGGTGGGCCAGCCTGGCGAGCAACTCCGCCTCGTGCTTAAAGGCCTCGGCGGCCTGCTGGCGCTCCAAGGGGCTGGTAATCTGAGCGTCGCTGAGCTCCTTAACCGCCCAGCGGGCCGTGCTGAGGCGCCGATCGCTGGCGAGGTAGACCGAGCCCATCCCGCCCTGGCCGAGCTTGCGGATCAGCTCATAGCGTCCCTGGAGCAGCCGTAGTCCGGCCGGGGCGAGCGGGAGGCGCGTACCGCACTCTGGACAGAAGGCCACCCCGGGGGCGACGCTGGCGTTGCAGGTGGGGCAGTTCATGGAGGGCTACTCGAAGCGCACGAGCACGGCGGTGATATTGTCCTCACCACCGGCCTGGTTGGCGGCGGCCACCAGGGCCTCGCATACCGCAGTGGGGTCGTCGGAGCTCGTCAGCAGGCGCTCCATCTCGGCGTCGCGGGTCATCTCCCACTGGCCATCGGAGCAGAGGAAGAGCGCATCGCCGGAGCGCACCCGCAGGTTGAAGAGATCTACCTCGACCTCGGCCCGGTCGCCCAGCGAGCGTAGCACAGCGTTGCGCTGGGGGTGGGAGTAGAGCTCCTCGTCGGTGATCTGCCCCAGATCGACCAGGCGCTGGACGAGCGAATGGTCCTTGCTGATGCGCTCGAGCCTGCCCTCGCGGAGCAGGTAGGTGCGGCTATCGCCAACATTGCCGACCGTCACCCGGTCACCAACGACGAGGGCCATCGTGAGCGTAGCGCCCATATCATTGCCCTGGGCCTTGCCCTCGTTGATGATCGCCTCATTCGCGCGGAGAATAGCGCGATGGACGAGATCGCGAGCCTCCGCCTCGCTGTAGGTAGCGTCGGGCTGCACGGCGCGCGCCAGATACTCGCTGAGCAGCAGGTCGGCGGAACTGCGGATGGCGAGCCCGCTGGCCACTTCGCCGGCGGCGTGGCCACCCATGCCGTCGGAGACGATATAAATGCCCCAGGCCTGCGGGCGGTTGTTGTTGTTGAGACCGAGCTGGAGTGTCAGGTAACTATCTTCGTTGTGCTCGCGGACGATCCCGGTGTCGGTGGCGGCACCGACGATCTGGCGCAGGGCGACGGGGTGGGTACGCTCGGCGAGCGCCGCTTCGAGCCGGGTAGCGAGCTGCTCGGCACTGGCGAAGGCGCCGGTGCGCACCTCGCGCAGCACGGTGGCAAGGCCCGCCGGCTCTGCGGCAGTCTCTATCGCCTCGGCGGCCTCGTCCTCGCTGAGGCGCTGGGTGGTGCGCGGCGTGGCAGTCAGTTGCTCAAGGAGCTCGGCGAGGGCCATCAGGTCGGCCTGGGCGGCGGCGGACCGCTCGCCCTCAGCCACCCGGCGCAGCGCGGGGGCATCGCGCAGGCGGGCTCCGCCCCCCGGCAGCGGCTCGAGATCGCCCGGGTCCAGCGTGCCGAGAGCCAGACCCTGGGCGTGAAGCGCGGCGAGCAGGCGAGCCAGCCCGGCGCCCACCGCGAGGGCGGCGGTCTCATCCAGGGGCGGGGCGATCGGGGTACGGCCACTGTCGTGGATGATCGTGAGGGTACGGCCATCCTGCTCGACCTGCTCCCAGAGCTCTGGAAGGAGAGCGCGCGCGGCCTCGTCGCTCACGGTGGGGATCAGCGCGGGGCCGGCGGGCTCGGCGCTGGGGGTGATCGCGCCACGGTAGCTGCGTGGAGCGAGAGCGGCGCCACAATCGATACAGAAAGCCTCACCGGCCTCGTTCGCCGTCGAGCCACAGGCCCAGCAGCGGCGCCAGGGCGCGGTATCGACCACGATCACAGGGCCGTTGGCATCGCCAGCGGGCAGTTCGTAGCGGCCAGCAAACAGAGTCGGGGCGTGTGGGTCCATCGTCTCCTCCTCGGGCAGCGGGCCAGATGCGGCGGGAGTTGGGGCCGGGCTGCCGCCATAGTCGGCCAGGCTTGCGGCGAGCCAGGCACGGTCCGCGTCGCTGGGGCGGTAGACACCCAGCGGCGTGGCGCAGTTCGAGCAAAAACGGGCGGCGCTCTGGTTCTCCTTGCCGCAGGCGGAACAGCGAGGCATGGCGCGCTCCCTGTGGGGGGATGTTAGCGTACGCGGGCGATCACCACGCTAATATTGTCGGCGCCACCGCGCTGGTTCGCCAGGCCCACCAGCCGCTCGCAGGCTTGATCGGCATGCGGCTCCTCCAGCACAATCTGCGCTAGTTCGGCGTCGTCGAGGTACGTAGCGAGCCCATCGGAGCAGAGCAGCAGCCGATCGCCGGGGGCGAGGGCCTGGCTCAACGTGTCCACATCGGTGGTCGGATCGGTGCCGAGCGAACGATAGACCATATGGCGCTGGGGGTGCGTACGGGCCTGATCGGGGGTGAGCTGGCCAATATCCACCAGCCGCGCGACGATCGTATGATCGGTGGTCAACTGGGCAACGGTCATGCCCTCGCCACCCACGCCAGCGGCATTGATCAGGTAGGCGCGGCTGTCGCCTACGTGGGCAAGGTGGGCCCGCGAGCCTGCCACCAGGGCAACCGTGAGGGTGGTGCCCATACCGCGCCGGGAGACTTCGGCCTGGGCCTGCTCGAAGACGCGACGGTTCGCCGCCAGCACCGCCTGGCGCAACAGAGCGTGCCAATCCTCGTCGGCATCGGGCCAACCGGCGCTGAGTGCCGCAGTGAGCTCGGCCTTCAGCGTCTCGACGGCGAGGGCAGAGGCCACCTCGCCGGCCTGGGCTCCACCCATACCGTCGGCCACGAGCAGCAGGGTAGCGACCACACCGTCGCTAGTGCTGAACTCGCCGGCATAGACCGTATCCTCGTTCAGGGGCCTGGCACGGCCGATATCGCTACGGGCGGCCACCGCCAGCGCGATCGGCGGCGGGCGACGACTCTGGGGGCGCAGGCCGGGCCGGAGCGGCGCGCCACAGGCGACGCAGTACTTCGCCTCGGCGCGGTTGCCACGACCACATACACCGCAGGCCAGCGCACTCGCCCGCAACGCAGGCAGGCGGCTCGTCACCCGCACACTCTCGCGGCCCTGAGCGATCTGGGTCGCCAGGCTATCAAGGATCTGCGAGAGATCCTTGATCGCGGCGGCCGCCTGCTCGCGCGCCACACCCTCGGCGCGCTCCAGGCGCTGGCGCCAGTAAAACACCCCCGACTCAACCACGGCGAGCAACTCGCGCAGGCTCAACGTATCGGCGGAGAGCCGCAGGCGCTTACTGCCGGGGAGCATCACCTCCTCGGCCAGGATGTCGGGTGCGGCCGCGCCACAACGGGTACAGTAGCGGGCAGCGGGGGCGAGCGGCGCGCCACAAGCCTGGCAGGCCCGCGATCCCTGGAAAGTCAAGGTACGCTCCGCTCAAGGATACAGGGAACAGGGGGCCTGGAGGGTGGGCCGGGCCGCCCCGTGACTGTGCATAGGACGAACCGAAGCGGCGAAAGGATGCGAACCGGCGCGAGATGCTATACTCTGGCTGGCCAGATTATAACACAGCGCGATTGTCCTACACCCCAGGAGACCCCGGCGTGTCCACTCCCTCCACTGCCCGCTGCGCCCACTGCCAGGCGCCGCTCTCCCGCCCCGACGCCCGCTTCTGTACCCGCTGCGGCCGCCCCCAGCCTCCCCCACCGGCTGTTGTGAGCGCGGCGCCGACGGTGCTCACGCCGCCGGGCGCCGGGCCGCTGCTGGAGGTCCAGGAGGATGCGGGCTGGCGCGTGGTTCCGCTGGCAGGCAGCGCCCTGAGCATCGGCCGGGCCCCCGACAACGACATCGTACTGGCCTCACGCTTCGTCTCCGGGCGCCACGCCCGTGTGGAGCCAGGCGTGGCGGGCTACCGGATCGTAGACGTGGGCTCGACGAACGGGCTACTCTTCGAGGGCCGCCGTGTGCCGAGCCACGATCTGGCCGACGGCGACGTGATCCGCATCGGTGACCCAGCCACGGGCAGCTTTGTAACACTCACCTTTCGCGATCCGAGTGCCGCCCGCGCCACCCAGGGCGGGCAGGCGCCCCGGAGCTACCCGCTCGACCCGAGCGACCAGCAGATAACCATCGGCCGCGCCGGCTGCGATATCGTGCTCGACAACCCCCAGGTCTCGCGCTTCCATGCCCAGATCGACCGGACTCAGGGCGGGGCCGTCCTCCGCGACGCCGGCTCTACCAATGGCACCTTCGTCAATGGCCAGCGCCTGAGCGGCCCGCACACCCTGCGAGCCGGTGATGTGATCCAGATCGGAGCCTTCAAGCTCGTCTACAACGTCGCCAGCCTCGACCAGTACGACCAGCGAGGGGCGCTGCGGATCGACGCCCGTGGCCTCACGCGCCAGGTGCGCCGCGACGGCCGCGCCCGGGTGATCCTCAACGACGTATCGCTGAGCATCGCCCCCCGCGAGTTCGTGGCCCTGGTGGGCGGTTCGGGCACCGGCAAGAGCACCCTGATGAAGGCCCTCTGCGGCTACGCGCCCGCCACCTCTGGCCAGGTGCTCGTGGGCGGCGACGACTTCTACCGCAACTTCGACAACTACCGCACCGTGCTCGGCTACGTGCCCCAGGACGACATCCTTCACCGCACCTTGCCCGTGGAACGCGCCCTCGGCTACGCGGCCCGCCTGCGCCTGCCAGCCGATACCGCCGAGCCCGAGATCGCCGCCCGGATTGCCCGCGTGCTCGATGATGTCGAGATGGCCCCCCACCGTGACAAGCTCGTCGAGACGCTCTCGGGTGGCCAGCGCAAGCGCGTGAGTATCGGCGCCGAACTCCTGGCCGACCCCAGCCTCTTCTTCCTCGATGAGCCCACCTCGGGCCTGGACCCCGGCCTCGAGAAGAAGATGATGTATACCCTCCGCCGCCTCGCCGACAGCGGCCGCACGGTCGTGCTCGTCACCCACGCCACAGCCAATATCAGTGTCTGCGACCATGTCGCCTTCATGGCCGCTGGCCGGATGGTCTACTTCGGCCCACCGCGCGAGGCTCTTGAGTTCTTCAATGTGACCAGCGGCGACTTCGCCGATATCTACACCAAGCTGGAGGGTCCCGGCGACCCGGCGAGCCCGATCGTCCAGCGGGATCTCAAGGCCGAATATGATCGCTGGGCCGCGACCAGAGGGCCAGATGGCGCAGGCAAAGCGGCCCCGCCCGCGCTGGCCGAACTCTGGGAGCTGAAGTACCGCGCCTCGCCCCAGTACCAGCGCTACGTCGTCGAGCGCCTGGCCGAAGCTCCGCCCGCGCCGGTGGTACAGGGCAACGCCAGCGCCACGCTCCCCGGCCGAGCCTCCACCGTCTCGCCACTACGCCAGCTCGGCATCCTGGCACGGCGCTACCTCGACCTGACGCTACAGGATCGACGCAACCTGCTGATCCTGCTCCTCCAGGCGCCGATCATCGCGCTCCTGCTCCTGCTGGTTGCCCGTGGCGACGCGCTCACCGGGGCCCAGGCCGAGGGGCTGTTACAACGAGGCGAGGCCAAGAAGGTCCTCTTCATGCTCGCCACCGTGAGCGTCTGGTTCGGGATCATCAACGCCGCCCGCGAGATCGTCAAGGAGCTCCCGATCTTCCAGCGCGAGCGCCTGGTGAACCTCAAGATCGGCCCCTACCTGGCCTCCAAGGTGGTGGTGCTCAGCCTGCTTGTGCTCGTGCAGACGGTGGTGCTGCTGGGCATGCTCGCGCTGCGGGTGCGCTTCCCCGCCGACACAGGCCTGCTGCTCCCACCGCTGCTGGAGACCTTCATCACCCTGCTTTTGACCTCGCTGGCGGGCATGGCGCTGGGGCTGGCGATCAGCGCAGCGTCGAGTAGCGCCGATCGGGCGATCAGCATCGTGCCCCTGGCACTCATTCCCCAGATCCTCTTCGCGGGCCTGATCTTTACGATCGAGGGCGTGGCCACACCGCTCTCCTGGCTCACCATCAGCCGCTGGTCGATGGATGCCCTGGGCACGAGCCTGGATCTCAACGCCCTCTGTAACCTGCCCAACACCGACGACCGGGGTGGTGTGCCTGCCGGTTGCACGCCGGGGTTCCTCGAAGGCGAGGCCGCCTTCAGCCATACGACCGCGCACCTCCTGAGCCGCTGGGCCGCCCTGCTGATCTACGCCGTCGCCTGCCTCGCCATTACCGCCTGGCTGCTGCGCCGCCGCGACCGGCAGGTCTAAGGCGGGGGCAGGCCATCAGGGCTGCTGGCACCCGGCGCCCCCGAAGCGCTCTGGCGCATGCCGTACCCTCGCCGGGGTGTGTGAGTAGCAGGTTACGTATAGTGAAAAAATTCTCAGACCGAGATGTGCAAGAATATGGTTGTCCAACACCGACGGATGCCATCAGAACGCGCAAAACCAGCACTGTGCCGAAGGTGTGCACAGCCTTGACAATAACGAGTCGTTTGGCGTATAATACAAATAGTGGGCGAATGCAACCAGGGGGCGAACCAACCCCGGCCTCTTGTTATGCGCAGGGCGAGCGGCTGGTAATCAACCAGGCACCGGGGGGCGGGGGCGGATCGCAGAAGGCGTAGGGCTATGTCACTCGGGCAAAAGATCGGTCGCCTGCGCCAGGAGCGCGGGCTGACTTTGCAGGAAGTCTCCGAGGGCTCGGGGCTAACGCCCTCCTTCTTGAGTCGCCTCGAGCGCGATAAAGTGAACATCTCGGTGGCCAACCTGCGCAAGCTGGCGCAGTTCTTCAGCGTGCAGATGACGCACTTCTTTGAAGGCGAGGACAGCCAGCAGGTAGGGCAGGTTGTGCGGGGCAACGAGCGGGTGCGCCTGAGCCTGGACGATGCACCGGTGCAGGTGTATGCCCTGCTCCCGCCGAACAGCGATCTGGAGGCCCGCCTGATCGAGGCACGGCCGGGAAGCGGCCAGCAGGGCTTCTCCAGCCGTGGCAGCCAGATGCTGCTCGTCATCGAAGGCACGATCCGCTATAATCTAGGCGAGGAAGAGTACGAGCTGCGCGCGGGCGACACGCTCTTCTACCGTGATGATGTCGCCCATAGCTGGGCGAATATCGGTGAGCATACGGCAGTCATGCTGACGGTCGCTGTGCTGAATGGGCGCGAGGATCGCTAGTGGCGCACCATACCGATCGCGCGGCGGTAGAGCCGCCCCAGGGAGGCGGCTCTACCCCCTGGGTCGGCTCTACCCACCGGGGCGGCTCTACCCACCGGGGCGCCTCTTCTCCACTCCAACGGGTCCGGGTGCTCTGAAGACGCCGCCGGACGGCCTCTGTATGCTATCAGGATATGGTCAATAAACCCTTCTGGCTGGAGCCGCGGCGCATTGCGCGCTGGGCCCTGGTGTTCGCCGCGCTCTACGGGGTGGGCTGGCTACTCTGGCAAGCCCGTTCAGCCCTCACGCCTTTTATCCTCGGCGCCGTGCTCGCCTACCTCTTCCTGCCGCTCGTCAACCGGCTCGAAAGTCGTATGCCGCGCTGGGCCGCGATCCTCGTCGTCTATGTGCTGGTGCTCGCCCTGGTGATCACCTTTTTCGCCTTTCTCGTGCCGCCCCTAGTGCAACAGGTGGGGCAGTTGCTGCGGGCCCTCCCCGATATCCCGACGGTGCAGCGCTGGGTAAATATGGGCGTGGCTGAGTACGAGCAGATCCTCGCCAATCTGCCCGCCGATATGCGTGAGCAGGTGCAGACGAGTGTGGCGAGCATCGTGAGCCAGGCTGTAAACACGGTGCAGACCAACTTTACCACCTATCTGCGGGGGATCGGCACCTTTCTGCTCACCAGCGTGCTCTCGGTGGCCAACACCGTCTCGTTCCTGCTGGGGTTTTTCCTGATCCCCTTCTGGCTTTTCTATGTGCTGATGGACCAGCGGGCCGGTCGCGATACGCTCGACCGGGCGCTCCCGCACTGGCTCCGGGCCGATTTCTGGTCGGTGGTGACAATCATCGACCACGATTTTAGCGGCTACCTCCGTGGGCAGTTGATCCTCGGCCTGGCTGTGGGTACCGCAGCGGGCGTGGGCCTCACGGTGCTGAACCTGCTCGGGCTGGAGGTGCCCTATGTGCTCCTGCTCGCGGTGATCGCAGGTATCACCGAGCTCGTGCCGATTATCGGCCCCATCCTCGGCTCCATCCCCGCGATTGCGCTCGGTTTCGTTGATGGTCCCACGACTGGCCTGGCGGTCCTGGCGCTCTATGTGGCGATTCAGCAGCTGGAGAACAATTTTCTCGTGCCACGGATCGTCGGCGATAGTGTGGGCCTGCACCCGGCGGTGCTCATGGTGCTGCTCGTGGTCTGCTCGCAAGCGTTCGGCGTACTCGGCGCGATCCTTTCGGCGCCCATGGGCGCGGTGTCGCGCGATGTGTTCGCCTACCTCTACGGTCGCCTGAGCGACCCGCCGCAGCCTGCGGGGGTGCTGCCGGCGCGGCTGCGGCACCAGGGTGTCGCGCGCCCCCCCGAATCCGAGCCCGGCTATGAGCCGCCCCAGGAGCCGCCCCCACTACCCCACGCGGTACCGCCAGCTGATGGGGTAGACACCGCCGCGAGCGAGCCGGTCTCAAGAGAGGCGTGAGCCAGCGCTGCAGGAGCGTGTGCTCGTGGCCTATTGTCACGCGCCCGGAAGCGGCCAAAGGCGGTAGTGAAGGGTACCGTAAGCCACGACCACGGGTGATTCGCTACCGGCGCTTTCGCAGCTATGGAGCTGGCAGTTCTTGAACCTCAGCCAGGACCCATGGCCCGCTGGACGGCGTGGCGGGCGCGATGAACGCGCATCTTGACGGCGCTGAGGCCCAGGCCAAGCATCGCGGCGATCTCGGCGTAGGAGTAGCCGTAAAACTCTCGCAGCACCAGGGCCTCCCGAGCCCCGGGATCGAGCCGCGCCAGGGTGGCCCGAAGGTCGCGCCATTCCTCGGCCCGTACCGCCGCATCCTCCGCCGAGCTCACCGCCAGGGCTTGCTCTGGCGCTGGAAGTTCCTGGTCGTCGGGGGCACTCAGCGGGACGGTGGCCGGGCGGCGCTGGCGACGTGCGATCGCGTCGAGGCAGGCGTTCACGGTCAACCGGCGCAGCCAGGGGCCAAGGGCCGCGGGGTTCGCCAGATCACCCAGGCGCAGGTAAGCCTTGAGCAGGGCCTCCTGGGCCAGATCCTCCGCGTCCTGCCAGTTGCCGAGGATGCGGTAGGCGATGGCGAGCACCTGGCGCTGGTAGCAGCGCACCAGTTCGTCGAACGAGGGGAGCGCACCCGCGTCCGATGGGGGATCAGGCGCGACGCCCGCGGCCTCGTGGGCGGACACGAAGGTCGTGCGCGGCACAGTCACGGTAACTCCTTGCAGCACAGGGATCGTACGCGCACGATAGCAGCGCGCGGCCATTTCGCCGCCCCCCCCCTGGACGGCCTCGCCCTGGCCAAAGGCACAGGCCACCCGACTCGGCGCTGAACGTGGTAAGATGAAGGGGCGGGCATGGCGCGCTGCGGGTAGAGGCATGGAAATCTTCAATATCCACATCTTCGAGTTTCTGCTGATCGCCGGTCTGGCGCTGGTGATCTTTGGCCCTGAGCGCCTGCCTGAAGTGGGGCGCTTTATCGGCCAGCAGGTGGCACGCTTCCTGGCATGGCAGCAGCAGTCGCCTGAACTGCGGATGATCAATGATGTGCGCAGCGAGTTCGAACGTGAGATCGCCAGCCTGCGGGACGAGCTCGTCCGCACCCGCCGCGACCTCGATATCTCTGCCGATGTCAACGCGATCCGCGAGGATTTGCGCCCGATGCTCGATCTAAAGGCTGGCCTGAAGGATACGAGGCCAGCCGGTCAGCGCCCCAATGGCGCGGATTCGTCGCCGGCTGGGTCACCCGCCGATCTGGCCGGCGCCGAGGGGGCCTCAGCTTCGGCCGGAGCCTCGGCAGAGGCCACGCCCGTCGTGGCCCCCTCGCAGCCCGATCCGCTGCCAGGCCCCGATGGGGCCGGGTCCTGGCTCGCGCCCGAAGCCAGTGCCACTCCCGGCGAGCCGCCCGCGCTAGCAGCCACCCCAGAGCCGGACGCGCTCACGCCCCAGCCCGCCGCGCAGACGGTCCCCGCCAGCGCGCGGCCAAACCGCCTGGCGGCCACCGAACCGACCGATGTGCTGAGCCCGGCCCCCGCGCAAGATGCGCGGGCCGCCTACCTTGCCGAGCGCCGCCAGCGACTCCACGACGCGCCACCGCCCGATGACATCCCCGCGCCGGCGGAGCCCCCGACCACGGGCGGCCCGGCCGACCTGGCCGAGGATGAGCGGGCGCGCCTGCTGCGGCAGCTACAGAGCCTCACGGCCGACTTGCAGGCCCTCGTGGGTGAACTGCAGGCGCGCGGCATTCTTGGCCCCGACTGGCAGCCACCCTCACAGCCCCGAGAGCAGGAGACGATGTCGCGGTGATCACTCAGGAGTCGCGCCCCGCTACACCTGCGCCCGATGATGAGCGCTCGATGACGCTGATCGAGCATCTCATCGAGTTGCGCACACGCCTCGTCCGCGCCGGGATCGGTGTCATACTCGGCCTGATCGTTGGCGTGGTCCTCGTGTTGCCCAACGGCCCCGTGCGGCTGATCGATATCATCATCCGCACCTTCGCGCCGATCAACGCGAACTACGCGCCCATCCAGGCCGTCAATACGGCCGAGCAGTTCAGCCAGTTTATGAGTGTGGCGCTCGTAGTGGGCGTGATCCTGGCCATGCCGGTGATCGTCTACCAGCTGCTCGCCTTCATCGTCCCTGGCCTGACCGACAAAGAGCGGCGGGTGCTCTTCCTCTCGCTGCCCTTTGTGACCTGCTTCTTCGCTGCCGGGCTGATCTTCGGCTGGTTCATCACCGTCCCGACGGCCATCCGCTTCCTGATCGGTTTCTCCGGCTCGGAGCTCATCCAGGCCCAGCCCACGCTCTCCGACTTTCTCAGCACAGTCACCACGCTGTTGCTCGTGAACGGTGTGGTCTTCGAGCTGCCGGTGATCATCTACGTGCTCGCCTTCCTCGGCGTTGTCACTGCGGCCCAACTCGGCAAGTATCGCCGTTTCGCCCTTGTGGCCGTCGTGATCATTGCCGCGCTGATCACCCCCACCGGCGACCCGATCAACCTCGCGCTCCTCGCCATCCCCATGTATCTGCTCTACGAAGTAGGCGTGATCATGGCTCGCTTCGTGCCGAAGCGCCCATAGCGGTGGTTTCTGCCGCTACGCTTACGGCCATCGCACTGCTGGCGGCGCGGAAGTCCTGAGCGGTGGCCAGCACCGCCTCGGGACCGTTCGTAGCCTCCGCCAGGCTGTCCAGAAAACGCCCGGCCGCTCCTCTTCCTACCCCTCCTCGCTCACAGGCAGCCCCTCATCATGCGTGTGCTGGTCCTGCTGGAACTTGAGCATGCGCGCCTTCCACTCGCGTTCGCGCTGTAGCTCGCGGGCCGTGCGGGGGCCACGGGTGGCGGCATGGATCACCTCGATCGGGATCTTCGGGGTTCGGTCGGCGTAGAGCAGCCCGTTGGCCTCCTGGTAGGTATCGGTGAGCTGGGTGTAGCAGAAGCCGGCGAGCAACTTGAGCGAGCGAACGGTCTCCAGCAGCACGCTATAGTGCCGGGCGAACTCCTCGGCACTCGCGGAGCGGGTATAGCCCCAGGTCTGCTCGACGTCGGGTGAGAAGGCGATCCCGCCGAACTCGGTGAGCATGATCGGCTGGCCGGCATGCGGGTGGCCATCGAGCGTGAGGAGCCGCCCGCCGGGACGCTCACGGCTGAAGAGCCGCCCGATCACCTCCTCGGAGTGGTAGCGCTGGGCGATCCGCTCAGGCTGCGCGTCGTAGTCGTGGATGCCGATGATGTCGGTGGCGAGACTCTCCCATCCATCATTCCCAACCACCGGCCTGGTCGGGTCGATCGTCTTCGTCAGATGGTACAGCGCCTGTACGTAGTGGCGCTGTGCCGGGTTCTCCGGCAGATCGGGGACGCCCCAGGACTCGTTGAAGGGGACCCAGGCCACAATGCAGGGGTGGCTGTAGTCGCGCTCCAGGACGCGCATCCACTCGACAGTGAGCCGCTCGGCGGAGCGCGGCGTAAAGCGATAGGCGCTCGGCATCTCCTCCCAGACGAGCAAACCCATCCGGTCGGCGTGGTAGAGGAAGCGCGGGTCCTCGATCTTCTGGTGCTTGCGCACGCCGTTGAAGCCCATCGCCTTGACAAGCTCGATATCTCGCTGCAGGGCGGCGTCGCTGGGGGCCGTCAGGCCGCTCTCGGGCCAGTAGCCCTGATCGAGCACGAGACGCAGATCGTACGGCCGGCCATTGAGGAGGAAGCGGTCGCCCTGCACAGCTACCTGGCGCAGGGCGGTGTAGCTTGTTACATCGTCCAGCAGCTCCCCCCGGCCGGCCCAGAGCTGGAGGCGGGCGCGGATGAGCGTGGGCTGCTGGGGACTCCAGAGCAACTCGTTGCGGTAGTCGTCGATCCCGGGGTCGGAGAGGGCGATCTGGCGGTGCACCTCGTCGGCCACCACCTGGTAGGTATCGTCGGCGAGCAGCACGCTGCCCACGTGAAGCGTGACGCGCAGGCGCAGGTTCTCGCGCGGCTGGCCGTTGAGGGTTGCGTCGAGCCTGATCGACCAGTTGGTAAGGCTAGGGGTCCAGCGTAGGGCGCCGATCGCGGTGGCCCCGATCCGTTCACACCAGACGGTCTGCCAGATGCCGGTGGTACGCGGGTACCAGATCCCGTGCGGTTCGAGCAGCCAGTCCTGCTTGCCGCGCGGCTTGGCGAGGTCGTGGGGATCGTCCTCGGCGCGCACCACCAGGATCTGGGGGCCACCCGCCTGTACTTCCTCGGTGACATCGACGTGGAAGGGGGTGTAGCCGCCCTCGTGATGAGCAACCAGCCGATCATTCAGCCAGACGGTAGCACTGTCGTCCACGGCGCCGAAATGGAGGATGAGCCGGTCGCCTGGAGCGAGGGCGGGCGCCTCGAAGCTGCGCCGATACCAGCAGGCCCGGTAGAACCCGGTGTCGGCCACCCCGCTCGCGGGCGTCTCCGGGGCAAAGGGAACGCGAATCGTCGTCTGCCATTGAACCTGGTGAGGGCTGCGCCAGCGGGCTTGCGGGTCGAGGGCGAACTCCCAGAGACCGTTCAGTGAGAGCCACTCCTTGCGCTCGAGCTGAGGGCGGGGATAGCGGTGAGCCTCGGTCATGCGATGGGTGCTCCTGCTATGGGCGGGATGCCGCGAGGTGGAGAAGGCCAGGGCCGATACCGATGTATCAAGGCGAACGGGGCATTAGAGGTACGGCACGATCGAGTAGCGCGCCAGCAGCACGAGCCGCCAGCGCTATGCCAACGCCGAACCAGGCCCAGGGCCAGCGGCGCGGACGACCGTAGTCAAGACTGCCCAGGCGCCAGCGGTAGAGTAGCGCGCCGCAGAGCCCGTAGTAGACGATCAGGCTGGCGAGAGCGCCACCGGTGGCGCGCGGCAGTGCCAGGTTCAGCCAGGGCAGGCCCAGGGCCACCCCCACCGCAAGGAGCAGATCGAACGAGGTGGTTGGGGTAGCGCCCGCAAACGGCGGCCTAGCGCCCATCTTTGCCCCAGTAGATGACCTCTTTCCAGACGCCCGTAATATTGTCTGCAAAGAGCACCACCAGGTCGCCGGGGCGGGCAGTGCTAAGGGCGTAGCGGGTTGCCTCCAGCTCGTTGAGCACCGTCACGATCCGGTCGGGGGCCATGCCAGCGCCGATGGCAGCCTCGCGGAGGATTGCAGCGATCGCACCTTCGGGGCGCCCACGCCGGTCGTCGTCCTCCTTGAGGATGAGCAGGTCGAACATCGTGCCGGCGATCGCGCCGACCTCAGCGAGATCCTGGTCGCGCCGGTCGCCCGGGGCGCTGACCATGCCGATCACCCGGGGGTAGCTAGGGCGCAGGCGCTCCACCAGATCACGCATGGCCTGGAAGGCAGCCGGGTTGTGGCCGTAGTCTACCAGCACGCGGAAGGGGTGCTCATCGAAGATATTGAGCCTTCCGGGCGCCTGGTAGAAGGTGGTCGTGAAGGTGCGCAACCCCTGGCGAATGTTCTCCACGCTCACACCGTGGGCGTAGGCCATGGCGGTAGCGGCGAGGGCGTTGGCCACATTATGGCGGGCCTTGCCTTCCAGGGTAGCGGGGATCAGATGCGTCCAGAGCAGCGGGATGTACTGCTCATCGTCGTAGATTGCGATCATCTCGCCGCGCACGCCAGGCTGGAGCACCACGGCGCAACCGCCCGCCGCGATATGCTCACGTACAAGGGGGCTGGCGCTCTCGCCGCCGTGCATGCTGAAGTAGATGATCCGCCCCTCCGCGCGTTCAGCCATCCCGGCCACGAGCGGATCATCGGCGTTGAGCACACTGCTCCCATCATCGCGCACCACCTCCACCACCAGCGCCTTGACCTCGGCGAGCTCCTCCAGCGAGTTGACGCCCCGGAGCCCGAGGTGGTCGTTGGAGATATTGAGCACACACCCCACGTCGCAGCGGTCGAAGCCGAGGCCCTCGCGCAGGATCCCGCCACGGGCCGTCTCCAGCACCGCCGCGTCCACCGTGGGGTCCTTCAGCACCATGCGCGCGGACCAGGGGCCCGTCATGTCGCCTTTCATGTAGAGTTCGCCGTCGATGTAGATTCCGTCGGTGGTGGTGAGCCCCACGCGCTGGCCGCTGAGCTTGAGGATATGAGCCACCATACGGGCCGTTGTGGTCTTCCCATTGGTGCCGGTCACACTAAGGATCGGGATGCGGGCGGGCTGGCCACGGGGGAAGAGCATATCTACCACGTGGCGAGCGACGTTGCGGGGGGTGCCCTCGGAGGGCTGGAGGTGCATGCGGAAGCCGGGGCCGGCGTTAACCTCGACGATCCCGCCGCCGACCTCGCGCAGGGGGCGGCTGATATCGGGGGTGATGATATCGATCCCGGCGACATCGAGGCCGATCACGTGGGCGGCGCGGCGGGCGATCTCGCGGGTCTCATAGCTGATCTCGTGGGTCCGGTCGATTGCGGTGCCGCCGGTGGAGAGATTAGCCGTTGCGGCGAGGGCGAAGATCTCGCCGGGCTTGAGCACTGTGGCGGTGGTGTAGCCGGCCCGCTGGAGGAGCAACTCGCTCTGGTGGGTGAGCCGGATCTTGGTTAGCACCTTCTCGTGGCCGAAGCCACGGCGCGGGTCACGATTGACGATCTCGATCAGCTCGGCGATAGTGTGGATGCCATCACCCACCACGTGGGCTGGCACACGCTCGGCCACGGCCACCACCTCGCCGCCGATCACCAGCACGCGGTAGTCTTTCCCCTGGAGAAAGGTCTCAACGAGCACAGCCGAGGTATACTCGCTGGCGATGTGGAACGCGGCCACCACCTCTTCTACCGAGTTAAGGTTCAGGCTCACGCCCCGGCCGTGGCTCACATCGAGGGGCTTCACCACGAGCGGAAAGCCAAGGCGCTCGGCGGCGGCGGCGGCCTCCTCGGCGCTGCGCACGAGGTAGTGCCGGGGCACGGGGACGCCCACATCGGCGAGCAGCCGGATGGTGAGCTCCTTGTCGGAGGCGGTCTCAACGGCGATATTGCTCGTCTTCCCGGTGACGGAGGCGCGGATGCGCTGCTGGTACTTGCCGTAGCCGAGCTGCACGAGGCTGTGCTCATCGAGGCGAATGGCGGGAATGCCGCGCTTCTTCGCCTCGGCGACGATCGAAGCGGTGGTGGGGCCAAGGACCATATCCTGGGCGCGGCTGATCAGGTCATCGCGGGCAGCGATGAAATCGAAGCTGGCGCGCTCAGCGCCCTGGAGGGCACTGGGAAGCTCGGCGGGGATGAGCCAGCGCACGAGACGCATCGCAAGCTCACCAGCCTCCAGGCCCAGGCGCTCCTCCTGGTAGGAGTAGATCACATAGTAGACGCCGGGCTGGCCAGGGACGGAGCGGGTCTTCCCGTAGGTCACCTCGGTGCCGGCGAGGCACTGGAGCTCCAGGGCAATATGCTCGACGATATGGCCCACCCAGGTACCCTCGCGCAGACGGCGGATGAAGCCGCCGGGCTCGCCATAGGAGCAGCCATGCTCGTGCAACGTGGGGATGAGCTCGACGAGCCGGTCGGTGAAGTCGGGAAGCGTGGCGGAGTTGTACGCCTCGAGCTCCTCAAGGTCCAGCGTAATGCGAACGACCGGGCGGTAGCCGTAGAGATTCGGCCCGCGATAGACTCGCGTCTCGATCACGCGCATGAGCTCCTCCTGCGGGGCGGTGGGGTGTTCCGGCTATTATAGCCGATATGGCAGGCCGCGCCCCGGCGCGCTTCGGTCACCCCCGCGCAGGCGGGCCTGCCCCCGCGCAGGCGGGGGGCCTGCCCCCGCGAAGGTGGGAGGCTGGGTTCCCGCTTTCGCGGGAACGACACCCCGGCGCGCTTCGGTCACGCCCGCGCAGGCGGGCGTCCAGGACGGGATGCCCCCGCGCCTGCCCCCGCGAAGGTGGGGGTACGGGCCAGCAGCTTGTCCCAACACCGTGAACCGCGACTCCAACCAGACGTTCTGTCCGCCCTTACACTCCCCGCGCACGGAAACGCCGATCAGCCGTGGTATGATACCCCCGGAACGACAAACGGTAGGCCCCCGGAGGCCACGCCGAGGAGAGCAATGAGCAGCAAGCGCGTGATCAATGTGGGCCTGGTGCAGATGCGCTGCACGGCCGACCCGGATGAGAATATGGCCCGCGCCGTCGCCGGCGTGCGCGAGGCCGCCGCTGCGGGCGCGCAGGTGGTCTGCCTGCCCGAGCTCTTCCGCTCGCTCTACTTTTGCCAGAGTGAGGAGCACGCCAACTTTGGGCTGGCCGAGCCCGTGCCCGGCCCGAGCAGCGACGCCATGGGCGCCCTGGCCCGCGAGCTCGGCGTGGTGATCATCGCCAGCCTCTTTGAAAAGCGGGCCGAGGGCCTCTACCACAACACTGCCGCCGTCCTCGACGCCGATGGTCGCTACCTTGGCAAGTACCGCAAGATGCACATCCCGGACGACCCGCTCTTCTACGAGAAGTTCTACTTCACCCCCGGCGACCTGGGCTTCAAGGTCTTCCCTACCCGCTACGGCAAGCTCGGCGTGCTGATCTGCTGGGATCAATGGTACCCCGAGGGCGCCCGCCTGACCGCCCTTCGCGGCGCTGAGATCCTCTTCTACCCCACCGCAATCGGTTGGCACCCGAGTGAGAAGGCCGCCTACGGCGTGGCCCAGCACCAGAGCTGGGAGCTCATCCAGCGCTCACACGGCGTGGCCAACGGCTGCTACGTGGTAAGCGTGAACCGCACTGGCCACGAGGGCGACCCGGCCGGCGGGATCGAGTTCTGGGGCCAGAGCTTCATCAGCGACCCTCAGGGCACCATCCTCGCCAAAGCCCCTGTCGACGAACCCGCCGTCCTCGTGCAGCCGATCGACCTCGGCGCCCTCGACGTGCAGCGCACCCACTGGCCCTTCCTGCGCGACCGCCGTATCGATGCCTACGGCGAGATCACCAGGCGCTTTATCGACGAGTGAGCGAGAACGACGATCCGCGTTCGGATGCGGCCCGGTGCGTCCGGGCCTATGCAACTCCTGGATGATATGCAGACACCTGCCGCCCTTGGCTATGCGATGCCCCCTGAGTGGGTCCTCCACCAGGCCACCTGGCTCTCCTGGCCCCACAAGGAGGCCAGTTGGCCCGGCAAGCTCGACCAGGTGCTCCCCGTGTATGCGCGCGCCGTGGCTGCCCTCGCCCGCTCCGAGCCGGTGCATATCAACGTGAACGACGCGGCCATGGAGGCCCGGGCCCGCGCGCTCCTGGCTGAGGCCGGCGCCGTGGGCGACATCCGCTTCCATCATTTCCCTACCAACGACGCCTGGTGCCGCGACCACGGCGCGATCTTTGTGCTGCGCGAGGAGGAGCCGCGCCTCGCCGCCATCGACTGGGGCTATAACGCATGGGGCGGCAAGTACCCGCCCTTCGACCTGGACAATGCCATCCCGCGCCTGATGGCCGCCTACCTCGATGTGCCCTGCTTCGAGGCCGGGATGATCCTGGAGGGTGGCTCGATCGAGGTGGACGGCACAGGCCTCCTGCTCACCTCCGAACAGTGCCTGCTCAACCCCAACCGTAATCCCGAACTCTCCCGGGCGCAGATCGAGCAGCGCCTCCGCGACTATCTCGGTGTGCAGAAGATCCTCTGGCTGGGCGAGGGGATCGTCGGCGACGACACCGATGGCCATATCGACGATATCGCCCGCTTCGTCGCCCCCGGCACCGTGCTCGCCGCCGTGGAGGAGGATCCGCAGGACGACAATTACCACCTGCTCCAGGAGAACCTGCGGCGTCTCCAGCTGATGACCGATCTGGCCGGCCGGCCCCTGACGGTTCTCACCATCCCTATGCCACCGCCGGTTGTCCATGATGGCCAGCGCCTCCCGGCCAGCCACGCCAACTACTACGTGGGCAATCGGGTGGTGCTGCTGCCCACCTTCGGCGGCCCGAGCGACGAGCGCGCCGCCGAGGTGCTACGGCGCTGCTTCCCTGACCGCGAGGTGGTTGGCCTCGACTGCACCGATGTCGTCTGGGGCCTCGGCGCCTGGCACTGCCTCACGCAGCAGGTTCCGGCAGCGGCGTAGCTGGTTGCTGGCCCGGCGACCGGGACGGCGCCGCGTGGGCGCATCCCGGCGGCGCGGATCGCGCGCCAGCCAAACTGGCCGCTCAGCGCGATCCGCGCCCGCCGCCGGCCTGGAGCCCGTGCAGGAGCACTCCTACCAGCCCGAGGCCGAGCAGATGCGCGATGAAGACGCCGAGGGCCGGGCTCGCCGCCGGGATGGCGCCGCGATGGACGATCAGCATGGCCAGGTCGAGGAGCGCCGCAGCCACCAGCAGGTTGGCCAGGGGCCGCAGGCGGCGCCAGTCGCGCTCTACGGCGAACCAGAGCAGCCCCGCGCCAAAGGCGCTGAACCAGGCCGCGAAGATCCGAGTCATCAGCGGGGTGGTCGGCCAGGGCCAGGCCGCCACGGCAGTCGCGGGCCAGGCGAGCAGCAGCAGGCCCCCCGCCAGGATGAGCCCACCCACGGCAAGGGCTAGCCGGCGTGCCGGGGGTGTGAGCGGTTCCTCCACTCGCCAGATGGCGGGCCGCGCCTCCTGATACCGATAGATCCCAAGCGCCAGCAGCGGCGCCCCGGCGTACACGATCAGCCAGTACCAGAGCCGCAGGCCCGGTCGGAAGCTCTCCAGGTGCAGCAACGTCACCAGGGTGATCAGTGGCCCGGCCGTCACCAGCACCGGCGTCAGGAAACGGGCTGGTTCCCAGCGCCCGCCAGCGGCGAGCAGGCAGACGGTCACCCCGCCGCCGAGGTAGAGCGCGCCGAAGAGGGCCGCGTTCAGCGGCAAGCTGATCGGCCAGAAGAAGAGCTCGTCCGCGAGCTGAGGAAAGAGCATCAGAAACCCGGCGCCCGCCAGAGCGTTGATGCCGACGAACCAGAAGATGACCGCCGACAGCCGGGCCAGCGGCGTTGTTGCAGGCTGCATTGGCGCTCCCACTGCGTGGCCCCGGGCCAACTGCCGGGGCTCGGGGCTATGCTAGCGCGCCGTAGCCGCCGTGGCGAGCGCGCCAGGGCGGGGCTTGCGGCTAAGGGTTTACCCTAGCGCGCCCCGGTGCGCAGGCAGCTCCCGTTGCGGCCCCTCACTGGCACAGCGTCGAACGGTGCGGTCGCCTGCTCTTTTCGCCGGGCAGGGGGTGCAGGGTAGCACCACAGGACGGCGTGGAGTAGCGACGCGCGGTGTTTCAGCGCAGTTTGGGCTGATGGGGTTGGGTTCAGCCGTGAGGGGTTGACAAACCGG
>SFCB01000288.1 GCA_004367505.1 Chloroflexi bacterium OHK40 | reverse complement strand
TGGCGATCCGCAGGCCCTGGCCCCGGCGCGCCCCTACCGACCGCGCTACGAAGCCCGCCCGCTGGTGGACCTGAGCTGGCCCGAGCGGCTGGCCCTGCCCTTCCGCCGCCTGGCGCTTGCCGCCGAAGACCGCTTCCGCGCCAGCCGCGTCCGCCGGCCCGCACCCCAGCAGCGCCCCATCCCGCGCGGCCAGGGCCTCTCCTATCGCCGGACCCGCCCGCCCTTCCCCTGGGCGCTGCTCACCGGCCTGGTGCTCGTGGTGGCCGCCCTGATCTTCTACGGCCTCACCCTTACTCGCCAGAACGACCAGCAACTCGCCCTTGAGTACTTCGCCGCCGCCGACCAGCGGCTCAGCGCCGTCCGCGATGCCCCCGACGAGGCGAGCGCCCTCGAGGCCCTTGAGCTCGCCCGCCAGGCGATCGATGAGGTCCGCGCGAGCCCCGAGGTTACCCGCACCAACGTGGCCCTCTGGACCCGCTTCCAGGAGCTCAACCGCGAGTACGAGCGCGCCCTTGCCGCCGTCCAGCGCGTCACCTTCTTCGACGAGCCGACGGTGCTCGCTACGCATCCGCTGCCCGCTGGGCGATTCGCGAGCGTGGTGGTTCCGCCCGCCCTCGCCAATATCACCGACACCAATGTGCTCGAGGGTCTCGGCTATATCTACGCCCTCGACGCCGATGCGGAGAATGCCCGCCTCTACCGCATCCCCCGCGATGGCGGCCCTCCCCAGGCCTACCTGAGCCCCGGCCAGGCCGTCGGGACGGCGGTGGTTGGCCCGCTCCGCGCGGCCGTCTGGCGGATCGACCAGGTTGTCGCCGTAGACGAAGCCCCCACCGGGTTCGGCTACTACTTTCGCACTGGCGGCACCTGGAACTACTCCAAGCTCGGCGCCAGCGAGATCTGGAGCCTGCGCGACCGGCTCGACGTCGAGGAGTACGATGGGAATCTCTACGTCTGGGGAGCCCAGCCCGGTGAGATCCTGCGGTTCCGTTCCGGATTCTACGGCGATACGCCTGACTTCTGGCTCGACCCGGCTGGAGTCGCCGATGTTGACCTGAGCACCGTGGTGGATATGGCCGTCGAGAGCAGTATCTTCCTGCTTCGCTCCGATGGGACGGTGCTGATCTTCAGCGGTGGTCAGCCGGTAGGCCAGATTACGCCCGAGGCGATCACCCCGCCGATCAGTATCGTCACTGGATTCTTCGTCACCGGCAGCGCCCCGGAGGACGGCTACTTCTTCCTCGTCGACACGCTGAACGAGCGGATTATTCAGGTGGAGAAGCTCACCGGCAAGGTGATCCAGCAGATCAAGGCGCGCCCCGATAGCGCGCTCTCGCTCGCCGAGCTGGCAAGCCTGACAGTGGATGATAGCGGCGCCCGACCGATCCTCTATCTCGTCAACGCCGGCCAGATTATTCGCGCCGAGTTGCCCGCCCCGCCCCGACCCTTCCGTGACCCCAACGCGGCCACGCCCGCGCCCGGTGCCACCGCCACGCCATGAGGCTGATCCTCGCCCTCGTCACCGCGATGCTCCTCCTTCCCCTCGCCAGTTGCGCCGCGCCACCGGATGAGGAGGAGCTGATCGGGCGCGGGAGCCCCACTCCCCAGGGCGCCGTTGAGAGCTTCCTCGATAGCCTCAACTCGGCCCTGGGAGACCCTAACCTGGCCGATCCGGCAACCCGCCGGGGCTGGGCCGAACGCCTGGCAGCCTACTTCGCGCCGAGCGAGCGAGCCGACCAGCGGGCGGCCATGGGCGCGATGCTCGCCGCTTTCATCGATAGCGCCTCGCGGCCGGTGGTTGGCAGCCAGGTGCGCCTGGAGATCAGCTATAGCAGCATCGAGCTGATCTCCCGCCAGGGCGATGAGGCCCTCGTGCGTGTGGTCGATGGGGTGATCACCCTGCGCTGGCTCGATGAGACAGGCGAGGTGGTGCGCGAGCGCCGCAGTGGCCTCACCGAGCTGATCGGTCAGGAGAGCGGCGGCCTGCCGGTGCTGCGGGTAGGGAGTAGCTGGTATATGACCGAGGGTTGAGCGACGAAAGGCGTGACGGGGCCGCGCATAGCGCGATGCCACTGCCTGGCCCATTGACCACGCCCGCTCCACGCCGTGCCCGCCCCCTGGTCATCCGCAGCGTACTGTGGCCACCAGCGCTCGCTCGGGGGCGACGGCGCTCCCTGGCTGCCCGCCACCGCCGACATGCCCTGGCACGGTCTTTGCTTCCTTGCATCAGACCTTCGGGGGGCTGATGGCGCACTGGCGCGCATGAAAGGAGCACACCGTGACTGAGCAGCAGAGCCGCGACATCGTCGATATCCTGTCCGAGCGCCTTGGGGTACATTACTACGCCAGCATCGACGATGGACGGGCCCGGATTGTCGAGACCATCGCCGAAGAGTTGCGTCTCGATCGGGCCCGGGCCGAGGAGACCCTGGAGCGCCTGCTTGAGGCCGGTCGCATCCGTTATGTCACAGGCACCGAGCGCGACGTGGTGCGGGATGTCGCACCCCGGGACGGTGATCACTCCGACCACCGCGAGGACGCGACCAATCGCAGCGATTCGCTCGTGGTGAACGCCATCCCCGGTGCCGGTGGCCCGCAGCAGGGCACCAGCGGGCTCAGCGCCGGGGCTGTGGCACCCGTGGCGGCCGGTGGCACTTCCTCGAATGCCCCTGGTGCTCCACTCGCCGCTGCGATACCACTCGATCACTCCGCCGAGGAGGCGCAGCGGGCAGGGTACTGGGACTTCAGCGAAGCCCGGGGCGTTGTCCCCTCCGATTCCCGCAAGGGCCAGGTGGAGCCGGCCGGAATCTGAGCCGGGCCACCGAGCCACGCTAGCGCACCCCGCCGGATCGCCGCATATGGCGTCCCGGCGGGGTGGATTTCGCGCATGTCGCGGCACGATGGCACCGTCGGCGAATGGCTGGCGCTGGCGCGCCCCTGCGCATGCACGGTGCTGGGCTTCTTGATGCTCAGCGCTTGCGCTCGTGTTCCGACAGCTAACGTCGCCAGGTGATGCGGAACGGCGGGACGCCGCGTCTTTCCAGGGCGCGCCCGCAGCACCTCCATCGCCTCGCGCCGCTAGCGCTCGTCGCGCGTGGCCTCGTACACCACTCGCGGCGCTTCGGCGTGGGCAACCTCCCAGCGCGGCGTCCGGCGCGCAACGAGCCGCAGGCCGGCTGCGGCCAGGCCCGCCAGCACCTCATCGTCGCTCCAGGCCCGCTCGATGTGATGCTCCTCCCCTCGCTGCCAGCGCTCGCCAGAGCGAACAAACCAGACGATCCGGCCATGGGCCAGGCGCGTCTCCGGCTCATAGCTCAGCCGGTTGTACACGAGGATGCCCCCGCCATCATAGACCACCTGGTCGCTATCGTCCCAGGTGCGAAACTCGTGCTCCGTATTCAGGTCGAAGATCAGGCGCCCACCGGGTCGCAGCAGCGGAGCTACCCCGGTGAAGGTCAGCCGCAGATCGTCGTCGCCCGTGAGATAATTGAGGCTATCGTAGAGGCAGGTGATCAGGTCGAAGCTTCCCGGCCGCAGCTCAGGGGCGAGCGCGCCAGGATAGCGCATGTCGCCTTGCCTGAAGCTCACCGCGAGGCGCCGCTGGCGCGCCCGCGCTCGCGCAATCGCCAGCATGTGGGGCGAGCGATCGACGCCGAAGACCTCGCTCCCCGCCGCCGCGAGCGCCAGGGTCGCGGCGCCCGTGCCACAGGCAAGATCAAGCGCCCGGGCTGGCCGTCCATCGGCGAGGATAGACGCCACCAGGCCCTCGGCGAAGGCCCCCTGGCCGATGGCATCGTAGATCGGTGCGTAATCTGCGTAGATCACCGGTAGGAGACAGGATGCACCGTCCCGGGTGGCGCGGCAGCCGGTGAACACCAGAGCCGCGCCGTCGGTGCGATTCATGCTGCCCGCTCAGGCGGCGAGTTGCTCCCACTGCGCATACTTGGCGGCGAGCAGCGTCTCAAGCTCGGCGTACTGCGTGCCAAGGGCCGTCACACGCTTGACATCCTGAGCGGTGCTGGCCTGCTCAAGATCGGCCTTGAGCCGTGTCAGCTCCTGCTCCAGCAGGGCCACCTCGGCCTCCAGGGCGGCGAGGCGCTTCTTGCGCTGCCGATCCTCCGGGGACGACGCACCGGTAACGAGCGCGGACGGATGGGCCGTCGCTGCCTTCTCAGCGGCAGCGGCTGATCCCCCGCGCGGGCCGCCGGCAGTCTCCGGCTGCGATCCCGCATCCCTCGGGCTGGGAGCGGACGAAGCCTCGCGGGCCGCGACGAAGTCGCTGTAGCCTCCGAGATACTCGCGCACCCGGCCATGCTCGACATTCCACACCTTATCAGCGAGCGCATCGATGAAGTAGCGGTCGTGGGACACGAAGAGGATGGAGCCAGGGTACTCCTTGAGCACCCCTTCCAACGCCTCACGGGCGCCGATGTCGAGGTGGTTCGTCGGCTCATCGAGCACCAGCAGGTTGCCGGGGAGCAGCGTGAGTTGGGCGAGGGCCACGCGGGAGCGCTCACCGCCGCTGAGATCACCCACGCGCTTGAAGACATCATCACCGCTGAAGAGGAAGCGGCCAAGCAAATTGCGGGCAGCGGGCTCGCCAAGGGAGGGGCTCACGCGGGTGAGCTCTTCGAGCACGGTGGCGTTCCAGTTGAGCACGTCGTGGCCCTGGGCGTAGTAGCTGATCTGCACCTTGTGGCCGAGGCGCGGCTGGCCCTGCAAGGGCTTCAGCTCGCCGATCAGCGTGCGGAGCAGCGTGGTCTTTCCGGCGCCGTTGGGCCCGAGGAGCGCCACTCGCTCGCCGCGATGGATCTCGAGGCCGTCGGCCCGCAGGAGCACCCGAGGATCCGAGTCCTGGCGGCGATCGCCCGGGTAGCCCACCACGAGACCGTCGAGGGCGAGCACCAGTTCGCCGCTGCGCAGCTTCGAGTCCATGAACAGGCGCAGCTTCGCCTGCTCACGCGGCCGCTCAAGCGCCTGGTCGCGCTTGAGGCGCTCGAGACGCTTCTCCCGGCCCTTCGCCTCACGCGCGCGCTGGCCGGCCTTGTAGCGGCGGATGAACTCCTCGGTCCTGGCGATAAACTCCTGCTGGGCCTGGAACTCCTTGAGGCGGCGCTCCATACGCTCGGCCTTGAGCTCCAGATACTTGTTATACGGCGCGGGATAGTCCTCCAGGCGCCCAAAGGCGATCTCCAGGGTACGCCTCGTAACGCGGTCGAGGAAGTAGCGGTCGTGGGAGATCACAATCAGTGTGCCGTCCCAGCTCCGCAGGAACTGCTCAAGCCACTCAAGAGCCTGCATATCCAGGTGGTTGGTGGGCTCATCGAGCAGGAGCAAGTCCGGGTCGGAGAGCAGCGTAGCGGCAAGAGCGGCGCGCGTTTTCTGGCCGCCGGAGAACTGAGCGAGGCGCTGGTGATACTGGGACTCGTGGAACCCCAGGCCCTGAAGCGTGCGCTTGATGCGGGGCTCCACCTCGTAGCCGCCCATGTGCTCAAAGCGGGCGCTGAGCTCACCGTAGCGCTCCATGGCCTGCTCCCACCCCGGGGCGGCCGTATCGGCAATCAGGGGCTCCAGGGCGGTGATCGCGGACTCAAGCTCGCGCAAATCGGCGAGCGCGGCTTCCATCTCCTCCCAGAGGGTGCGGTCGCCGCTGAAACGGACCTCCTGGGCCAGGTAGGCAACGCGCGTTCCCCGCGCCAGGGCCACCTGGCCGGTGTCGGGCGTCTCGATGCCGGCGATGATCTTGAGCAGAGTGCTCTTGCCCGCGCCGTTCACACCCACGAGGGCCACTTTATCGCCGCGAGCCACCTGGAAGCTCAGGTTCTCGAAGATCAGCTCGGCGCCATAATATTTACCCAGGCCGCCGACACTCAGGAGGGTCATGGGAAGTCCTTCAGCGCTGACAGAAGCTATGTCGTAGCGTGCAGGGCCTGGCCGCAGGCGGGGCCACCGTGTGGCCTGCGGCATACAAACCCTACGCATTATGTCTAAGGGGTGCTGGCCTGTCAACCGTCCCATGGCGGAGGGCGTGCCCCTCGCAGCGGGTTGTACAAGCCGCCGTGACTCTGCCGGCCCCGCCGCGTACCGCCCACGCTTCGGCGCGCGCCCCCCGCCCGTCCGCCGGCCACCCCAACTCCCGCCGGAACCACCATCATCGTTCGGTCGCACACACCCGACACAGCGTCCCGCGTCTGTGAGCCGCTGAAAGCGCCCCGTGATTACAACTCGCCCGAGAGGCGGGCGACGGCGGGATGGCTCCGCTCCTCAAGCATGCCCAGCAAGATGCGCTCCAACTCTTCACAGTGGCGCTGCCAGGAATAGCGCGCAACTACACGCGCCCGGGCGCGCCGGCCCATCTCCCGGGCGGCGGCCGGGTCGGCGATCACCCGGCCGATGGCGGCAGCAAGGGCGGGCACATCGCCCTCAGGGAAGAGCGCGCCCTCCAGGCCCTCGCGGATCACCTGGTTGAGCGGCGCGAGATCAGCGGTGACGACCGGGAGGCCAGCCGCCATGTACTCGTAGATCTTCAGCGGCGACCAGAAAAAGCCAGCGGCGCGGAGCGCCGGGTGGGGCGCGGTATTGAACGGCGCCACGCCCACTGTGGCCTCGGCGAGGAGCGCAGGAATGCGCTCGTAGGGCACGGGCCCGGTAAAGTGAAAGTGTTCCGCCCGAGCTGCGGCCAGGGCCTCGGCGGCCTGGCGCTCCGGCCCATCACCGATCAGCGTAAAGCGTAGCTGGCGACCCTCGGCGAGCAGGAGCAGCGCGGCCCGCACAAAGTCGCCCACACCGTGCCAGGAGCGGAACGAGCCCATGAAAACGATGTTCGCAGCCCGGGGCGCTCCGGAGGAGGAAGCAATCGGGGACGGCTGGCGGGCATCCACGGCTGTGGCCTCCTGGCCTGCTGCCTGTTCATCTGGCGGCACGAAGCGCTCCACATCGGCGCCCCAGGGCAGTTCAACAATCTTCGAGCGGGGAATGCTCGCGGGCACAGTCGTGTGGAGCGGGGTCACGATCCGGTCGGCAGCGCGACACTGCCACTCGGCCCAGCGGCGCATAGGGCCGCCGAGGGCGTCGTCGAGGCGCCGCTTGAACACCGCCGGCGGATCCACGATCAGGGCATTCACCTCGAGCAGGGCAGGCACACCGAGGCGGCGCGCAGCGAGCATGCCGGCGCCGGCAAAGTTGTAGTAGCGCTCCATCAGCACGTCCGGGCGGAGCGCGCGGGCGAGGCGGAGGATGGGGGCGGCGCCGAGCAGGCTCAGCACCCTGGGCACATCCTGGTGATGGAGGTGAAAGCCGTCGAGGCGGCGCGAGACGGGACGAGCAAACGGCGCGAGGCCACCGTAGAGCCGCAGGGGCGGAGCTGCGCTGCTAGCGGCCACGAGGTGCACCTCGTGGCCCCGGCGAGTCAGGCCGCGGGCCACCTCGTAGGCGTGTGTACTGCCGCCGAGACCGCCGGGCACAGGAATACCGGCGGCGATGTAGAGGATCCTCACAGCCGCTCGTAGCGCTCCAGATCCATGGTGATCGCGAGCGTACCAGGGGCGGCGCGCTTCACGAGCTCCTGGGCCCGCTCAACCTGGTTATCCTCAACGCCCACGAGCAAGGTCGTGTTGCCACGGCGCAGAAAGCCGCCCGTCGTCGCCAGGCGCGTAACACGAAAACCCTGCTCGACGAGCGCATCGACACTGGCGTCGGCGTGGGCATCGTCGGTGACGAAAATAATCAGTTTCATAACGGTTCTCCACGCGCAGGGTGCAACTGCGCGGCATTATAGCCCCCACAACGGGGGGCGTCAACGGCGAGGCCAGGTGGAAGCCAGCAGCCGGCGCCTCTCCCCTCGTCGTGCTGGCGGGCAGAAAGATAACGCCACCCCCGGTCGCAGGGCTGATTGACACCTCCGCTGAAGCCGTGCTATACTCCCGCCAATTACACAGCCAGCAACAAGGATCAGGAAGAGTACACCACGTACGGCGGCCCAGCGAACCGGCAGATGGTGCGAGGCCGGTGCGTACGGCGTGGTGGAATGGGCCTGGGAGTTGCGGACCGAAAAGCGATGCGACGCCAACGTGCACGGTAGCCACCTGCGGTGCACGAAGCATCGGCTGAGTAGTCCCCGCCGGAGACGCCACCGTTATCAAGGCGAAGGGTGTAGAGCGAGCACGGCCCGAGCCGCGCCGACAGCACCCCAGAGTGCGTGGGCCAGCCGCACCAACGTGGCACCCGCGAACGAGAGTGGCACCGCGATCATTCGCCTCTCGATCCCCAGAGTGGGTCGAGGGGTTTTTTGTTGTCGGGGCGCCGTGGTGGCGCCGTGGTGGCCACCCGTATCAACGCAGCATGCTGCGTCCAATCAAGGAGGATGGGGATGGAGACCGTCAAGTATGTGCTCACCGAAGATCGCATGCCCACGGCCTGGTACAACATCGCCGCCGACCTGCCGTCGCCGCCCCCGCCCGTGCTGCACCCGGGCACCCACCAGCCGGTCGGCCCGGCCGATCTCGCGCCGCTCTTCCCCATGGCCCTTATTCTCCAGGAAGTAAGCACGGAGCGAGCGGTGGAGATCCCCGAGGAGGTACAGGCGATCTACCGGCAGTGGCGGCCCACCCCGCTCTACCGCGCCCGGCGCCTGGAGCGGGCCCTCGATACCCCGGCGAAGATCTACTACAAGTACGAGGGTGTCAGCCCTGCCGGTAGCCATAAGCCAAACACCGCCGTGGCCCAGGCCTACTACAACAAGCAGGAGGGTGTGAAGCGCATCGTGACCGAGACCGGCGCCGGCCAGTGGGGCTCATCGCTGGCCTTTGCCGGGGCCCTCTTCGGCCTCGAAGTCGAGGTCTATATGGTCAAGGTGAGCTATAACCAGAAGCCCTACCGCCGCGCGCTGATGGAGGCCTACGGCGCCCGCGTAGTGGCCAGCCCCAGCGAGGAGACCGCCGCTGGCCGCGCGATCCTCGCCGAGCACCCCGATAGCACCGGCAGCCTCGGCATCGCCATTAGCGAGGCCGTGGAGCGGGCCGTGCAGCGCGACGATACGAAGTACGCCCTTGGCAGCGTCCTCAACCACGTGCTGCTCCACCAGACCGTGGTGGGCCAGGAGGCCCTGGCCCAGTTGGAACTGGCCGGTGACTATCCCGACGTGATCGTGGGCTGCACCGGCGGCGGCTCCAACTTCGCCGGGATCGCCTTCCCGTTCATCGGCGCCAGGCTACGCGGTGAGCGCGAGGTGCGCGTTGTAGCCGTGGAGCCCGCAGCCTGCCCCTCGCTCACCAAAGGCCGCTACGTCTACGATTTCGGCGATACCGGCCACCTCACACCGCTCGTCAAGATGCACACCCTCGGCAGCACCTTCGTGCCCTCCGGCATCCACGCGGGCGGCCTGCGCTACCACGGCATGGCGCCGCTGGTGAGCCATCTGCTCAACCTCGGGCAGATCGAGGCCGTGGCCCTCCAGCAGCTCGAGACCTTCGCCGCCGGCATCCAGTTTGCCCGCGCCGAGGGCATCCTCCCCGCCCCGGAGGCCAACCACGCCGTCGCTGGCGCGATTCGCGAGGCCCTGCGCTGTAAGGAGGAGGGCACCAGCCGCACGATCCTCTTCAACCTCTGCGGCCACGGGCACTTTGATATGCAGGCCTATATGGACTTCCAGGCCGGCAAGCTGAAGGACTTCGAGTACTCCGACGAGGAGGTCGCGATGGCCCTGGCCGGGCTGCCGAGCCTCTAAGGTTATCGTACCGTCACCTGCACATTCACAACTGGTCCTTGCGCGTCAACGACGACGTACCGGCTCGGGCCGAGCGCCTCCAGCCGCAGCGGTACGGGCTGGCCGTTCAGGAGTACGGAGCGTACCTCCCTGGCGCTGGGCGGCAGTAGCATCCGCAGTCGCAGGCTGTCGCCCGAGCCGGTGGCCTCAAGGGTAAGACGAGCCTCGCCCCCATCCCGGGGGGCCGGCTCGTAGCCCCAGCGATAGGCGGCGTAGCCGCCCGAGGCGGCGTAGCGGGCCGAGGCGTAGGCCCCGCGGATCGTGTGGCGAGGGGCCGCCAGCCAGCGCGGACTGATCGTGGCCGCTCCGAAGGCGATCCCCGCATCCTCCAGGCCAGCGGCCCCCTCGATCAGAGCGCCGAGCATCGCGCTCGATCCCCAGCCGTCGGTGGGGAGGAACTCATTGGCCGGCGCGATCCCGCCCGTAGGGAAGTACCACAGGTAGGTCGCGCCTGTGCGGCGGATCAGCTCGTCGTAGCGGTAGAGGATGTCGAAGCCGTAGCTCTCGTAGCCGAAGCGAAAAGCGCCCCGGGCCAACTCGCCGCCCACGAGAGGCATTACGCCGCCGTTCACGTACTCGCCCGGTCGCTCGCCCAACCTCCCGGCCAGCCCGTAGGCCCCGGCCGGGAAGGGCGGGTCGATACTGTACCACTCGGCAAAGGCGGTGCGCTGCGGGTCATTCAGGCGCCGCTGGTATTCCGCCACGATCGCGCGACCCTGCTCGACCGTCAGCACGCCACGGTTGAGCGCGATCGCGTTGGAGAGGCTCAGCTGGGTGGCCTCGTCCACCCCTGGCACATCGTAGGGTACGAGCTTGACATGGTGGGTGTAGAAACTGCCGTTCCAGCTCAGCCGGTTGAGGCGCACCATAATGTCGTCGGCCAGGCTCCGGCGCTGGGCCGCCAGTTCGCGCTGGCCTGCCTGCTCCTCCATCGCCGCCAGCGAGCGCAGGGCCTCGGCCAGGCCAGTGTTGTCGCCGTGGAAGATGCCCCACTTCGTCTCGCTGTCGATCCAGTGGCGCGGCGCCGGTCTCCCGGTGATGGGGTCGGTGGTGGTGGGGCCATACTCGAAGTCCCAGGTGTCGATCGTGAAGGGGCGCTTCACCAGGCCCAGGGTGGGCTCCCAGCGCTCTGGCGCGGTGAGGGTAACGTTGAGCGCCCGCTGGGCCGATGGCAGCATGCCGAGCATCCAGGCCGTATCCCCGGTGATCTTCCACGTCTCGTAGATCAGCTGCACGTAGAGATACTCCACGTCGGCCTCGACGGGGGTGCGGAAGGCCGGGATCGCCCACTCGGGACGGGCCAGAAAATCAGGCAGCAGGCCGTCGCGCTCCAGGGCCCGACGGTTCGCCTCAGGCAGGCTGGTGAGGTCGCGCTCGAAGTAGCGGAAGGCCCGGCTCTGGTAGTAGTGGTCACGCAGCCAGAGCAGGGGGCTGTCGGGCGAGCGGTAGCCGGACACCTGGCCGCCGTCGAGCGCGTAGCTCAGGCGCTTGGTGGCCATAAAGCCCTCGACCCGCTCGTAGAGCTGGTCGAAGGCCGGGACGCCGGCACGCACCACTGTAGCGGCCTCGAGGCGGTAGAGCGTGCCGGATGCGGCCTGCCGACCGTCGGGGAACACCAGGGCGGCCCAGTGCGCGCCGGGCGCCCCCCGGGGCGTCACGGCTGTGGCCCCGAAGCCCCCGGCGAGCATCAGGGGGAAGGCGCCCGCGCTGCGGCCCCTGGCATCGAAGACGATCAGGGTGGCCGGGCCGCTGTAGCCCGCGATATTCACGTTGACGACTACCGGCGTGAGCGGCTCGACGATCGGCTGCACGCTGGTGAAGGAGGCGCCACCCTGGCCCCGGGCGGGCACAACCGGAGCGCAAAACACAGCCACGAGCAGGAGAAGGGCGGGGAGGAGCAACCGCTGCGGGCGGGACACAACGCAACCTTTCCAGCTTGCCAGGAACACGTGGGATGAGGGGAGTATAGCAGATCGTGGCGCTCCCCCAGACGGGTATGACGTATGGTACTGCACAGGTCAGCGCGTACGCGGGCGGCTTGCCCCCGCGCAAGTAGGGGCTGGGTTCCCGCTTGTGCGGGAACGACTCACGCGAGGGGGAGTACGCATACAGACCCAGCGCTGGGTTCCCGCTTGCGCGGGAACGACACTCTATTGGCCAGTGGCAATTAAACATCACATCGGGACGCAGGGCTGGGTTCCCGCTCGCGTGGGAACGACACCCCATCGGTCGGGCGGCCCGCCCTTGTAGACCTTACATCAGATCATCGGCGGGCTTCGTCCTACCAGAGCCTTGGTTCAGATTGCAGGGAGAACGTCCATGACACCACGAAAGGTCCGCGTCTTCTCGGGAATTCAGCCCTCGGGAATGCTCCAACTCGGCAACTACCTCGGCGCGATCCAGCAGTGGGTCGCCGGCCAGGGCGAGAAGATCAACTTCATCTGCATCGTCGACCTGCACACCATCACTGTGCCGCAGGAGCCGGCGGTGCTGCGCCGGCAGACACGCGAGCTCGCCGCGCTGCTGATCGCCTGCGGCATTGACCCGCAGCAGACCACCCTCTTTGTGCAGAGCCACGTGCGCGCCCACGCCGAGTGCTGTTGGCTGCTCAACTGTGTGACCCCGCTCGGCTGGCTGGAGCGTATGACGCAATACAAGACCAAGGCGGCCAGGCAGGAAAGCGTGCTCACCGGCCTGCTCGATTACCCCGTGCTCCAGGCCGCCGATATCCTGCTCTACGACACCGACGAGGTGCCTGTGGGCGAGGACCAGAAGCAGCATATCGAGCTCACCCGCGACATAGCCCAGCGCTTCAACGGGATCTACGGCGAGACCTTCGTGATCCCCAGGCCCGTCATCCGCGAGAGCGGCGCCCGGATTATGGGCCTGAACGACCCCACCGCCAAGATGAGCAAGAGCGACCCGACCCGTGGCCATGCGATTCGCCTCACCGACAGCCCCGATGAGATCCGCTGGGCCTTTAAGCGGGCCGTCACCGACGCGGGCCGCGAGATCCGCTTTAGCGATGATCCGGCCCGGGCCGGCGTGAATAACCTGCTGCAGATCTACGAACTGCTCAGCGGCCTCAGCCGCCCGGCGATCGAAGCCCACTTCGAGGGCAAAGGCTATGGCGCGCTCAAGAGCGAGGTCGCTGAGATCGTGATCGAGGCCCTGCGGCCCATCCGCGAGGGCTTTGAGCGCCTCATGCAGGAGCCCGCCGAGCTCGATCGCATCCTCGCCATCGGCGCCGACCAGGCCCGCGCCGTCGCCGAGCCCAAGCTCGTACAGGTCAAAGAGCGGATGGGCTTCGTTCTGCCCACCTGAGTGGGACCACGATTATTCATCTGGTCGCGGACGCCAGGACGGGGCGAGCGGCATCGATGAGCTACCGAACAAGAGACACATGCGTCCAATACACATTGGAACTGCACGGTGCGACGCTCAGAACAGGGCGCAAACAACCATCCTTGCCCGGTTGCACACGCCCTGAAGCCGCGTGCTGCGACCTCCCCATACACGGCATCGAAACGCTATCGCGGTTCCAGCCAGCGCGACATGGCGCCTGCATGGTGCATTTGGAGAGTCTATGTACACCCCGAGCCGTGATGACGTGCGGGCCCTGCGCGACAGGGGTAATCTCTGCCCGATCTACCGCGAGATCCTCGCCGACCTGGAGACTCCGGTGTCGGCCTATCTCAAAGTGGCCCGTGGCAGCCACAGCTTCTTGCTGGAGAGTGTCGAGGGCGGCCAGCACATCGCCCGCTATTCCTTCATCGGCAGCGACCCGTACATGGTGCTGCGCCTCAACCACGGCACCGCCCAGGCCCTTCAGGGCGGTTACAAGCAAAGCTTGCCCTACAGCGACCCGCTGACCGTGCTCGGGAGCTACCTGGGTAGCTACCGACCGGTTCGCCTGCCCGACCTGCCGCGCTTTGTGGGTGGGGCGGTAGGCTACCTGGGCTACGAGACAGTCAGCTACTTTGAGCGGCTGCCTGTACCCGGCCCCTGCGACTACGAGATGCCGGAGGGCCTGTGGATGTTCGTCGACACGCTGCTGATCTTCGACCACCTGCGCCACAAGATCAAGGTGCTCTCCCACGTCCATCTCGACGCGCCCGACCTGGACGAGGAGTACCTCCGGGCCACCGCGCGGATCGAAGCGCTCGTTGAGCGTCTGCGCCGGCCGCTCACGCTCGACGACCGGCGACCGACCGCCGGCCAGCCGCGCAACTACGAGCCCCATTCTAGTATCGGCCCGGAGCGGCCTCCGGCCGTAAGGCAGCCATCGTCCAATGTGAGCCGCGAGCAGTACCACGCCAATGTGCGCCGCGCCAAGGAGTATATCGCCGCTGGCGACATCTTCCAGGTGGTGCCCTCCCAGCGCTTCATCCGGCCCACGAGCGCCGACCCGGTGACGATCTACCGTGCCCTCCGCACTGTCAACCCCTCGCCCTATATGTTCCTGCTGCGCACCGCCGAGGGCGACCTGGTGGGCTCATCGCCGGAACTGCTGGTGCGCGTCCAGGAGGGCGAGGTGCTCACCCACCCGATCGCCGGCACCCGCCCGCGCGGCCGCGACCACGCCGAGGACAGCGCGCTGGCCGAGGAGCTCCTCGCCGATGAGAAGGAGCGCGCCGAGCACCTGATGCTGGTAGACCTGGGACGGAACGATATCGGCCGGGTGAGCGAGCCCGGGACGGTGCGCGTGCCGGATTTTATGTTCGTGGAGAAGTACAGCCACGTGATGCACCTGGTGAGCCACGTGACGGGCCGTCTGCGCGACGATATGACGGCTCTCGACGCACTGCGGGCGTGCTTTCCCGCCGGCACCGTGAGCGGCGCGCCCAAGATTCGCGCCATGCAGATCATCGCGGAGCTCGAGGGCACCCGGCGCGGGATCTACGCCGGCGCCGTGGGCCACGTGGGCTTCAACGGCGATCTGGATACCTGCATCGCCCTGCGCACCATGGTCGTGAAGGATGGGGTGGCTTACGTGCAGGCCGGCGGTGGCGTGGTCGCCGATAGCGACCCCGAGGCCGAGTACCAGGAGAGTTGCAACAAGGCTGCGGCCCTCCTGCGCGCCATCGATCTCGCCGAGGAACTGAGCTAACCCGTCCCGGTGATCAGCCAGTAGCCGAACCAGAGGATCAGCGCGGGCACGCCGATCATGAGCGCGAAGCCGTAGCCGCCCATCAGCGCCCGCCGCAATCTGGGCCGCTCTGCCGCGCGGCGCTGCGTCTCCCGCCCGAGCAAGGTCACGGCCCCGATGGTGAGCGCCAGGCCCACGACGGTGCCGATCAGGATCGCCCAACTCGGGAAGGCGCTCGCGAGGGTAGCCGCCAGCAAGATCGGCAGCCCGACGCCCAGCAATACAAGCAGCGTGAAAGTGAGCAGCGCCCAGCCTGCGGCGCCGATCACGACCTGCCACAACGGCTCATCGGGGAGTTCGCCTGGTCGCCGTAGCCGCCGCTCCTGGGACCAGCCTGTCCTATCCGTTACGTCGCGCCCCATACGCGACCCCCTTTCTGTCGTACGGGATCTCAGGTTCAGGTTCCAGCCTGTCCGAGCAGGTGAGCCCATCGATAGCTTGCCGCTGCCCGGGCTCCAGCCACCAGGGTCCAGGCAGCCCTGACTGGCTCACGACGCTGCTTGCGCCGGATCGTGGCCGCCAGGGGTCCCACCCGTCCCGGCACTCCCGCCCCTGGTGGGCGTAGTTCCCAGTTCCTGGTTCTTCCCCTACCTCCACCGCGCGAGCAAGATCACCACCAGGATGATCAGCAGCGGCGCGAGGCCCATCAGCACCGCCAGCCCGCCGATCGTCGCCATTCGTCGCTCCGCCTGGCCCTCGACCAGGCGCCGCACGCCAGCCCGCAGTAGCACGATCGCGAGGCCCAGCGAGGCCAGGATCACGCCACCCAGGCAGATGGCCGTGAGCAGCGGCGAGCCGCCGTTCAGGCCGGCTCGCAGCAGGGCCGCGATCCCAGCGCCGAGGCCCACCACCCCCGCCAGGGCCACCAGTGCTAGCCCGATCAGGGGCAGAGGACTCCGGCGCGAGCGCTCGCCCCATACCGGGCTCTGGTTCCGCCTTCGTCGTTGCATCGCTTTGATTATAGTCCCTCGCGCCCAGCTCGATGTAGGCCGTTGGGCCGAGGGCCGGGCCGATGCGGTCATGTCTGGCTCTCCTTTGGCCACATCGCGCCCCGGCACCGGCAAGGCGTGGCGGGTTGTACGGGCACGCTTGCGGCGGGCATCGCCGCTCCGTCGATCCCGAAGGCCACACGCTGCGGCGTGAGCCGTCCGGGTGTGGCGCGTCTGCCGGGCCGGTTGTGCCACCGCGCGCTGGCACGTTCACCCCGCGTTCCCAGTGGATCATCACGGTGATTGCGCTGGATCGCGACCCCGCTGAGACGCCCCGATGGGGCGTCTTTACCCTGCACGACCAGTGTGGTCGACCACTAGCGAGCGACGAGCGGGAGGTAACCCCGTTGGACGCCCGGATCAACGATTAGCCGCAGCGGCACCTCGCGCGCGCCGCCGCTGCTGTTGATGCGCAAGGTGCTCGTATAGATCGCCGGCGCCAGGCCAGCCGGGGTAATCGTCAGGCGCAGGCGGCTGCTGTAACCCTGGCCTGCCGGCGTCTCCAACTGGGCCCAGGGCGCGTCAACGGTGGCGCTCCAGCTCAGGCTGCCTGATCCCAGGTTCCGCAGGCCGATCTCTACTGGCTGTGGGCCATCGCCGGGACGCGCCAGCAGCGTCAACTGGCCCTGGCTGAGCCCGAGGGCGGGTGGGAGGTTCTGTTGTAGATAGATCGGTGCCTCGCCGATCGTCAGGCGGGCGCTGCCCGCCTCCACGGGCAGGGCCAGCGGCGCGCCGTCGCGGCTGAAGAGCGCAGGCGTCACACCCGGCTCCAGCGCCAGGCGCACCTCCTCGCTCCCGGCGTTGCGCCAGATCAGCTCAACCCGGCGGTTGTCATCGCTCCGGAAGCGCAGGTGGAAGCGCGCGGTCGGGCTCGCCCCTCCGGCGCTGTAGCGGAACGAGTGAAGCGGCCCGAAGCCCTCGAACTGCATCCCCGCCAGCTGTGCGGTGAGAGCAGCGTAGGCCACGGCGGCCGGCTTGGGCCCGTAGCCCTGGGCGGCAGTCCGGAAGATCGCCGCTTCCTCCCAGAAGTTGCGCGCCGATCCGTCAAACTTGTCTTCGAGCTGGAACCAGCTCATGTGCTGCACGCCAAGGGCCAGCGCGATCGCGTGAGCCCGCACGAGGTAGTTGGCCTGCTGCTGCTCGCTCTTGCCGATCAGCGCGGCGATGCGCGCCTCGTCAGCCTGCCCTGCGCCGGCCCACTCCAGTTCTTCGCCCGCCACGTAGCCATGGGCCGCGCTCGGGCCAGGAAAGACCCGCACCTGCGCGCCACCGGCGACCTCCAGCGTGGCCAGACCTGACGAAGCGCCGCCAACGTAGCAGTCGGCTTCGGCGGCCGAACAGGTAGACCAGCCAAGCTCGCTGACCCATAGCGGGCGTGGTTCGCCACCCAGGAGCCTGGTGCGCTCATCGAGCCAGGCTCGCGCCGTTGTCAGGCGGCCCCAGAGCGTGGCGGCACCGTACAGGCCCGGCTGGTCCGGGGCGCTGTCGGGCATGTACGGGTGCACCGCCAGGGCGTCGAAGCTGGCCCAGGCGGCCGGCCGCGCGGCCAGCGCCTGCCCCAGGAAGCGCAGCCCGTCCTGGTGGCCTACACCGTCGGACCAGGCCCCATCGAGCACGTAGAGGCCACCGGTAGCCACGATCGCGGCCGGATCGGCGGCCTTCGCTGCGGCGTACCCGGCCTGAAGGATGGCGGCGTACTCAGCCGCGCTGCCGGGCCATGTCTCCCAATGGTTGGGCTCGTTCCAGATCTGCCAGGCGCCCACCCGGGGCGAGCCCGGCGCGTCGTCCTGGCCGTCGCCGTCGTAGCGCTCCACCACGGCGCGCACGTAGTCGGCAAAGTCCTGCGCGCGAGCGGGCGGGCACCAGTAATCGAGGGCGCGCACACCGGCTGAGGCATAGCGCTGGGTACGCGCCGCGCAGTCACTCACACGGGCCCAGGCCGGCGTGGTGAGCAGCATGCCAACGATGCCGTAGCCACCCTCGGCGGCGGCGAGCAAGCGCCGGTCATAGTACTCCCAGCTCCAGCGGCCCCTACCATCCCGCTCGAGATTGGCCCAACTCAGCTCCTCGCGAGCCCACGCCGCGCCGATCTGCCGGCCTCGATCCACCAGGGTGGCAACCCCGGCATCGCCGTCGCGCCCGTGGCGCTCCAGGCCAGTGAAGTAGGTGTTCAGCCCGAAGAAACTCACTCCCGCTGGCTGGGCCCATGCCACCGGGGCCACGGACCCCGGGAGAGCGCAGAGGCTGGCCAGCGCTAGCAGCGCCACGAGCGTGTAGAACGGTCGTTTCACCATAGCCGGGGCATCCTACCATGGCGCCGCCACCCGGCACACGCTACCATGGTCCTACCTTTTCCGAATCACCCGGAGGATCTATGGGCCTTGCCGCACCCGGGCGCGGCGCCCCGCGCCCTGCTCGTCCGCCCCGACCGCATGTCATCGCCGCTAGCTGCACACGCCTGCTGCTCGCCGCCGTGCTGCTCACCGCATGCGCACCAGAAGCTGCAACGCTCCCAGCCGCCCCATCCCCCGCGCCACTGGTCGCGACACCGCTGCCCACGGCACCCACCCCGACACCCACGGCTCCGGCTCCATCCCCCACGCGCGCGCTTGTGACACCCCTACCCAGAACACCAACCCCGGCAGCACCCCGGTACGACCTGGTGATCCTCGGCGCGGCCCTGATCGACGGCACAGGCGCCCCACCCATTCCCGACGCGGCCGTGGCAATCCGCGCGGGGCGCATCGTCGCCATTGGCGGCGCCACGGATCTCTCCTACAGCGCCGATACACCGGTACGCAATCTCGCTGGTGCCACCATCCTTCCCGGATTCGTCAATGCCCACGCCCACACGCGCGGCCTCACCGACGACGAACTGCGGGCCTGGGTCCGCGCTGGCGTAACGACCCTGCGCGACCTCGGTGGCCCCCCCGACGAAGTGCTCGCCCTACGTGATCGTATCGCCGCCGGGGGTGACCCCACCCTGCCTCGCCTCGTCGTCGCCGGCCCAATCGTGAATGTACCGGGCAGCTTCTCCACCCGAGTCTACGGCGTCAACCCCGGTCTGCTCCTCGTCGAGGGCCCCGACGACGCGCGCGCCGGGATCGAGGCCCTCGCCAGCCGTGGCGTCGACCTGATCAAGATCGCTGTGAGCGGGCGCACCGATGTGAGCTGGGCCGAACTCTCCAACGAGGAGCTCGCCGCAATCATCAGCACGGCCACCGCCCGTGGGCTCCGTGTCTCCTCCCACGTGGACCGCGCATCCGCGCTGCGCCGCGCCGTGGAACAGGGCATCAGCGACGCGGCCCATAGCCCCCGCGACCCCATCCCCGACGATCTGATCGATCTGATGGTGGCCCGTGGCGTGGGACTCGTGCCCACCATTGCTGTCTACGAAGGGCTGGCCATTGAGCGCGGCAATGTCGTCGAGTGGCGCCGCCTGATCCAGCCGGTGATGTATGACAACCTCCGCCGCTTCGCCGCCGCCGGCGGCCTCCTGGCCCTCGGCGACGACTACGGCGGGGCACCGGGCCTCACCCTCGGAATGCCCATGGAGGAGATCCGCCACTGGGCGGCGGCCGGCCTCACCCCCCTGCAGATCATCGTCGCCGCAACCGCTGGCGGGGCCCGGGTGCTCGGCCTTGAGGCCGAGCTCGGCACGCTCACACCTGGCCGCGCCGCCGACATCCTCGTGGTCGCTGGCGATCCCCTGGCCGACATCGAGGCCCTTGCGCGGCCCGTTCTCGTCCTCCACGGGGGGGTCGTCGTCCGATCATAGCACCCTCACCCCTCCCGCTCGACCACAGCCGTCATATTCCAGCGCAGCCGTGGGTCGCTCTGCTCCAGGTCCACCACGACGGTGTAGACGATATCGCCCTGGCGGTTGCTGCCGATCGGCTTGATCTGTCGCACGCGCCCCGGCAGGCGCAGCTCGGGCAGGGCGTCGAAACGAACCGTCACGGGGTCGCCCTCTCGCAGCCGCACCACCTCGAGCTCGGTCAGATCGTCGGTCTCGATCCGCCAGCCGCTCATGTCGGCGATCACCAGCGCGGGCGTGGTCGGCCCGGCCAGTTCGCCGATGGTCAGATCAATCCGGGCGACCAGGCCCGCGAAGGGGGCGCGCAGGGTCGCCTGCTCCAGATCGAGCTCGGCCTGCCGCAGGGCAACCCGGGCGGCCTGAATCTCCACCTGGGCCGCCGCGAGATCCACCTCACGTGGCCCGGCGGCCGCCTGTTCGAGCTGCGCCTGGGCCTGGGCCACACCAGCGGCCGCGCCCTCCAGTTGGGTGGCGCGGGCAGGACCTTCGAGCCGGGCAAGGTTCGCCTCGGCGGCAGCCACGCGGGCCTGGGCCGCAGCCACCCGGTCGGCGTCGGGCGGGGCGAGCAACTGCTCCAGGCGCGCCTCAGCGTCGCGCAGACGCGCCTCGGCGTCACGCACGCCCTCCGCCTCAGCCTGGCGGGCCTGCTCGTAGCTCACCTGGGCCTGGGCCATGGCCCGCTCGGCATTCTCGGCAGTGCGCAGGGCAGCGGCCTCCTGGTCGATCCGGGCCTGGGGCAGATCGCCCGGCCGCTTCTCCAGCTCCCGGTTGTCCCAGTAGATCCGGCTATACTCATCCTGAGCGGTGCGCAACGTATTGGCGGCCTGCTCCAGCGCCAGGCCGGCATTCGTCTTGGCCGCCGAGAGGCTATCGCGCTGCCGGGCGAGGTTGGCGCGAGCCTGCTCTACGGCGGCCTGGGCCTGGGTCACCTCGGTCGTCTTCGGGCCGTTCAGCACGGCGGCGAGGGCCGCGCGCGCATTGGCGAGCTCAGCCTGCGCGGCGGCAAGGTCGGTGGCCGTAACGCTCGCCTCGGCCTGCGCCTGGTTGGCGCGGGCCTGCGCCACACCGGCCTCGGCCACCGCCACAACCTCCGGCGCGGCGCCGGCGGCGATCTGATTGTATTGGGCCTCGGCGCGAGCCAGGCCAACCCGGGCTTGCTCGACCCTCAGCTCCAGCGCCCGCGTATCAAGCCGGGCCAGGGGCTGGCCCTCCGTCACGGCATCGCCCTCGTCTACCAGAATGGCGGCAACTGTGCCCGAGCGCTCGAAGCTCAACGCCGCATCGGCCAGCGGTAGCACCGTACCATCTGCCACGACGCCAGCGGCGGCGGCCTGCACCGGCACGGTCGGGGTTTCCGGCCGGGCCACACTCCGGCTCTGGCCGCCTAGTACGGCAAAGGTACCGGCAGCGGCGAGCACGACGATCAAGGCGAGGATCATGATCCTGCGCATGGGTATTCCCTCTACTTTCTGTTCCTGGTACGCCGCACGCCATCCTGCTCACCAGGATTCGTGGGCTACGGCCTGGTGGGTTCCATCAAGTCACCGGCGTCGGCACGCCCAGCGCCGCAACGATCTGCCCGTCGGCCACTGTCACGGCCCGACCGGCGCGGCGAGCAAGGTCGTTATCGTGCGTCACCATCACGACCGTCGTCCCCTGCGCCACCAATTCCTCAAACAGGTGAAAGATTGCGGCGGCCGTGCGGCTGTCGAGGTTGCCGGTCGGCTCGTCGGCAACCAGCAGTGGAGGGTCGTTGGCCAGGGCGCGGGCGATCGCCACCCGCTGCTGCTGGCCGCCCGAGAGCGCCGCAGGCAGCTTATTGGCGTGCTCGCCCAACTCCATGCGCTCGAGCAATGCGCGGGCGCGGGCCTCGCGCTCACGGGCCGTAGCGAGGTTGGCGAAGTCCATGGGCAGCATCACATTCTCCGCCACCGTCAGCGTGGGCAACAGCTGGAAGAACTGAAAGATAATCCCAAGATTCCGTCCCCGCCACGTCGCGAGTTGGCCCTCGTCCAGTCGCTCCAGGTCGGCGCCGGCCACCCGCACCGTGCCCGCCGTTGGCCGGTCGATCCCCGTGATCATGTTGATCAGCGTCGATTTTCCGCTGCCCGACTTGCCAACAATCGCGACGAACTCGCCACGGCCAACCACGAGATCAATCCCGCGCAGCGCCGTGTAGGGGCCAGCCGCCGTCTCGTACTGCTTCACCACTCCTCGCATGGCGATGATCGGCTCGGGTGGCATCTGACCATTGACATTACTCATAGGCGAGCACCTCGCGGACAGTCAGGCGAACGGCGGAGCGGGCGGGCAAGAGGCTCGCCACGACGGCGATCAAGAGCACAATCACAAGCCACAGTGCGACACCGGGCAGCGAGTAGACCCACGTGAGCGGCGCGTTGAGCAAGCCTTTGCCAAAGGCGTAGCACATGGCGTAGCTCAGCGGCAGCGAGAGGAGCGTACCAAGCACCCAGGCCAGCCCGGCGATCACCACGCCCTCGCTCAAGACGATCTGGCGGATCGCGCGGTCGGCCGCGCCGATCGCGCGCATCACCCCGATCTCGCGGGTGCGCTCCAGCACGTTGATGCTCATGGTGCCGGCGAGGCCCAGGCCGCCTACGGTGCCGATCAGGAGCGCCATCACCGAGAGGATGACGGTGAGCACGTTGAAGCGCTCGCTCAGGATGGCCCGATCCTCCGAGCGGCTGCGGATGAGCCGCACGTCAAAACCGGCGGCCTCCAGCGCATGCTCAAGGTTGGCTACCGTGGCGGCGTGACTCGCCTGGCCGTGGTCCGCCGTCGTGATGCGCAGCGTATCGGTGCGCCCCACGCCTCCGGCCACGCGGGTGTAGGCGTCGAGCGTCACGTAGGCCCAGGCCGGGCTCACCGGCGGGATCAGCTCGTCGATGAAGCCGACGATCCGCCAGTCACCCTCCTCGCCCGCGATCTCCAGCCGTAGCAGATCACCTACCTGCGCGTCCGGATCTCGGGTGAGATAGTTCGTCGTCAGCACCACGGCCCGATCATCGCCTGGCAGCAGCCAGCGGCCCGCGACCATCTTCGGGGCGAACATCGTCGTGTCGGCGGGCAGCGCCCGCAGAATCAGCGCCTCGCCAGTGGAACCATCAGGCCGCACCGGGAAGGCGCTGTCGCGCAGCAGGCTCTCCACACTCGTTACCCCGGCGACGGCCCCGGCCACCGGGGTAACCTGGGCATCGCGGTAGGGCCGGCCGAACTGCACCTCCACATCGTAGCGCTGCGAGACGATGCTCTCGTCGAGCGTGGTGTAGAGCGAGGCCCGGAGGGTCATCACCGAGATGAAGACGGCGCCGCCGAGGGCCAGGGCGACGAGCGTGCGCGCCAGGCGGCCGCGTCGGCGGAAGGTGTTCCGCAGCGCGAGCCTGGTGGGGCGCGAGAGGCCCCGCAGGTGGCTAATCAGCCGATCTACCGGTGTCTGGCCGATCGGCGCCTCGGTGCTACCGGCGAGTGCCTCGCGGGCTGGCCGCCGCACGACGCTTCGGATGGGCACGGCGGCAGCCGCTAGCGGCACGAGCAGCGCCGCTACCGCCTGCAGGGCGATCACCTGGGGCGGAAAACGATAGCCGTTAAGGTCCACATTTAGCTGCCCGGCAACAAAGCGGCTGAGGCCGTAGGCTGCCAGCGCGGCAAACGGCACGGCGATCAGCAGCGCCAGCACGCCAAAGGCGGCGGCGAGGGCGAAGTACATCCCGGCGAGCTGATCGGCACGGGCGCCGATCGCCTTCAGGATGCCGATCTGGCGCGTCTGCTGCGTCAGGATGGCACTGATCGTGTTCACGATCAGGAAGGTGCTGATCAGCAGGGCCAGCACGCCCAGGGTGGTGAGGATGAGCAGCACCGTCGGCAGCACCACCTCGGCAGGGTGCTGCAGCGGGGTTGGCACGTCGGTGTTGAGCACCTCGCGCCCGCTCCGCTCCACCACCCGCTCCACCCGCGCGGCAACGGCCCGGATCTGAGCCTCGTCGTCCCGTCCGTCCTGGACGACGAACTCGATCTGGTTGTAGTCGCTGGGGCCGCCCAGCCACTCCAGCGTTTCAAAGGTGATGTATCCGTAGGCCTGGCCGGAGATTGCGGCAGGAGGCAGGCTCAGGTCGTGGGTGAGCCCGGCAAGGGGCAGCGCTCGCGGCTCCTGGCCGCTCAGCGCCACGTTGATGCTGTCGCCTACCGCCGCGCGTACTTTGGGCAACGACGAGCGCTCGATCAGAATGGCGCGCTCAGGGGCGGGCCAGGCGCCCTCCCAGGGCCGTACAATGCCGATGGTCGTCTCGCCGTCATCGGGCAGCACGTGGAGCACGGCGTCCTGCCAGGTGAGAGGGCCAACCTGGATGCGGGCATTCACCACGCGGGCGCCCTCGGCCTGGGCAACGCCGGGAACGTGGCGCACGGCATCCACCAGCTCCTCGTCGAAGGGTTCGGTGGTTATCGTTGCGCTCACCGGGTTGGTGGCCAGGAAGCTCTCCCGCAGCTCCCGGGTGATCACGATCCGGGTGGCGATAATCGCGCCGAAGGCGAAGACGCCAACCGCGATCGAGAGTACGACGAGCGCGGTGCGTGTGCGGTTATGGAATAGGTCTCGGGCAACCTTGGACCAGCGTGGGCGCATCTGGCGCTCCGTTCTTGATTGACTAATCAATCAAGATTGTAGCACCAGTGTCAAGCGGGCAGATCGGCCTTCTGGCCGATGGGCGCGGCGCCACTGAGGGCAACCTCAACCTGGGCAATCTCAGCCAGCAGCCGGCGGCGGTTGCCACTCTCGGCGATTGCCCGGGCCTCGGCCAGCGCGGCGCGGGCCTCGGCCTGGGGGAGCAGGGGCGCAAGCCAGATGCGCACCTGGGCGCCCAGGTGGCAGAGCCCCAGCGTGTCGGCCTGGGCCAGCGCGGCCGAGAGCCGATGGATGGCCAGGCTCGTCTCACCACGACGAAGCGCCACCAGGCCCAGGTTGGCGGTGAGGCCGGCCACCCGCTCGGGCAGTGGCAGACTCTCGGCCAGGGCCAGCCCCGCCAGAAAAGCGGCCTCGGCTCCATCAACATCACCATTCGCCAGGGCGATCTCGCCGCTGGTCGAGAGCAGGTAGGGCTGCATGCCCACCGCGCCCCACTCCTCGGCCAGGCGCACCCCCTCGGCGGCATAGCGCGCGGCGGCCACCGGGTCGCCCAGCAGCAGCAGATGATAGGCAAGGTTGTTGCGGGCAAGAATTCGCCAGCTCATCGCGCCCTCGGCCATCAGCGGGTCGCTGGCGGCGCCGTCGGCCACGGCGAGGGCCTCGTGGTAGTAGGCCACGGCACGAGGCAGATCGCCCTGCTGGGCGGCCACACTACCCAACTCGAAGCGCACCTGAGCCAGAGCCGTCTGGTCGGGCTCAGGCTGCTCAACGATGATCCGCTCAGCCTCGCGCAGCCGCAAGGCCGCCTCGGCCAGGTCGGAACCCTCGACGGAGAGGGCCGTGCCCCAGAGAAAGAGGGCGGTGGCCCGTTCGGCAGGGGTAGCATCGGGGTCAATATGGCGCACCAGGCCGATCAGTTCGGCGAAGCGCCCCTGGGGCAGCAGCGTGCGGGCGAGGTTGGCGCGGGCCTGGCGCTGCTCGGCGGGGCTGCGGGCAAGGGCAAGGCTCTCGCGGTAGCGCTCGGCGGCACGGGCCGCCTGGCCCCCCATGAACAGGGCGCTCCCGAGCCCGCTCAGCACGGCCTGGCGCTGGGAAGGAGGCACCCCCACCAGAGCCTGCTCGTAGAAGCCCACCGCCTCGGCCCAGGCCGCCATGCCGGCGGCGCGCCGGGCGGCCCGCAGCGCATAGGCCGCCGCCCGCTCGGGCGCCCCGCCCTCGGCAAAGTGGGAGGCTATCAACCCCGCCTCCTCATCGAGCCGGTCACGGTGCAGGGCCTCAAGCGCCTCGGCCACGCGGCGATGCATGGCGCGATGGCGCGGCTCACCCACCTGGCGATAGGCGACCTCCATCGTCAGCGTGTGGTCGAAGCGGCACCGGCCATCCGGCCGTTGCTCCACCAGCCGCGCCGCCCGCAGCTCATCGAGCGCATCCAGGGCAGCGCTCTCGGAAAGGGCCGCCGCCCGCGCCACTACCTCAAACTCGAACTCGCGCCCCGCAGCGACGGCGGCGTCGAGCACACGGCGTGCCTCGTCGCTCAGGGGTGCGAGACGGGCCTCGATCAGGCTGTAGAGCGTGGGTGGTACCACCAGTCCGTTCGGCGCATCGCGCAGGTTCACCTCGCCACCATCGCCTAGCAGGCCGCTGGCGCGGGCGTGGCGCACCAACTCGTCGATCATATAGGGGTTACCCTCGGAGCTGCGCTGGAGCCAGCCAGCCAGGGCCGCTGGATCGGTGGCGCCGAGGCTGCCGGCCAGGGCAAGTGTCTCGGGCAGGCTGAGCCGGCGCAGGGCCAGGCGTTCCAGGCGGCCCTCGCGAGTGAGCGCGTGCATCAGGACACCCAGAGGGCTGCGTGGGGCGGGCGGGCGCGCCGTGACCAGAAGGTGCAGCGGTGCGCCCTCAACGCGCCGCAGCAGGTAGCCCAGCAGCCCCAGGCTGCTCGCGTCCGCCCAGTGGGCGTCGTCCAGCACCAGGGCCACCGGCACGCGCCGCGCCAGCGCACCGATGAGCCGGGCCACTGCCTCCCAGAGCCGGGCTTCGTCCGGGCGCGTGGCCAGCGGCGCTCTCGTATCGGCTTCGCCAGCTAGCTCGGGGAGCATGCGGGCAAGCTCGCGCAGCCAGACTGGCTCCAGGTCAAGCCCGGCCCGCAGTGCTGGCCAGTCAGGCCGGGCCATCAGCGAGCGGAGCGCACCGATCACCGGCTGGTAGGGGATGCTCTGCTCCAGCTCGCGGGCCACGCCCAGCAGCACCACGCCGCCAGCCCCGGCGTGTCGCGCCGCGAACTCGTCGGCCAGGCGCGTCTTGCCAATCCCCGCCTCGCCTTCGATCAGCGCCAGACGCCCCGCCGCTGTCGCCGCTTCCAGCCGCGCGAGCTCCGCCTCGCGCCCGGTGAACGGAAGCCTGGGTGGGAGCGGGGCAGGCCGCGCGGGAGCTACCACCGGGCGCGCGCCGTCCAGCGCGATGCTCGCGATCCCCTCCCCCGCGCCTCGGGCATGCACCACCAGCGAGTCGGTCACAATCGCGTCGTAGAGCTCGCGGGTCTCGCGCATTGGCGGCACACCCATCTCGGCGTCGAGCAGATCGCGCAGCTGCTCAAAGCGACGAATGGCGCCCACCCGGTCGCCGGCCAGGTAGTGCAAACGGATCGCGTCGCGCTGCAGATCCTCCTGCAACGGGTCGAGCTCGAGCGACCGCCCGAGGGCGGCCAGGGCCTCGGAGTAGGCACCTCGGGCTTCGGCCAGCCGGGCCAGCCGGCCCAGGCCACGCATCGCGAGCATGCGGGCGCGCTCGCGCTCGGCGGCCAGCCATGCCTCGAAGGGCTCGGCGTCCGGCAGAGTGAAGCCGGCGAGCAGTTCACCCCGATGGCGCGCCAGGGCCGCCGCCAGAGCCGCCTCACCGGTGTCGGGCGCGCCAACCGCCGCCGCGAGCTGCCGGTAGTCCACATCGACCTCCGGCGCGATACTCAGCGTGTCGTCACCCATCAGGGCGGAGCCGAGGGCGCGACGCACCCCGTGGAGCGTGGTGCGCAGGATCTGCTGGGCCGCGCTGCGCTCGTGGTCGGGCCAGAGCAGGCCGAGGAGCTGCTCGCGAGCCACGGGTGCGGGCTGGGCAGCCAGGTAGTAGATGAGCGCCCGCGAGCGGCGCCGCGGCAACTCCAGCAGCGCGCCGTCGGCGAGCAACTGCGGTGTGCCGAGGAGTACGATCGCGAACATACGGTCTCCGTAGGGCACCTGTGCCAGCATGCCGATCGTATACTGAATAGACGTGACGCCGCTACTCTGGCCCGGCTCCCACAAGCTCACCGCTCCACCGCGTTACACGGCCTGGTGCGAGGGCGGTCACCCCGTGGAGCAAACGCCAGAGCAGGTATGAGCACCAACGCCCACTGGTCGTTATCCCTCACCCTCGCCGGTGATCGGGAGCAGGATGGTGAAGGTACTTCCCTGGCCGAGGGCGCTCTGCACGGCGATGCTCCCGCCGTGGGCCTCTACGGCCAGCCGGCAGAAGTAGAGCCCGAGGCCCGTTCCGCGCCGCCGGTCGTTGTCGCTGGCCTGGTAGAAGCGCTCGAAAATGTGAGCCTGAGCCTCAGGCGGGATGCCCTGGCCCGTATCGCTCACGCTCAACTCCACCGCATGGCCATCGTGGACGAGCCTGGCACTCACGCGGATCTCGCCACTCGGCGGCGTATACTTGATCGCATTCGTCACCAGGTTCGTCAGCACCCGCTCCATCAGCCCACGATCAAGCCAGATCGGCGGCAGATCCTCCGCAACGGCGCGGCGCAGGCGGGCCTGGTCGGGGCGGGCAGCCATCTCGAAGGGGTCGCAGACGGCCTGCACCAGCACGTGCAGACGCATCGGCTGGCGCTTGAGCGACCAGCCGCTCGTCTCCAGGCGCGCCGAGTCAAGCACCGTCTCGGTGAGCGTCAGCAGGTAGCCGGCGCTGTCGCTGGCCACGGTGAGCAACTCGCTCTGGCCCTCCGGGTCAAAGTGCTGGCGCTGCAAGGCGCGGATGCTGATCAGCAGCGTGTGCAGCGGGGCCCGCATATCGTGGACGATCATGCGCGTCTGGTCCTCGTGGTTGCGCAGCCGGTCGTTGAGCGCCCGCATTGTCACGGCCAGGGTGGCGTGCTGGCGCGCGGTGAAGTCGAGCAACTCAGCCGTGAGGCGCAGCATTTGCACACTGCTCGGCTCCCGCAGCCCCTGAGCCCGGGCGGTCAACTCCTCTGGAAGATCAGCGGCCACCAGCCCCAGCACGGCGCCCAGGCAGCGCGGGCTGAGGCTCCAGCGCACCTCGTAGAGCCGCATCGCCTCATCCATCTCCACTCCCGGGTCGGCGGGTGTGCCAACGAGCGCCAGGCCAAGTTCCGCACCCATCCCGATCAGCGCGAAGCCCGGCCCTGGCCCGGGGGCCGCCGGGAGGGTGATCCGCCGCACCGGCACCCCCACGCCGCGCAGCGCTACGTTGGCCCAGGCCCGGGGCTGCTCGCCCTCCGCCACCAGCAGTGCCCCGCCCGGTGCGGTAAAAACCAGGCGGCTCAGACTCTGGGCCAGCTGCCCGAGCGTGGCGGGCGTGTAGGTGCCCCGCACAATCTCCGGGTCTGAGCCCGGCAGCCTGGCCAGAAACGCGCTGATCGGGTGCGACATCCCCACTCCTCCATCCCGTGGCAGCTCTCGTCCGCCCCAGCTACAGGCTTGCCTCGTCGTCGCCACACGGGTGCAGCGGCCCCCCCCACTCCCATCACCGGACGAGACACCTACCTCAGCGCCACTTGTCCACAGGTTCCGGCTCAGAGCCGGCGCCACCCTACTCGTAGCGTAGCGCCACCAGCGGGTCGAGGCGGGCTGCCCGCGCGGCGGGGTAGAGTCCCGCCAGCACGCCAACTAAGGCGGCGAAACCAAGAGCCGCCAGAGCCAGCCACCAGGGTGTCACAAAGAAGGTTGCATCAATCGGCAGGCGCTCCTGCTCAATGTACCAGGCGATCACCCGGTTGAGCAGCAGGCCCATCAGCCAGCCGCCCACAATCCCGACAGCACCCCCGAGCATCCCGATCAACCCTGCCTCAAGCATAAACATCCCTCGGATGTCGCCGCGCGATGCGCCAATCGCCTTCAGGGTGCCGATCTCGCGGGTACGCTCGTAGATCGCCATGATCATCGTGTTGATGATCCCGAGGCTCGCGACGAACAGGGCCAGCCCCCCCACCGAAGCGAGCATCACATTGATCACGGCAAACACGCGGTTTGCCTGCTCCAGGATCAGCTCGAGTGACTGCACCCGGTAGCCCTCGCCCCGCAGCTGTCGCACCAACTCCGCCGCCGCCTGCACATCGCTCGCGCGGATCACCGCGCTATCGTAGCCCTGCGTCTCCAGGTAGCTCGGCGTGTTGAACCACCACGACTTCATGGCCGCCATGTCGATGACACTGGCCTGCACTTCGTTTTCGTCGAGGTCGCTCACCCCGGCCACCGTCAGCGGGAAGCGCTGGCTCTCGCCACGCGGGCTCTGCAACACGATTGCCAGCTCGCGCCCCGCCAGATCCTCCGGTCGCACCCCCCGTGGAAGCGCCCCGGCCGCCACGACGATCGTGCCCGGGCGGTCCACCGCATCGATCGTACCGGCTAGCGCGCTGGCCGGTGCCCGGAAGGGGTTGCCAATCAGCTCTCCGCCCGTCACTTGCACGGGCCAGCGTTCACCGCCGGGCAACTCCAGCAGTGTCGCCACACCCTCCAGATCCACCCGGGCCGTCACGCTCTGCACATTGGGCAGCCGCTCCCAGGCCGCCACGACCTCGGGGGTAATCGCTTGCTCGCGCTCCGGCAGACCAAACTGGGTGAAAAAGTCCGGCTCCCGCTGCTCGCCCGGCCGCACAAACACATTCTCCAGGCCCAGGGCGGCAAACTGGGCACGGATCTCCCGCTGCACCCCAACCCCCAGCGAGACCATGGTCACGATCGTGAGGATGCCGACGATCACGCCGGTTGAGGTCAGAATGGTACGAACTTTGCGCCGCCCGAGGTTCTCCAGGGCTGTGCGCGCCATATCGCCAAATCTCATTGCTGAGCTTTCGTTAGTCGATCTCGAAAGTTTCGAGCATCGTGTTGAAGGTGGCAAGCTGGCCGTCGAAGCGCTCTTCGGGCGCCTCGATCGTCAGCAGGTAGGTGCGCCCGCTGGCCGGGCTCGTCACGGCGATCGCCACAACATAGATCGGCGCACCCGCGCTGTTCCGGTAGACATACTCGGCTTTCAGGCCATCGCGCCCGGCCGCCGTGAAGGCTTCTTCGGGCACCCGCAGTTCGCCCTGAGCCGTCTCCCGGGCCAGATCCAGCAACTGCCGCATGATCTCGGCGTTGGCTTCGGCCTCGCTCAGGCCCAGGCTGTAGACATCCACCGAAACGTACACATCGTCGGCCACGGCGGGGTTGTAGAAGACGATCTTGTCGCGACCGGTGTCGAAGGGCTCCCAGAGCTCCGGGTACTCGATCCGAAAGCCCAGGCTCGGGTTGCTGTAGGCCAGGAAGCCCGCCTGCGCGCCAGGCCCGGAGATGCCGCCAGCAGGGGCCGGCTGGTTGTTGGCCCCGCTGTTATCTACGGTCACGTCGACGTAATCGTAGCTGAAGCTGCCGGCAATATCGCGCACCAGGAAGCCCATCACATAGTCGCCGCTGCTGGTGCCGCCGAGGCGCGCGGTGAGCGGCCCGTCGCCAAAGGTGATCGTCTGGCCCTCCACACGCCCCGGCTCCAGCTCAGCGCCAGTGTCGGTGTAGGAGCGGGTGAAGGCGGTGAAGCGGTCGCCCGGCGCCGGGATCAACTCGTAGGGCTGGGGCTCCTGGCCGCTGGTGCCCCGTGGGAAGCCCCAGATCCGGGCCAGGGTGCCCTGGCCCTGGCTCACATTGAAGATCAGGCCCGCGTCGATCTGCTCGCCGGTGGCCTGCGAGGTATAGACTCCCTCGACACCGTAGAGGTTCGTCCCGTAACGCACAGGCCCGAGCAGCACCTCGATCTCCTCGCTCCCATTGCTCAGGAACCAGTTCGTCGCATCCCACTCCAGCCGCAGATCGAACGAGCCACTCTCCCATCTGGGCGCATCGCCGCTCGGCGCGGCCCCCGGCGGGTAGATAAAATCTACCGCGATCAGGTCCACGGTGTCGCGGCTAGCATTTGGGATGCCAATGAAAGAGAAGACGTAGGCGATCCCCTCGCCGGTGACGCTGCCCGTGAGACTCACGGGGCTGTTCACACTCACGGTGCTGTCACTCAACTCCAGGCCGCCCACCGTCGGCCGGGTAACGGCGGTGGTGCCGGCGCTGTGAAAGGCCTGTAGGAAGTCATGCCATCCCGTCAGACGCGGGAGCGGCGAGCCACGCTCGTAGGCATCAACGTAGAGTTCAGGGATCTGCGGAAAATAGATCGACAGCCCGCTGGTGTTGCGGTGATAGCTGCCGGCGCCGTTGGCAAGGCGGGCCTGGTCAATCGCGCTCTCCAGGGCCTCGGCCGCGGCCACCACCTCCGGCCCGGCACCCCGTTCTGGAAGCAACTGCGCAAAGTGCCCGAGATCCACCGCGTTGAACTCCTCCGGGTAGCTCGGGGCGTAGACAGCCACGTAGGAGCGCGCCTCGGCAATCGCGGTGTACCCCTCGGCAATTCCATCAATCATGGCCCTGCTCAACCCGGCCAGCCGGTCGCTCACCTCGCGGAGCTGCGCCAGATCGAAGGCCGAGAGCGTCACATCATCAACGCCCGAACCCTCGAACGAGTCGATGTAGCTCTCGACAATCACGGGAGCAATCGTGGCAGCATCTTGTGCCGGGTCAGCGGCGAGAGCAGCAAGCCAGACATCCCAGGCCCAACCCTGGTTGGGCTCAAGCTCAGCCGAGGCCACCGCCACCTGGCCGTAGGGTTCGATCGCCTGGAAGACGTCGAGTTGGGCCATGAGGCAGGCATCGAAGCCAATCAGATCGAAGGTGCCGTAGCCGCTCCGGTCGCGGGCCGTCTCCAGGGCGGCGCTCAACTCAGGGAGCGAGAGCACATCCCCGCCGTCGGTATCGTCGCTGGCAATGCCGAGCCAGGAGGCGCCGTGGTCCCAGATGATCAGGGCGTAGCGCTCGGCCGGGTAGTTTGTCACTCCCCACTCGATGAAGTCGGCGAGGGTGGTCCCATCGCCCATGTTCAGCTCGCCGAGATCCTCGATCGCTGCCTCGGCCTCGGGCTCCATGCCGCGCTCCACCAGAAAGCGCATGGTGCCGTCCCAATCGCCGGCTGAGGTATCGTCCCAACTCTCGCGCGAGCTGATCCGGTCCAGCTGGACCACGATCTTCAGCTCGTCGCTGGAACCGACCGTCGCCATCTCGCGGAAGTCGTCGAGGGCATCGGCCTCCAGGTTGTTGTCGCCATCGAGGTAGACGAGCACCGTCCAGCGGGCCGCGCCCTCAGCCACCGGCCCACGGGTGGGCGCGGGACCGGCGGGCGTCGGGTCGCCGAAGGCGCCCTGGCCACCACCGCCCGCGAGGCCGCCACGGGTGAGCAGGAAGATCCCACCAGCCAGTCCAGCCATCAGCGCGAAGCCGAGCAGGGCCACCAGAGCCAGGATGATCCGCACCTGGCCACCGCGCCAGGAGGGCTGGGAGGTGCCAGGCTGGGGTGAGGGGAAGGACGAAGGGGGAGGC
>SFCB01000230.1 GCA_004367505.1 Chloroflexi bacterium OHK40 | reverse complement strand
GGGTGCCTCCAGTTCGGTGATCTCCTCCCCGCTCAGCCCCAGGTCCGCCAGCGAGAACGGCTCCAGCGCTGGCTCCTCGCGTGCCGCCGGTGCGGCGGGTGCGGCGGGCGCCTCCAGTTCGGCGATCTCCTCCTCACTCAGCCCCAGGTCCGCCAGCGAGAACGGCTCCAGCGCCGGCTCCTCAGGTGCCGCCGGTGCGGCGGGCGCCTCCAGTTCGGCGATCTCCTCCTCGCTCAGCCCCAGGTCCGCCAGCGAGAACGGCTCCAGCGCCGGCTCCTCACGTGCCGCCGGTGCGGCGGGTGCTTCTTCATCGACGCTCACCGGCCGGGTGGCGGCAGGCGAGTGGGCGGGCTCGAAATCAAGCTCGTCGAAGCTGAAGGGAGTAATCTCGGCGGCTGGGTCAAACGCGGCGCCCTCTTCAGCCGGAAGGGAGGGCGTCGTGTCGCTGGCCAGAAGGCTGGCGAGAAAATCGTCGTAATCGCCGGTCGTGCCACCTGACTCGCTCCGAGGCGCGGCCGGCTGCTCCACGGCGGCATCAAGCCACGAGGCGCCGAAAAGATCATCCTCCTCGGCGACGGCGGCGGCGGCAGGAGCGGCGGCGGCAGGAGCGGCGGCGGGCGCGGCCTCGACAGCCAGGCGCTCCTCGGCCTCACGCTGTCGGCGCGCGGCCCAGGCATCCTCATCCCACGCGGGCACCTGGAGATCGGGGCCAGGAAGATCGGGGAGCGTTTCGAAGAGGGCTCGCGCAACGGCCTGATACGGGTCGAGCTGCTGGGCGTGGCGCCAGTACACCTCACCGCCCACATCACTATTGGCGAGCTTAATATAGCCAAGGAGCAGGTTCGCCTTCAGCACATCGGGGCGCTCGGCAAGAATCTCCTCGCAGACCTCGACGGCGGCCTGCTCCTGGCCATCGCGCCAGAGCGCCTCAGCGAGGCCAACCCGCGCGTCAAAACGGCCAGGCTGCTCCTCGATCACGCTGCGGAACTCCTGGATGGCCTGGGGAAGCATATGGCCCTTGGCGTAGAGGCGCGCGAGGCCAGGGCGGCTGAGGCGCAGTGTCGCACCCTCCGCACCCCAGATATCGGTGTAGAGGCGCAGCAGGTGGCTCCGCAACTCGGGCATATCGGGGCGCACCTCGAGCGCCTGCTCCAGCTCCGTGACCGCCTGATCAAGCTTGCCCTGGCGCTCATAGGTGAAGCCGAGGCCGACGTGGGCGGGAATATTCTCCGGATCGGCGAGCAGCACACGCGTGAAGGCGGCCTCGGCCTGGTCGTACTGGCGGCTGGCGAGGTGGGCCTCACCGAGAATGCGGTGCGCCTCCAGGTTCTCGGGGAAGTGCTCGAGAATATGCTGCGCCACGCCGATCGCCTGCTCGACCCTATTGGCCTCCAGGTAGCTGCGGGCCTGATCGTATGCGGCTTGCAGGCTCATCGTAGCCATGCTCACGCCTCCTGCTATCCCTTGCAGAGCGGTGGGGGTGGGAAGGGTTTACGGTGCGGGGGGCGCAGGATTGCGAGCGCAAGCCTGGCCCAGGATAATGTGTAAAGTATAAAGCGAAGATGGAGCTGGTGTCAAGGGTTTGGGCGGTATTTCGCTCGTGTGCTTGTGAGCGGAGAGGCGGGAAAAACCATTTACTCGTGTTGATCGAGCATAGCACAGGGCTATCACAGCCTGATTACACATGCAAAAGCGCGACACATCCGTAGATGTATCGCGCTTCGTGTGCTGGTCGGGGCGAGAGGATTTGAACCTCCGACCTCCTGAACCCCATTCAGGTGCGCTACCGGTCTGCGCTACGCCCCGAGCAACGCGCTCGATTATAGCGCGTTGGGGCGGTTGAGTCAAATCTGACCAGCATCGTCATCCCGCCAGATCATCGAGGCAAACACGCCGAGGATGGCGCCGAAGGGGAGGGCGCCGACGCCCCAGAGCACCACGGAGCGCAGTAGCAGCCACGCCCAGTAGGCGGTCCCAGAGTCGGTGGTGGCCTCACCGATCGCAACGGCGACAAGCACGTTGAAGGTGGTCCCGAGGAGGATGGCGAGAGCAGCGAGGATGAGCGCGCCGCGGAGCGCCCATTGGCGACGGCGGCGTCGAGTAGGGTCTGAGCTCGTCATGGCGTTTCGTAGCGCGGCACACCGCGCATCAGGCTTCGAGTAGCGGCAATTCGATAACGAAGCGGGCTCCGGGCCCATAGCGCTCATCGAGGTAGGCGCGGCCACCGTGGGCCGCGGCGATCTCACGGGTGATCGCAAGGCCCAGGCCGGCGCTCCCATCCGTCTCTTCATCGCCGCCGCGTACACCACGCTCCCAGATCCGCTCGCGCAGCTCGGCGGGCACACCGGGGCCCTCGTCCATCACGGCCAACCTGGCGAGGGCACCGGCGCGAGCAGCCGCGATCAGCACGGTGCCGCCCGGCGGCGTGACACGCAGGGCGTTGTCGGCCATGTTGAGCAGCGCCTGCTTGAGCCGATCGCGGTCACCATCCACCTTGAGGGATGGGCCGCCGCCGCGCAGATCCACCCCGGCCCGGCGGGCCCGCCCTTCGAGCAGCGCGCACACCTCGGCAACCAGCCCGCCGAGATCCACCGGGCTACGGTTGGTGAGCGTAAAGCGCCCATCGTCGGCGCCGCGAGCGCTGCGCTCGATCAGCTCGTCCACCAGGCGGCTCAAACGGGCCGTCTCCACCTCTAGCGTAAGCAGAGCGGGGCGCTGGGCTGCCGGCACGCGATCGGCGAGGTTCTCCAGCCCGGCGCTGATAGCCGTGAGGGGCGTGCGCAGCTCGTGGGAGACGCCACGGTAGAAGCGGGAGCGGGACTGCTCCAACTCGCCGATGCGGGCGATATAGGCATGCAGGCCGCTACTCAGGCGATCGAGGCTTGTATCGAGCGCCGCAAGCTCGCGGGTGCGGGCGAGCCCCGCGAGCCAGGCGCCCGGAGACCAGCGCGTAGCAATCGCGGCCGCAGGCGCGCCACTACTCGTGGCCGCCCCCGGATCGAGCGTGGCCGCGAGGGCCTCGGCGCGCCGGGTGAGCGCCACGATCGGGCCGGCGATCGTGCGGGCCACCAGCAGGCTGACGAGCGCAACAACGGCGGCGGCCACCACGGCGGCCTGGACAGCCAGGCGACGCACGCCGGCGAGGAACCGCAGATCGTCGCTGCTGTCGCGGGAGAGCTCCAGGACACCGATAGGACCATCGGCGCCGCCGATCGGCGCGGCTACGTAGCGGCGCAGCGACGCTTGGGAAGCCGGGAGCGGCAGCGGGGGGCGCATAAGCTCCAGGGCGGCGCGGCTCGGGAAAGGGCCGAGATCCGGGTCGCCGGCCAGGCGAGCGCCGGTGGTAGAGAAGATGCGGGCGCTTGTGCCGGATGGGAGCAAATCGGCGCCAAGGCTCGAGGGGGCCAGCGCCCGCAGGGCCGCAGGTGTTGTGGCGAGCTCACCGAGCAGCGCGGCGAAGATCTCCGCCTGGGCGCTCAGCTCACGCTCACGCTGGGAGGCCAACTCGCGTTCAGCGAGGACCACAAAACCGGCGCCCAGGAGCAGCACCCCCGCGAGGGTCACCAGCAGATACGTGAGCGTCAGGCGGAGGGTAAGAGCCATAGATCAATGCACCATGCACCACACGAACCGTCTCCTGGTGCATGGCGCATGGTGCACGGACGATTGCCACTTACTCGCGCTCGTCAATCGGAACGTAGGGCACATTCATCGGCCCGATGTACTCGGACTCGGGGCGAATGAGGCGGTTATCCGAGTATTGTTCATAGACGTGGGCCGTCCAGCCGGCGACGCGGCTAATCGCGAAGATCGGTGTGAAGAGGTCGATCGGAATGCCGAGGGTATAGTAGACCGAGGCGGAGTAGAAATCGACATTCACGGGCAAGGGCTTCTCGGCCTGGACGATTTCGCGAATGCGCTCGCTCATCTCATACCAGCGGCGGTTACCGCTGCTATTGGCAAGGCTCTCGGCAAGGCGCCGCAGCCAGAGCGCGCGCGGATCATCGGCCTTATAGACCCGATGGCCAAAGCCCATGATCTTCTTCTTGGCGGCGAAGGCGCCCCGCATGTACTGCTCTACCCGGTCGAGATTGCCGATCTCCAGCAGCATGCGCATCACCTGCTCGTTGGCGCCGCCGTGAAGCGGACCCTTGAGCGTACCGATCGCTGAGACGATCGAGCTGTGGAGATTGGAGAGGGTGCTCGCAGTGATGCGCGCGGCAAAGGTGCTGGCGTTGAGCCCGTGGTCGGCGTGCAGAATGAGACACTGGTCGAGCACGCGGGCCGCAGCCGGGTCGGGCTCCTTGCCGGTGAGCATATAGAGGAAGTTGGCCGCGTGGTCGAGCTGGGCGTTGGGGGTCACGGGCCAGAGACCATTGCGGATGCGCTCCCAGGCAGCCACAATGGTAGGCATCGCGGCAGTGAGGCGGATGGACTTATGGACATTGGCCTCAAGCGAATTGTCGCCTGTCTCCGGGTCGAAGGGGGCAAGGGCGGAGACGGCGGTTCGCAGCACGCCCATCGGCGTCGTTTTCTTGGGCAGCAGCAGCAGCAGCGCGATAATCTCGTTCGGCACGAGGCGATTCTCAACCATCTTGCGCCTGAAGCTATCGAGCTGCTTGCGGGTCGGCAGATCGCCGTACCAGAGCAAGGCGGTGGTCTCTTCGAAGGTCGAGTGCTCGGCCAGTTCGTTGATATCGATACCGCGGTAGAAGAGGCGGCCGTTTATCCCATCAATAAAGCTGATCGCAGTCTGGGCGGCGACAATCCCCTCGAGGCCTTTCGTTGCCGTGCTCATGCTGGTCCTTTCTGGCAAGCGACGCCCCGCGAGGCGTCGGTACGAGCAAGTTAGCCGATCACGATACAGGTAACGGTGCGCTTAATTCCCTCCACGCCCTGGATCTCATTCATCACCAGGCGGCCAATATTTCGCGGGTCGGGAGTCTGGACCGTGGCAATGATATCGTACGGGCCCGTCACTGCGTCGGCGGCGGTCATCCCTTCGATAGCGCGGAGCGCGGCGAGCACCTCGGCGACCCGTCCGGACTCGGCCTCGATCAGCACGTAGGCTTTGGCCTCCATAGGTTCCTCCCCGTTGAGTAACTGGTCTCGCCGGTATATGCAGGCGGCGATGAGCGGCTTCCTGCTTTGCCCCAGTCCCGGGGACTTGAGGCCTGGCTTCAGAAGGCGACCCACCAGTGCGAGGGCCGCTGAAACCCTCCGATAGCCTTCTTGCTGATCGGGGGAACACCCCAAACCGCGCAAGGGCCGCTGACGCCAGATCGCGCGGGAGGAGAAGCCGTTCACGCATCCGCAGCCCCCCCGGGCGCAACTCGCTCCCGTGAGACCCCTCCGGCGCTCCCCGTATCGTGGGCGGCTCGTGTGCCTTGCCCGCATGTTAGCATAGCACTACTGGTTACAGGCCCGCCAGCAACTCGCGCACGAAGCGAGCGGCGCCAGGGGCGAGATCAGCAGGCGAAAGCTGCTCCAGGTGGGCGATCAGGGCGCTGCCCACAATCGCGCCGTCGGCGAGGCGGGCCACCTCGGCGACGTGAGCGGGCTGGCTGATCCCGAAACCAACGACGAGGGGCAGGCTCGTATGGCGGCGCACCCGGGCAAGCACATCGCTGAGGTTAGCGGCGAGGCTCTGGCGGACGCCGGTGACGCCCGTGAGCGAGACAACATAGATGAAGCCGCTGGCGCGGGCGACGATCTGGGCGATACGCTCATCGGGTGTGGTGGGGGCCACGAACATGATCAGGTCGAGCCCGTGGGCGCTAGCGGCAGCCTGCAAGTCCCCGGCTTCCTCGGGGGGCATATCGGGAATAATCCAGCCATCACCACCGGCGGCCGCGAGCTCGCGGCAGGCGCGATCCACGCCATAGCGCAGCAGCGGGTTGTAGTAGCCCATGAGCAGCAGCGGGGCCTGCACGCCCCGCGCGCGCAGGGCGCCCACCGTCGCGAGACAGCTGGCAAAGGTAACGCCGTTGGCAAGCGCGCGCTGGGCAGAGCGCTGGATGGTCGCGCCATCGGCGAGCGGGTCGGAGAAGGGCACACCAAGCTCGAAGAGGCTGGCGCCGGCGGCCTCCATGGCGGGCAGCAACTCGAGGGTGCTCTCGCGCTCAGGAAAGCCAACGGTGACGTAGGGCATGAGCGCCAGGCGGCCCTCGGCGCGCAGGCGGGCGAATGTGGCGGCGATACGGCTCATGGCACGGGCGCCCGCCGGAGGCGGGCTATGTCATTCCCAGGGCGACGGATCTTGATGGCCATCATACCATACCTGGCCACGGGCAGAAGCCACTGGCGTCCCGCCTGTCTGCTCGCTCGCCTGGCAAACGATGGCCACTGAGCCCCGCGCGGTGTGGATGGCATGCTGAATCGCCTTGCCGCTCGTGCTATAGTATTGAAACCACGATGTGCTTGCGGCACTCCATAGACAGGCTGCGTTCCGGCGCCTGCACCGGAACGACCATCGTGGTGCGATAGCGGTCCCATCTCCGTTGTGACACCGGCGCCGCGTTGTCGTGCGGCAGTGTTCGGCTCTCAATGCGCGGTTGTGCTGAGGTTGCTCTACTTCGGTACATGCAGGTGGGCGAGGAGGGGAGGAATGGCGGCTAGCAGGCTGCTGAGAGAGCCGCTCCGGGGTGTGCGGCGCTGGCTGGGGGAGCACCCGGCGGCGCGACGCTGGCTGGCCGTGCTACGACTCGGGCTCTTCCAGTTCGGTATGGGCGTCTCGCTGGCGCCGATCACCGGCACGCTCAACCGGGTGCTGATCGATGAACTGCACATCCCGGCGGTGGCGGTCGGCTTTCTGATCGCCATCCACTATTTCGTCTCGCCGGCGCGGGCCCTGATCGGCTACCGCTCCGATGTAGCCCGGGCCGCTGGGAACTGGCGCACCCCTTACCTGGTGCTCGGCGCAATGCTCACCTACGGCGGCCTGGCCACCGCACCCTTCTCGCTCATCCTCCTCAGCGGCGACGGAGCGCTCAGCTTCCCCGTGGCGATGGTCGTCTGCACGCTGATCTTTCTGGCCTATGGGGTGGGCGTAAACATCGTCGAGACGATCTACCTCGCCACGGTGAGCGACATCACCCCGGCGCGAGAGCGGGGCCAGGTGCTCGGGGTGCTCTGGATCATGCTGGTGCTGGGCACGATCGCCAGCTCGCTCGTGATCGGCCAGCTGCTGCTCCAGTACAGCCACGTGCGGCTGATCCAGGTGATGCAGGGCTCGGCGGTGGTCTTTATCGCGCTCACCTTTGTGGCCATGTACAACCAGGAGCGCCTGAAGCCGAACGGCGAACTGGAGGACGTGGCCGAGCCAATCCGGGTGCGCGAGACGCTCGGGGAGCAGGTACGGCTGCTGGCGCGCCAGGCGCCGCTGCGCAACCTCTTTGTGGTGCTCTTCCTGGCCACCCTCGGCTTCGCCACCCACGATGTGCTGCTGGAGCCCTACGGGGGCCAGGTGCTTGGCCTGAGTGTGACGCAGACCACCAGGCTTACCGCGTTATGGGGCATCGGTATGCTCGGCGGCATCGCGCTGGCCGGCGCGCTGCTCTGGCGGGGGCGCTCACCAGTGCTGCTCATCAGCGGGGGCTGCCTGCTGGGCGTAGGAGGCTTTCTGGCCGTCACCCTCGCCAGCGACGGCGCTGCCCTCGGCCTCTTCCGCGCCGGCGTGGCCATGATCGGCGCCGGACGTGGCGCCTTCATCGTCGGCGCCCTGGCCCTGGTGATGAGCCTGGTGGATAAGAACCACGCCGGCCTCTTCATCGGGCTCTGGGGCATCACCCAGGCGCTGGCCCAGGGCGTCGGCACGATTGCTGGCGGCCTCGGGCGCGACCTGGTGCAGCAGGCCACCGGCGATGTAGCCCTCGGCTACACCGCGATCTACGCCACCTCACTCTCGATGCTGGCCCTCGCCACCGTGCTCCTCCTGGCGCTGCGGCTCGGCCGCCAGTTGCGCAGCGGAGCGGTGCGCTCGCCCTGGGGTGGCCTGGAGCAGGTGAACGCCGACCAGATCATCTTTTAGCCACGCTGCGGCCGCACCCTCCCCGACGCAGCCGCAGCGCGCCAGCTTCCCTGACCTCACCCTCGCTTTCGCGGGAGCAGGCCCCTGCCCCACTCTCCCACGTACAGGGAAGAGGGGACGCAGCCCGTCAGGATGCGGCACATCGCCACGCAAACGCGCGTACTGTCCGCCCTTCAACCAGAACGGGCGAGGGGGCAGTAGAGTGCTTCCCGATGCGGATCTTCCCCACTCTCCTTGGGAGAGCGGGGCCGGGGTGCGGGGGAACGGGCGACGGTGCAGCAGCCCTGCACACACCCGGCGCCCCCGGGGCCGCCAGGCCACCTGTGCTAGAATGAATGGCCGGCGGTTGGACCAGGAGGCGCGCCTATGGATACGCGGCACCGCGACGAGCACAGCAACCCGAAGTATACGAACCACCTGATCAACGAGGCGAGCCCCTACCTGCTGGCCCACGCCCATAACCCGGTGGACTGGCACCCATGGGGCGAGCAGGCCTTACAACTCGCACGGCGGTCAGACAAACCGATCTTGATCAGTGTTGGCTACCGGAGCTGCCACTGGTGCGGCGTGATGGCCGCCGAGAGTTTCGACGACGAGGAGACCGCCGCCCTCCAGAACGAGCTCTTCGTCAATATTAAGATCGACCGCGAAGAGCGACCGGACCTCGATACGATCTACATGGGCGCGGTGCAGGCGATGACGGGGCAGGGCGGCTGGCCGCTCAACGTCTTTTGCCTGCCGGATGGCACCCCCTTCTACGGCGGCACCTACTTCCCCCCGGACGAGAAGGCCGCCCGCTATCGCATGCCGAGCTGGAAGCAGGTCCTGCGCTCGGTGTCCCGGGCCTATCACGCCCGCCGCGACGAGCTCGCCGCCAGCGGTCGTGAGCTTGTCGAGCACCTGAGCCGCATCGCAAGCGCGAGCTCCCGAGCCGGCGCGGCCCTCCCCGGCCCGGCGCTGCTACGCCAGGCGGTGGACGAACTGGCCGGCCAGTTCGACGTCCGTGAGGGTGGCTTCGGCGGCGCCCCCAAGTTCCCCCAGCCGATGACGCTCGAGTTTCTGCTGCGAGCCCATCTCCGGGGCGACGAGCGGGCCCTGCCCATGCTTGAGCTTACCCTGCGCAAGCTCGCCCGCGGCGGGATCTACGACCAGCTCGGTGGCGGCTTCCACCGCTACAGCGTGGACGCCCGCTGGCTCGTGCCCCACTTCGAGAAGATGCTCTACGACAACGCACTCCTCGCGCGCCTCTACGTGGAAACGTACCAGGTGACGGGCAATCCCGCCTACCGCATGATCGCCGAGGAGACCCTCTCCCACCTGCTACGCGAGATGCGCCACCCCGAGGGGGGGTTCTACAGCACCCAGGACGCCGACAGCCTGCCCTACCCCGGCGCGCCCCACCCCGAGGAGGGGGCGTTCTACGTCTGGACGCCGGACGAGCTGCGCGAGCACCTCGGCGAAGATGCGGCCCTCTTCGCCCAGCTCTACGGTGTGAGCCGTCAGGGCAACTTCGAGGGCCGTAGCATCCTCCACCTGCCCCGCGAAGCGGGCGAGCTGGCCCGAGTGACGGGTGTGCCCACCGAGCGGCTGGAGCAGGTGGCCGCCAGGGGCCGCGAGAAGCTCTACGCGGCCCGCTCCCGGCGCCCGTGGCCCTTCCGCGACGAGAAGGTGATCACCAGCTGGAATGCTATGGCCATCCGCGCTTTCGCCACAGCGGCGATGGCCTTTGGTGATGCCGGAGCCCTCGCCGCCGCCGAGGGCTGTGCCCGCTTTCTGCGCGCCAACCTGCGCCGCCCTGATGGGCGCCTGCTGCGCTCGTGGAAGGACGGCCGCCCAGGACCGCTGGCCTTCCTGGAGGACTACGCGCTGCTCGTCGATGGGTTGATCGCCCTGCACGCCGCTGGCGGCGAGCTCGCCTGGCTCGGCGAGGCGATCGGGCTGGCCGACGCCATGCTCGACCTGTTCTGGGACGACGCCGTCGGTGGCTTCTACGACACCGCGCGCGACCAGGCGGCCCTCGTGACGCGCCCGCGTGATGTGGGCGACAACGCCACCCCCTCGGGTCACTCGGTGGCCGCCGAGGCCCTGGTGCGCCTGGCCGCCCTTACCGGTCGCGAACACTACCGCCAGCATGCAGAGCAGGTGATCGCCGGCCAGGCCGAGCTGATCGGTCGCTTCCCTGCCGGATTCGGGCGCATGCTCTGCGCCGCCGATCTGGCCATCGGCCCGATCCAGGAGCTCGCGATCGTCGGCGATCCGCTGGACGCCAGAACGCAGGCCCTGCGCGCCGTTGCCCACCGGGCCTACCGGCCCCACCTGGTGATCGCCCACCTCACCCCCGGCGATGAGCAGGCCGCCGCGCTGACCCCATTGCTGGAGGGGCGCGAAGCTATCGGTGGCCGCGCGACCGCTTACGTCTGCGAGCGCTTCACCTGTAAGCTCCCCGTGAACGAGCCGGAGGCACTGGCAGCGCAGCTCGGCTGAAGCATATTTGCATGTTGCACGGTGCGGCGCACAATCGTCATGCACGTTCTGCACATCAACCAGCTCTACAACCGGGCGAGCGGCGCCTCGCGCTACTTCATCGAAATTGGCGAGCGGCTCGTGCGCGAAGGCCATACCGTGACGGTCCTGAGCAGCGACGCCCTGGATCTGGAGCACTTCTGGGCCCCCGGCATGCGCACGCTGCCCGAGCGCGAATCCTGGCACAACGGGGTACGGGTGCTGCGCTTTCCGGTGCGGCGCGCGCCGGGTCCGCCGATCCTCTACCCGCTCCTACGGCGTCTGATGGTTGAGGTAGGCCGTGCCGGCCGGGTAGCGGCACCACTGCTCACGCGTATGGCCACCCTCACCCCGCGCCTCCCCGAACTGGAGCGCTTCCTCGCCACGGCCCCCGAACTGGTCGACGTCGCCCTCGTACACACGACGAACATCACGCTGGACTTCGCGATCATCCCGGCGGCGCGCTGGGCCCGGGCTCGTGGCATTCCACAGCTCTGCACGCCCTTCGTCCATCTGGGCGAGCCCGGTAGCCGGCAGATCGTGCAGTACTACAGCATGCCCCACCAGCTGGCCTTGCTGCGGCAGTGCAGCGGCGTAGCAACGATGACCAGCCTGGAGCGAGCCTTCCTGGTGGCCCGGGGCCTAGCCCCGGAGCGGGTCCACGTCGTGGGAGCCGGCGTAGACCCGACCGAAGTGCTGGGGGGCGACAGAGCACGCTTTCGAGCCGAGCAGCGCATCGATGGCCCGGTCGTGTTGAGCCTGGGCGCCGCCGCCTACGACAAAGGCACCGTGCACGTGCTAGAGGCGATGCGCCAGCTCTGGGCCCGGGGCAGCAACGCCACCTGGGTACAATGCGGGCCGCTCCTGAGCCATGTCGAACAGCACCTCGCGCGGCTCCCGGCCAGTGAACGCGCCCGCACCAGGGTGCTCGGCTTCGTGAGTGACGCGACCCGGCGCGATGCCCTGGCCGCCGCCGATGTGTACGCCCAGCCCTCCCGCACCGACAGCTTCGGCATCGCCTACCTGGAGGCCTGGTGCTACGGGGTGCCAGTGATCGGGGCGCGCGCGGGTGGGGTTCCGGCGGTGATTACCGACGGCGTGGACGGCATCCTGGTGCCATTCGGCGCCGTCGACGAACTGGTCGCGGCGATCGGTGGGCTCCTCGACGACCAGCAGCGAGCCCGGGCCCTCGGAGCGGCCGGGCGCCAGAAAGTGCTCCGCGAGCTCACATGGGAGACCGTCTACGCCCGTGCCCGCACTCTTTACGCGACCCTGGCCCCGCTGCCAATCCCCACGTGACGCTTCACTCATCCGTGGGGCGGCGCACTGTCAGACCCTATTCATCGTAGTATGGTACCGTATGGCTGAAGGGGGGAGGGTCTACGGTGGTGTTTGCCGCGTCGGGGCCGACGAGCAGATCATCGCACCGAGCGTCGGAACAGTCCCCCTGCTGCTCGTCGGAAGGTAGGCGTCGCCGTAGACCACCTGTCAGATCGCAGCCGGGCCCAGTGGCCCGGCTCGCTGCGTTACGCCCCTTGCACCCTTTCGCTATTGCATCGCCCCCTCGCCCGTAGTACAATCTGGCCTGAGAAGTGATCGCCTCAGCGCACCAGCAGCGCCTGCCAGGCAGCCGCAGCACCAGGTACGTGGCAACCGCGAGGTCCCCCACACCGCAGTGGGTGGCAGATCGGGAAGTGACAGGCGATGGCTCCAGAGCCCAGCAGGATGTCGGCTCGCAACCATCTGTGACAACTGGCAGAGCCCTCGGCGCCGTGCGTCCGAGGGCTCTGCCGTTGTATTGTCCGGCCGGGCGCAAGCGCGCCCGCGCGCAAGCGATGGAGGACCACGATGGACCTTACCGTGAAAAGCCGCAACGGCAAGATCACCGAGCGCCAGCGCCAGCACATCGAAGAGAAACTCAGCAAGCTGGCGCGCTATATGGACGGCATCACCAGTGCCACCGTGGAGCTACACACCGAACAGCAGCGCAACGCGGGTGAAGTCCACCGCGTGCAAGTCACCCTGGTCGGCGAGCATGGGGTCTACCTGCGTGCCGAGGAGGAGGCCCCCGATCTTTACAGCGCCGTCGACGAGGTGCAGAGCGTGCTCACCCGCCAGATCAAGCGCTACAAGGAGAAGTTCTGGCGCCACGGGCGGCCCCGCCGCACCGTTGAGCCCCTGGCCGAGATGGAAACCGGCGTCGCCGTGGCCGAGGCCGAGCCCGCCCCCGCCGCCGCCGAGGCCGAGCCACCGCGCCAGGTCATTCGCACCAAGCAGTTTACGCTGCGCCCGATGTTCCCTGAGGACGCGATCGAGCAGATGGAACTGCTCGGCCACAACTTCTTTGTCTTCCAGGACGCATCGAACTCCCGGGTGAGTGTGCTCTACCGCAGGCGCGACGGGAACTACGGCCTGATTGTGCCCGAGTTGCCCTGATTGTGTGAGCCTGAGAGCGGCCCGGGTGAGGGGCAAACGACCCATGCAGCCGAAGCCGGACGCTCAATCGAACCACAAACATCGTTCGGTGGCATGCACAGGGCCGCAGCGTGCTGCGTCCTGATAGGAGGCGCCGGCAGCATCTGCATCGTGTCGCGCCACGAGCGTCGCGGTTGTGCCATGAGCGCCACGATGGGTGGGGACCGACAGGTGGTGTGAGCAATCCACGGCGGCATCGCGGCTGCACGCGGGCGTCCCGCACGCTCGGCCACTCAAGCCACGGGCTCCTACCCGGCAAAGCCGGCCTGCGCCGACTCGATACTGGCCCCACCGGCGGCTTTTGGGAAGGTCGGTGTCTCCACGCTGGTTGGGTCGGCTGCGCGCCTGGTGAACACGAGCGACGCTCGTCGTTGGCAACCGCAACCGATCGCAGGGCACGCTTTCAAATAAACGGGGCGGGGCATGTATGCCTCGCCCCTCGCGCTGCCCTGCGGTCCCGAGCGTGAACTACGCCACGGCAGCCGGATCGCGTTCCATGACCCATCACAGGCCCACCCGTCATTGTTTCCGCGACCCAGGGGGGTAGCACCCGACAGGACCATCGAGTCATTGGGCTGGTAAGCTGGAGGTGATATTCTTGCGGCGGGAATAACCGTTAACTATTCATTGACCATCGACCCCTATGCGAACCGCACACTCCTTCGTCCTCGCCACCGCGGTCTGCGGCATGATTCTGGTCAGCCTGGCTTTTGCTGGTGCTGCGCACGCCGACCCAACCCCGGCCGCACCTTCGGTCATCTACCTCCCGCTCCTGACTGGCGGCCAGACGCCGCCGAGCGATGAGCCGTCGGCAGTCGCCGCTGAGATCCTCGCCCTCGTGAATGCCGAGCGCGCCGCTGCCGGTTGCGGCCCACTCACGCTGGACACCAGGCTTACGGCTGCGGCGCAATCCCATAGCGAGGATATGGCCACCAACAACTTTTTCGACCACGTGGGCAGTAACGGAAGTTCGCCCGGCGCGCGAGCCACTGCCGCCGGCTACAACTGGCGCACCGTGGGCGAGAACATTGCCGCCGGCTACACCAGCGCAGAGGCGGTGATGGCCGGCTGGATGGGGAGCGCCGGCCACCGCGACAACATCCTCAACTGCGCCTACACCCACCTCGGCGTCGGCTTCGTCTACCAGCCAGACGATGCGCCCCTCGCCGGGGTAAACTGGCCCTATTACCGCTACTGGACGCAGCTCTTTGCAGCGCCGCGCTGAGGCGCCAGGATCCGCGCCTGGCTCACGCCGCAGCGGCCACAACGATAAAGAAGAAGATCCCGACACAGACAGCGAGGATGATCAGCGCGATCTGGGCATAGCCCAGCACCATCCCGATCAGCGCCAGGCCGTCGCCGGTGAGGCTCCCTCCCGACTGGCGAATCTCATTGCGCGCCATGTGCCCGGTGATGATCGCGACGATCGCGGCGATCAAGGGCAGCACCACCCACGAGACAATCCCTGAGACAAGGCTGATCACGGCGAGATTGCTGTTGGGCACCACCGCCGGCGCATAGCCGCCTGGAACGGGCTGGTAGGTAGGGGGCTGCGGCGGCGCCGGCGGCGGCAGTTCCTGGTTCTGAGGCGGCACCACGAGCGTTGGGGTTGCCTGCTGGGGCTCCAGCCGCGCCCCACAGTTATAACAGAATCGCTGCCCCTGGTCGCTTGTCGCCCCACAGTTCGCGCACACCATCACAATCCTCCCTGTATGGTCGGCACTCGCTCTGTTCTACGCCGCCCCGGCCCCAAAGGTTGCAGCGCTAGGCCATGGCCAGGGCCCGTGTGTGCGCGCCGATGTCGGGCGCGGTGACGAGCGCCTCGCCGACGAGCACGGCATCGGCGCCGTGGGCCCGCACCTCGGCCACGTGCGCCGGTGTCCCGATCCCGCTCTCGCTCACGAGCACCGGCCTGCCAGGCCCGGTAGGGAGCAACCGCGCCAGCCGCGCCGTTGTCGCGAGGCTGGTATGGAAGCTATGCAGGTCGCGGTTATTCACGCCCACTACAGCCGCACCGGCGGCCAGGGCCCGCTCGAGCTCCGGCTCGCTGTGAACCTCCACCAGGGCCTCCATGCCGAGCGCGTGGGTCCGGGCCAGCAGATCCCGTAGCTGCCCATCATCGAGCGCGCCAACGATTAGCAGCAGAGCGTCGGCGCCGTAGGCCCGCGCCTCGACCACCTGGTAGGGGTGGATGATGAAGTCCTTGCGCAGGAGGGGCGGCCCACCTCCGAGCACCTCCTGTTGCTGGCGGATGCCTTCAAGGTACTTGAGGCTCCCCTGAAAGAAGCGCACATCGGTAAGCACCGAGATGGCGGCGGCGCCGGCCTGCGCGTAGATCCGCGCGATCGCGAGGTGGTCGAAGGGCTCAAGCAGCACGCCACGGCTCGGTGAGGCCTTCTTCACCTCGGCAATTAGCGCGGTGCGCGGGGGACGCCGCAGGGCGGCACCGAACGGGCGCGGGGCCGGCGCGCGGGCGGCCCGCTCCTCCAGGGCTTGCAAGGGCACTTTGGCCTGCTGGCGGGCAACCTCCTCGGCCTTGTGGGCGAGAATGGTGCGCAGGATGGTCTCTTCCGGCATCGGCTTTACCTCTGTTTCTCGCTACGCAGCCGGGCCAGGGCCGGCAGCTCACCAAGGACGACGACCTCATCGCCGGCCACGATTCGCTGCGCGTGGGCCGGGAGCAACTCGCGGGCAGCGCCACGCCGCAGCGCCACGACCAGCGTATCATACTGCTCGCGGAGTTCCTGCACGCTGCGCCCCGCCAGGGCATCGCCCTCGGCCACGGGGAGCGTTTCCATCGCATAGAGCTGCTCGCCAACATCAAAGGCGTGCTCCACCTCACGCAGCACGGCGGCGGCAGCCAGGGTAGGCGCCGCCAGAGCCGAGGTGCTATAGGCGGTTTTGATCCCGAAGAGGGCCGCCAGACGCTCGGCGAGCACATCACTGAAGACCCGCAGCACCAGGTGAACGTCGGGGCGCAAGCCGCGAGCCGCGAGGCCCACCTGCAGGTTCATCAGATCGTCGCCGAAGACCGAGGCGACAGCGTAGGCGCGCTGGATGCCAGCGGCCTCGAGGGTGGCGGGATCGCGCGCGTCGCCGCGCAGCACACGCAGGCCCTGCGCCTCGAGCGGCGCGGTGGCCTCCACCGGGGTCTGCGGGGTGCAGATGACCACCAACTCGGGGCGCGGCTCGATGCGGGTGAGTAACTGCACGACGGCGGCGCCGATCTTGCCAAGCCCGCAGACGATCACCGTATTCAGCCGCTCGGTGGGCCGCTGGGGTGGCGTGGCGGAGAGAAAACCGAGCTTGCTGCCGGCTAGATTGTCGAGGCGAGCCCGCTCAAGGGCGCCGAGGGTGCCGAGCAGCAACACCACATCGCCGGCCTCTACGCGCGACATGAATCCCCGGCGGCGCGGGCGTCCAGCTGAATCGCGGTGGCGGATCACCCGCACACTGTAGTGCTCCTCGAGCGCGCGGGCAAAACCGGAGATCTTACTCTCACTCGCGACGGTCACCTCGCTGAGGCCGAGCATGCCTTCGGCGAGACTGAGCACGTGGACGATCTCGCGGCTGACGGCGGCGGCGGCGAAGGTAGGCGCAGCCAGCGCCGAGGAGCTAAACGCACTATTGCGCCCGAAGCTACGCTCCAGGTTGGTGTCCAGGGCGCGATTGAAGATCCGCAGCACAGTGGGCACACCCTCACGGCGGCGGCGAGCAGTCAGCGCGATCTCGATATTCTTCAGGTCGTCGTTGATGGCGGCGATCAGGCCACGGGCCCGCAGCAGGCCGGCGTTGCGCAGCACGTCGGGGTCACGAGCGTCACCGATGATCAGGGGAACCTTGAGCCGGGCCACTACCGGCACAAACTCGCTGGAGGGGTCGATCTCCACCGCAACCACCTCGTAGCCAGCGTCGAGCAACTGGAGCACCACCCGGTAGCCCACCCGACCGATCCCGCAGACGACGACATGGTCGCTGAAGGTGCTGGCGAGGGAGATCTGCCAGCCCTCGCGGCGGGAGCCCTTGTCGAACACCAGGCGGGCGAAGTCGACCACGCTCTGCAGGAGGAAGAAGAGGCCGAGCAGCGGCACGGCAAAGAAGATCAGGCGCCCCAGCCAGTCTTCCGGGAAGGGCACGGCACTCTCGAACACAAGCAGCAACATCGTGGCGTAGAGCGCCTGGATGAAATCGCCGGGCATGAAGGCCCGCTGGATGTAGAGCGCGCTACCGACGAGCAGCAAGGCGAGGAGCAGCAGCGAGAGCCACGCCTGGCGGGCGAGCAGCAACACATCGCGGGCATTGGCGCGCAGAAGCCGCCAGAGGGGGTAGCGGCGCCGGCGCTGGCGCAGCCGCTCCAGGCGGATCTCGTCCTCAGAGGCCGTGGGGCGCGGGGGTACAGGTAGCACAGAGCGTTGGAAGTTGCAGCTTTCTGCGAGCAGATTGGCGCCACAGGTTGTTTCAAGCCGTGGTGACGTGGCAGGCAGCTCCGCGCGGAGCGGAATGGGCCCCGATGGGGCGCCGTGAGCCCGCAGCCGCATACGACCGGACCACGTGGGGGCCTTCGCCTGCGCGGGCCCGGGCTAGGCAGCGTTGGAGACGGCCACGAGGCGCGTGAGGCGTTCGAGGGCCCGACCCTCGGCGATGCTGGCGCGAGCGCTGGCGAGCCCGGCGCGCAGATCGGGGACTTTATCGCCGGCCACAAGGGCGGCGGCGGCATTGAGCAGCACCACGTCGCGGCGAGGACCCGTATCGCTGCCGTCGAGCACCGCGCGCACGATGGCGGTGTTGGTGGCCACGTCGCCGCCGCGCAGCGCCTCAGGAGCGGCGCGCTCGAGACCAAGCTCCTCGGGGGCGATCGTCAGCCGGCGCGGCTCCTGGCCACCGCGCACGTCGAAGATCAGGTTGGGGCCACTCAGGCTCAACTCGTCCACCCCACCGTCGCCATGAACCACGAGGGCGTGGATGGTATCGAGGCGGCTGAGGGCGCGGGCGAGCTTCTCGGCGAGAGGCGCCGAGGCCACCCCGAGCACCTGGTAGCGGGCCCGGGCCGGGTTGGTGAGGGGGCCAAGAATGTTGAAGGCGGTGCGGATGCCGATCTCGCGGCGCACGGGGCCGGCAAAGCGCATGGCCGGGTGGAACTTCGGGGCGAACATGAAGGCGATCCCGGCCTCGCGCAGGCAGCGGGCCACACCTTCGGCATCGAGATCGATCTTGACACCGAGGCCCTCCAGCACATCGGCGCTACCGCAGATGCTCGACATCGCGCGGTTACCGTGCTTGGCCACCGTGAGGCCAGCGCCTGCGGCCACGAAGGCCGCGGCCGTGCTGATGTTGAAGGTATGCGAGCCATCCCCGCCAGTGCCACAGGTGTCGGCCACGGGTCCGTCGTGATATACGGGCGTGGCCTTCAGGCGCATCACCTCGGCCATCCCGGCGATCTCCGCGTCGGTCTCGCCCTTGAGGTGCAGCGCGGTGAGGAAGGCACCGATCTGGGCCGGCGTGGCCTCGCCGGTCATAATCTCCTCCATGACCATCGCCGCCTCGGCCTGGCTCAGGTCGCGCCGCCCTACCACGGCGATTATCGCATCACGGATGTTCACAGCCACTCCTCCTCTCGCAGCCCGCCGGACGTGCCCATTGTACGCGCGGGGCCGTTGCTGGTCAATCGGGCACGGTGGCGCTACGCTCACCCGAACGGGCGACAGACGTCGCCAGCGTGATGCGGTAGAATCGGGGCATTACCCGGGGCACAGGCCAGGGGCCGCCCAAACCCTAACCCGGCGCGCGTGCTCGTGAGCAGGCTGGAGCCAGCGCATCCACAGCCTGCTGGATCGCGCCCTGCCGAAGGAACCCCAGGAGCCACCATGTCGGATCCACAACCACCTGACAGCCCGGACGAGATGAGCCGCCGGGGCTCACTGGTGCTCCGAACGCTGCCGATCATGCTCATCCCGCTCGGGGTCAGCCTGATCACGGTGGTCATTCTGCGGCTCACGGTCGCGCTCCCCCCGGAGTTGGAGGGTCACGTGCCACCAAGCCCGGCGCTGCCGATTCTGGTACTGGTGGTCTTCTTCAGCGCGCTGATCGTGCTGGTGCGCCTGCGGCGGCCCAACCTCTCGGCGATCGGGCTGATCGGGATCTGGACGCTGCTGACGGTGGGCCTGGCGCTGCGCGGTGGGCTCAACTCCAACACCGTCGCGCTGCTGATCGTGCCGATCTGTGTGGCGGGCCTGCTGATCGACGGCGTAGCGAGCATCAGCCTGGCAGCACTGGCAACCCTGCTGGTCGTCAGCCTGGCGTGGCTGGAGGTCCGCGGGATCGAGCTCGTCACCAGCCCGGCACCACCGATCCCGCCGCTCGGGCAGGCCGTGAGCACAGCCACCTTCTGGATCAGCCTCTTCTGGACGATCGCGGCGCTGACCTACCTGCTCTCCAGCGGGCTCCAGCGGGCCCTGCGCGAGAGTCGCCGCAGCGCGGCCGATCTGCGTCGCCTGAGCGAGGAACTGGAGGCACGAGTGGCCGCGCAGACCACCGAACTGCTGGCGCGGGCCGAAGAGCAGGCGATGCTGGAGGAACGGGGGCGGCTGGCCCGCGAGATCCACGACACGCTCGCCCAGGGCCTGGCCGGCGTAGTGGTGCAACTTGGCGCCGCGCGCATGGCGCTGGAGGCGCGGCAGGCCGGCGACAGCCAGGCCGCCGAGGCCCTGGCCAGCAGCCTGGGGCTTGCCGAGCGCACCGCCCGGGCCACCCTCGCCGAGGCACGCCGCTCGGTATGGAACCTGCGGGCGCCGCTGCTGGAGCGCGGCGATCTTGGCGACGCTCTGGAGCAACTGGCCGCCGAGACCCCTCCAGGCGTGGAGGCCCGCTTCAGCAGCAGTGGTACACCCTGGCCTCTGGCCCCCGCCGTTGAGCTTGCGCTACTGCGGGTAGCTCAGGAGGCCCTGGCGAATGCCGGCAAGCACGCCGGAGCCTCACGGGTGACGCTCGCCCTGGCCTACGAGGACGATGGGGTGCGGCTTACGGTGCAGGACGACGGGGTCGGCTTCCCGGCGCCAGCCCTGGCGGGCGAGGCGGCGCCGGGGCCAGCGGGTGGGTTCGGGCTGCTCGGCATGCGCGAGCGCCTGGCCGCCCTCGGGGGGCGGCTGGAGCTGACGAACCGCGAGGGCGCGCGGGTGGAGGCGCTCGTGCCCCGGCCGAGCGCCGGGTAACCCGGCGCTGCACGAGGGTCGGAGGGGCGCGCCGCATCCAGCCTGACGACAGAGCGAATCGGCGGCCTCCTCAGTCGTGGCGCAGGGCCTCGATCGGGTCGAGCCGGGCGGCGCGCCGGGCCGGATAGATCCCGAAGAAGAGCCCCACCGCCAGCGAGAAGCCGATCGCGATTAGCGCCGCGCTCAGCGTCACCGGGGCATCGAGCAGGCCCAGGATCGTGACCGCCAGGGGGATCACGCTGCCGAGGAGCAGACCGAGCAGGCCGCCGGTGAGGCTGAGCACCAGGGCCTCAACCACAAACTGGAGCAGAATGTCGCCGCCCCGGGCGCCCACGGCCTTGCGCAGGCCGATCTCCCGCGTACGCTCGGTGACACTGACGAGCATGATGTTCATAATCCCGATGCCGCCGACGAGCAGCGAGATCGCCGCCACGGCGCCGAGGAAGAGCGTAAAGAGCGACGTGATGGTCGTGAGCGTCTCGAGGAACGACGCCTGGTTCAGCACACTGAAATCGTCCTCACTCCCATCGGCCGGCAGGTCGTGACGCTCACGCAGGAGGGCCTCGATGCGCGCCTGGACGGTATCGATGTCGTCGGCGTCGATCACAGAGAGGGCGATCGAGCTCACCTGGTAGCCGCTGCCGTCAGGCGTGCGACCGCCGAAGAGCCGCTGCTGGGCCACCGTGATCGGCACGAAGGCCCGGTCGTCCACGGAGCCGAAGCCACCGCCACCCTCGGCGGTGAGCACACCGATCACGCGTAGCGTCTGGCCCTCCACGCGAACAGTCTGCCCGACGGCCTGGCCGCTGCCGAAGAGCTCCTCCGCCACCGTGGCGCCGAGCACGATCACCGGGCTGGCGCTACGCACCTGATCCTCGCCGATGAAGGAGCCGGCACTGAGGGTGAGGGCGTTCACCTCCTGGTAGGCCGGTGTGACGCCGACCACATTCGCGCTGGTGTCGGCGGCGGGCGCCACCAGGCTGGCAGTGGCGCCGTACTGAGGGGCCGGGCCGACGATCGGCAGGTTGAGAGCCTCGATCGCCTGGGCGTCGGCGTAGGTGAGGTTCTGGGCTGAGGTGTTCTGGCCAGGCCCGCCACCTTGCTGGCCGGGCTGGATAGTGAGCACGTTGGTGCCGATCGACTCGATCTGGCTGGTGATCGCGTTGCTGGCCCCTTCGCCCAGGGAGAGTAGGGCCACCACGGCCGCCACGCCGATGATCACGCCGAGCATGGTTAGCAGCGAGCGCACCTTGTTGGCCACAAGGCTATCGAACGCCATACGCACCACCTCGATCACGCTCACGCGGCCGCCGCTGTCGGGAAGTGGCTCGAGCACAGGCATGGGCTCGGGCGCATCAACCGGCGGGGCGGGCGCGAGCACCTGGTTCTGCTCGGCGCCGATCATAGCTGGCTCCTCTCACTCTGGTTGAGCCGGTCGCCCACAAGCTTGCCGTCACGGACGGTGATTACACGGCGGGCGTAGTCGGCCACCTCAGCTTCATGGGTGACGATCACCACGGTGAGGCCCTGCTCGCGGTTGAGGCGCTGGAGAATGGCCATGATCTCGACGCTGGTTCTGGAGTCCAGCGCGCCGGTGGGCTCGTCGGCCAGGAGGATCGAGGGGCTAGCGGCGAGGGCGCGGGCGATCGCCACACGCTGCTGCTGACCGCCGGAGAGCTCGCGAGGCCGGTGGTGCATACGCTGGCCCATGCCGACGATCTGCAGGGCAGCTGCGGCGCGAGCGCGGCGCAGCGCGGCCGGGATGCCCCGGTAGATCAGCGGCATCTCGACATTGCGGAGGGCCGTCTGCCGGGGCAGCAGCATGTACTGCTGGAAGACGAAGCCGAGCTTGCGGGCCCGTACGCCAGCGAGCTCGTTGGGCCCGAGTGCGGCTACTTCGGCCCCGTCGAGCCGGTAGCTCCCGGCGGTCGGCGTATCGAGGCAGCCGATCATGTTCATGAGCGTACTCTTGCCGCTACCACTGGGCCCCATGATCGCCACGAACTCGCCACGGTCGATGCTGAAGGAGACGCCCTGCAAGGCGGCCACCTCCACGTCGCCCATGTGGTAGATCTTGTGCAGGTCGCTAATCGCGATCGTCGGTTCGGTTCGCATCTGGTTACGCTCCTGGGAGACGCGCCGCCGGGGCGTCGCTATTGGCCGAAGAGGCCGCCGGGGCCCTGGCGGGACTGGCCGGGCGTGGCGATGATCTGCTGGCCTTCGCTCAGGCCACTGAGGATCTCGGTGTAGTTGCCATCGCTCAGGCCGGTTTCCACCGCGATCTCCTGGGGTTCGCCGCGCGGATCGCTGGCCGGCACCTGCACCACGCGGCCATCACCCCTGGGTAGCAGGGCCGAGGCTGGCACCAGCAGCACCGCTTGCTTTTCAGCGTAGATGATCCGCAGGTTGGCCGTCATGCCTACCTTCACCGCCTCCGGCGCGTCGTTGATCGCCACACGCACCCCGTAGGTCACCACGCCGTTCTCAGTCTCGGCGGCGGGGGCGATGTAACTCACGACGCCTTGCAGCTGGCTGTCGGGCAGCGCGTCGATCGTGAGCTCGACGCGCTGGTTCAGCGCCACGCGGGCGACGTCGTTTTCGCTCAAGCGCAGGTCGACGTGGAGGGGATCGCGGTCGATCAGGGTGATGGCGAGCGAGCCGCTGCCGACCACACTGCCCGGCACGATCGCGACGGAGCTGACGATAGCGCTGAAAGGCGCGACGAGGGTGGCCTGTTCGAGCTGAAGTCTGGCCTGTGCGAGCGATTGCTCAGCCTGGGCCACACTGGCCTCCTGGATGCGCAGATCGGTCGCGGTGGCCGGTGCAGTCAGCTCGGCCAGATTGGCGCGGGCCTGATCCACGCTAGCCTGAGCGGCGGCCACCTCGGCGGCGGTACCGCCCTGGCGCAGCTTCTGCAGATTGGCGCGGGCCTGGTCCACGCTGGCCTGGGCCTGGGTAATCTCGGCCTGGCTAGCGCCGGCCCTGGTGGCGCGGAGTTGCTCCTCGGCGTCGCGCAGCTGGGCCTCGGCGGAGGCGATTCCGGTGCGCTCAGCCTCGCGGGCCTCTTCGAGGGCCACCTCGGCCTGGCGCAGGCTCTCCTCGGCGCTTGCCACGGCGCGCAGAGCGGCGGCCTCCTCGTCCTTACGCTCCTGCGAGAGCTCGCCGGGGGCCTTCTCCAGCTCCCGGTTGTCCCAGTAGATCCGGCTATAGTCGTCCTGGGCGTCGCGCAAGCTGTTGGCGGTTTGCGCCAGCTCGGATTCGGCGCGGGTCTTGGCAGCTGAGAGACTGGCCCGCTGCGATTCAAGGTTGGCGACAGCCTGGTCATAGCTGGCCTGGGCGGCGGCCAGTTCCTCGCTCCCGGGGCCGGCCAGCAGCTCATCGAGCTGGGCCTGGGCCGAGCGGAGTTGGGCCTCGGCGTCGGCGATATCGGCGGCGGTGACGTTACCGGTGCGGGTCTGGGTGAGCTGAGCCTCGGCGCTGGCCACACTCGCCTCGGCGGCGGCGATCTGCTCGGGGGTGGCATTGCCAGTCTGGCGCTGCGCGAGCTGGGCCCGGGCGCTCTCCAGGCTCGCCTCGGCGCTCGCCACCGAGAGGGCCAACTCGCGGTCGTCGAGGCGGGCGAGAGGCTGGCCGGCGCTCACGACGTCGCCCTCGTCAACGAGCACCTCGACGACGGTGCCGCTCACGGGGAAACTGAGCTCGACGCTCTGGTCGGCGGCGAGCGTACCGGTGCTGTCGACGGCGCCGACGATGTCGCCGCGAACGACGGGCGTGGTGTCAGCGACGCTGCCGGGGGGCGCCGCCGGGCGGAAGAGGGTCAGGGCGAGGAGAATGGCGATAACGATCACAGCGATGCCGCCGGCGATCCAGCGGCCCCGGCCGGACTGTCGCTGCCGGGGAAGGGTAGTGGCTGCCATCGGTGGTTGGCTCCTTCGTCACGAACGCTGCTCCGGCCTGCGAGACCGTAGACACAGCATAGCCGCCGGGGCGCGGCGGCGCGTCACGAGAGCCGGTGAGGGGGGTGTCGCCCGTTCGGGTGAAGGGCGGTGACGCCCCAGACGGATGTGCAATCAGCTAACTGGAGGAGAGGAGACCGCGCTGGAGCGCGATGGCGACCACCTCGGCGCGGCTGCGGGCGCCGAGCTTGTCGAAGATGCGGCTGAGGTGAGTCTTGATCGTATTCTCCGAAAGGCCGAGGGCGGTAGCGATCTCCTTGTTGCTGGCGCCGCCCACCAGCAGCCGGATCACCTCGAGCTCACGGGCGGAGAGTTCGTCGCTCGCGGGGCCTTCCGTAACACGGGCGAGCAGCCGCGCAACGACAGCGGGCTCCAGGGCTACCTGACCCTGGGCAAGGGTACGCACCGCGCGCAGCAACTCTTCGGGCGGGCTATCTTTGAGCAGGTAGCCCTGGGCGCCGGCGGCGAGGGCAGGGCCAATATACTCGTCGGTATCGTAGGTGGTAAGCACGAGGAAGCGGGCGGTACTACCACGCTCGCGGGCCGCGCGCATCACCTCCACCCCGCTCAGACGCGGCATGCGCAGGTCGAGCAGCACCACATCGGGGGCGCGGGCGAGGATGGCGTCGAGGGCCTCCTGGCCGTCGGCGGCCTCGCCCACCAGCTCGACATCGGGCGTCAGGCGCAGCATCGAGGCCAGGCCGTGCCGGACCACCGGGTGATCGTCTACCACCAGCACACGGATCATCACACGCTCCGCTTGCTGCGCGGCAGTGGCGCAGCATGCGCCGCTCCGCGCTCCCCCAACACCCAATGCGCGGCGCCAGCAGCCAGGTTGGCGGTTGGCCGAGGAGATACCACCACCAGAGCGCGTCAGGCTACACCCGCTCGATCATGAGCCCAGTATAACGGAGGCGGCGCCCAGGGGCCATAGGCAGGGATGGTCCTGGTAGGCTGGATGGGCCTGCCCCCCGGTCTCCTGTCTTCTCGTGTGCCGTGGCGCTGAAGCGCGCGGCAAGGGATGCGCCAAGCCCGCCTGCGCGGGCTCCCAGGGCCGTGAGGCCCACGGCGGGCTGGCGTGCCGGATGGGACACCGCGCCCGGAATTGTCGGCCCGATCGGCTGCGCGAACGGGAGTGCTCGTCCGGCGCCATTAAGGCGCCAGCCCACGTGCAGCGCCTGCGGCGAGAGCGGCCCGACCCAGGATGGCGAGGGCCAGATCGTCCTGGGGCGGGTGAAACAGGCCGGCGCGGGCATCGCGGAAGTAGCGCTCGAGAGGCAGGGCACGGGTGAGGCTGAATCCACCGGCGACGCGGAGGGCAGCCTCGCTGACGGCGCAGGCGGCGTTCGTGGCGAGATACTTGGCAGCGGCGATCTGAGGGGCCAGCTCAGGGCGCAGCGCCGGGTGCTCGGCCCAGGTGCGTGCCGCCGAGTAGAGCACGGCCCGAGCGGCTTCGAGCTGTAGCTGCATCTGGCCGATGGCCTGCTGGATGTGTGGCAACTCGGCGATCGGGCCGGTGAGTGCCGGCGGGCGGCGGTTGCGGGCGTAATCGCAGGCGGCGTCGCAGGCGGCCTGCCCAATCCCCAGGTAGACAGCGGCGACCGTCAGGCTCCAGGCGTTGAGGCCGGGCAACTGGCCGGGCGCCGCAGGCTCGCCGATCGGGCGCCGGCTAACCATCCAGCCCTCAGGCACGAAGACCTCGTCAAAGAACACATCGTCGTTGCCGGCTGTGCGCAGACCGAGGCTGTCGCCCCAGGTGGCAACCAGACGCACACCAGGGGCATCGGCCCGCACGACGACACTGGCTGTCTCGCCGTGGGGCGTCGATGGGCCGGGCGGAATGGTGACGCCCACAACCATAAAGCGCAGCGCCGGGCCACCGGTGGCGAAGATCTTATGGCCGCTCACGCGCCACCCGCCGGGCGCCGGTATGGCCGTGGTGCGGGGGAGGCCGCCGCGCGAGATGCTCCCGAGCTCCGGCTCGGTGACGACCGAGTTGATCAGGCCGCCCTCGGCCACCAGGGTCCGGCAGACCTCGGCGAAGAGCGGCGCGGGCCAACTGCGCTCCTCCGCGAGGCGCCCGATCAACTGGATGAGCATGCCAGCGGCGAGCGCGGTCGCGCCGTCGCCACGGCCAAGTTGCTCCTGGGCCAGAACCATCTCGAAGAGATCGGCGCCCGCCCCGCCGAACTCCTCCGGGATCACCAGGCGCAGATAGCCGGACGCGTGCATATCCGCGTAGCTGGCGTGAGGAAAGCTACCATCACGGTCGTGGGTGGCGGCGCGCTCGGCGTTGCGGGCGGCCAGGGCCTCGGCCAGCGCCAGGGCGCGCCGCTGACGGGGCGTAAGCTCGGGGAGTACCATACACAGGGGCGCCGCCCCGGACGCAGTGCGGCGTGTAGGACGGTTCGGTGAGCAGGGGCAGTGTAGCCTGTCCACAGGCAATCGTCAATGGCGAGTCCGGGCAGAGGGGTGCCGGATGGTCCGGCACCCCGGTTCCCTCGCGGGCCGTGGCGCTCAAGCGCGAGGCAGTGGTGACACCCACGGTGGGCTGGCGGGCGGGATGGAACGCCACACCCTTCGGGCAGGAGGCCTTCAAGACTGCGGCTCCCGCAACGCTGCTATACTATGCGTAATCTTTAGCGACACCACAGCTCTGGCGCCGACCACACCGGGCATACGGTCCTGCCTGCTGGAACACATCCCCCAGCGCTCGTTCGCGGGGCCGAACAAGCGTTGTGGCTCGGACGAGCAGCGGCATCACGCTCCCGGATCCGTCAGCACAGCAGCGGCGCAACAGCCGAACCTGACAGGCGCCGCACCTGAACCCGGACGACAATACGATGGCAAAGAAAGCACGCCCTGGCACCCAGCCCAACCCGGCGCTCAGGCTCTCAAACCTCGGCCCGCGCTTGGCACGGCTTCTCGCGAACCCGGCTAGCGACCCGCAGACGATTCGCGCCGAGCTCGATCTGATGATCGAGGGCCTGAAACCGCTCTCCTACCTCCCGATTGTGATCAGCACCTTCGCGGCGCTGCCCGAGGCGCAACGGGAGCCGCTCGACACCATGCTCAGCACGTGGATCCAGGAGCGAGGGCTGCTCCCCGTGCTCCACAACCTGGAGGACCGCCGTACCTTTCAGGAGCCGGCCCGCAGCCTCGCCCGCCAACTGCTCGAAGCTGGCGGGCATAGTCTTGCCGCCGAGGAGCCCATTAACCTGGCAGACCTGTTCCTCGCCGCATACGAGCTCGGCGAGGCCTCGCAGGACGCGCCGACCATCTTCTGGCATGAAGACGAGCGCCGCCGCCGGGTGTGCAGCGCATCCTTCCTCATCGACTTCGAACCACCGTGGGAGGGCGCCGTCAAGGATCTGGCCTTCGACACATACCGCAACTTCGACCAGGCGCGCGAGCGCTTCTTTTCGCTCTGGCAGGCCCGTGGGCTCGCCCCGCGCGCGATAAGCGCCAGCACGGCGGCGCAGCGTGTCTGGAGAGCATTGCGGCAGAACCAGTCCCAGGCGATCCGCCTGCCTATCGATCTGATCGCGGCCATCCCCCAGGTGCTCCCCTTCCTGCTTGCGCTCCCGCTGCCCCCGGATGTGGAGCCGCTGACGCTCGACGAGATCGAAGCCCTCGCCACGACGGGCCGCAGCCCCGAGAGCATCCGCACCGAAGAGCGCATGCTCGGCTACCAGACCCGCATGCCGGACGGGAGCGTGATCCGCATAATGCGCCCCCCCGACGATGACGATCTGTGAGTCGGCTCACCGGCCGACCACCGCGACCATGAGCGCGGCTCACCCGCGCCGGGCAGATCGTTACAGACGGGCAGGGAACAGCCCGTCGATCACGCGCGAACAAAGCGCAGTTCCTGAAAGCGCCGCCAAAAAGCTACCACCTCGGGGCGAATCCGCTCGGGCTCCTCACCGCGCACCAGCACCCGGGCGACCAACTCCGCGAGCTGGCCCATATGGGCTGGCTCCACGCCCCAGCGGGTGATCTCCTCGGTACCAAGGCGGATGGCGCTGAAACCGCCGACGACGGGTGGCAGAGGCAACGCGATACCACGAACTGCTCGGGCCGCGCCTGCCAGGGGCGCTGTGGGAGCAAGTGGCCGGGCAGCACCAGCACGCGTCCCTGGGCAGCTTCTGCTGCGACCTGGCGCCACGGCTGCCTGCCACTATCGCCTGCCAGGGGCGCAAGGACGGGAAGGCCTCAGAGGTCGAGCTTCTTCAGCTCCCGCCGCATAATCTTGCCTGTCGAGGTCTTGGGCAGATCAGCCACGAAGGCCACCGAGCGCGGCACTTTATAGGCGGCCAGGTGCTCTTTGCAGAAAGCCAGAATGTCGTCCTCGGTCGCCCTTGCGCCACCTTTCAGCACCACATAGGCGCGCGCCAGTTCCCCCTTTAGCTCATCGGGCACGCTACCGACGGCAACCATAGCCACGGCCGGGTGGGCCGCCACGACGCGCTCGATCTCGGCCGGGTAGACCTTGAAGCCGGCCGTATTGATCATGTCTTTTTTGCGATCGACGATGTAGAAGTAGCCGTCCTTGTCCATGCGCGCGACGTCGCCGGTATGCAGCCAACCGTCCGGCTCGATGGTCTGGCGCGTTGCCTCTTCATTGCCGTAGTAGCCCATCATCACCAGCGGGCCGCGGATGAGCAACTCGCCCGACTCGTCGGGGCCGAGCGTGATCGAGGCGTCGGCGAGGTCGGCGATGCGGGCCTCGGTATATGGCAGCGGCACACCGATCGAGCCGAGCCGGTTCACCCCGTAAAACGGATGCGTCGTGCCCAGACCCGCCAACTCGGTCATGCCCCACAGCTCGAGCAAAGGCACGCCAAAACGCTGCTCGACCTCGTGCATTTTGCTGACCGGCATGGTCTGCCCACCCACCGCACAGCGCGTCAGCGACGAGAGGTCATAGCGTTCCAGGTCGGGGTAGTTTAGCAAGTACATATACATTGTGGGCACACCGTCGAGAATCGTCGCACCATAGCGCTGGATCGAGTCAAGCGTTTCCTGCTCGCTGAAGCGTTCAAGCACGACGATCGTGCCGCCGTACAGCAGCGCGCTATTCATCACTACGTTGCCGTAGACGTGGGGCAGCGGCAGTGCGCTCACGACCGTATCGGCCGCTGTGCGCACGTGCATCGTGGCCGTCATGGCAGCGTTCAGCAGCACGGCACGCTGGCTTTGCATGGCGCCTTTGGGATGGCCCGTGGTGCCCGAGGTATAGCCAATTGTCGAGAGGCTTTCGGGCGAAGTCATCACATCCTCAGCCAGCGGGCTGCTCTCTTCGATCAGCGCGTTGAACGAGCGTGTTCCAGCGACAGCCTCGTCGCCGAACAGGATCAACTCGCGCACGGGCGTTCCGGCGAGGGCCTCCAGTAGGCCGGCGCCCTTGGCATGTGAGGCCAGCACCGCCTTGGCGCCACAGTCGGAGACCACAAATCGCACCTCGTCAGGCGTCAGCATGACGTTGAGTGGATTAATCACCGCACCGAGCCGCGCGATCGCAAAGTAGCTGACCACATACTCCCAGCAGTTCTGCGTGTAGAGTGTCACGCGGTCGCCCTGCTGTACGCCGAGCGCGCACAGCCCTCCGGCGAGGCGCGCCGAAAGCTCGTTGAGCTCACGATACGAGAAGGCGCGCCCTTTGAAGATCAGCGCCGGTTTATCGCCGTATTGTCGTGCACCCGCAGGCAGTACCTGGCCCAGATTGTCGAGCATGACAGCCCCCCTGTGCAGCTTCGCGGCAGGTGCGCCAGGATTTGTCACCCTGAGCGAAGCGAAGAATCTCTTGCTCGAATACGAGATAGATCGGTGTGCTCAGCATTTCAGAACCGTAGGTCTGTTGCGGTCGAAGCGTGCTAGCAGGGCGCCACGGTGATGTCGCTGGATCGCGATCCCGCTGAGACGCCCCGATGGGGCGTCTTTACCTCACACGATCAGTGTGGTCGGCCACTAGCCCATGCGGATCACGAGCTTGAGTACGTCGCCACGCTCGGAATTTTCGGCCGCCTGACGGTGATGTCGCTGGATCGCGATCCCGCTGAGACGCCCCGATGGGGCGTCTTTACCTCGCACGATCAGTGTGGTCGGCCACTAGCCCATGCGGATCACGGGCTTGAGTACGTCGCCACGCTCGGAGTCTTCGGCCGCCTGGTTGATCTGGTCGAGCGTGTAGAACTTCACCAGCTTGTCGATCGGGAAGCGCCCCTGCATGTACAGCTCGACGAGCCGTGGGATAAAAAGATCGGGCACGCTGTCGCCCTCGATGATGCCGCGGATGGATCGCCCAAACAAGATCGTATTCATATCAAAGGTGGCCTCAGTGCCGAGGGGCGCTGCCCCAATCAAACCGCACACGCCCGTCAGGCGTAAACAGTCTACCGCCTGGCGGAAGACCTTCGGCAGTGAGGTGCATTCGAGTGAGTACTGCGCGCCATCCCCGGTGATCTGGCGGATCTCGGCCACCGGATCGTGGTCGCTGGCAAGGATCGTGTGGGTGGCCCCGAGCTCGCGCGCGATTTCGAGCCGCTGCGGATTGATATCGACGCCGATAATCGTCGTACAGCCTACCACCCGCGCCGCCATCACTGCCGCCAGGCCTACCGAGCCGGTGCCGAAAACGGCAATTGAAGTGCCAGCCTGCGGGCGCAGCGCGTTGATCACAGCGCCGGCACCTGTCTGCAGGCCGCAACCGAGGGGACCGAGCAGTTCCAGCGGTGCGTTCCTGGGTACTTTGACGACGTTACGCTCGTATGCCAGAGCATAGGTAGCGAACGACGATTGGCCAAAAAACGAGCCGTGCACAACCTCGCCGTTGTGGGAGAGAGTCGGCGAGCCGTCGGGCCGCGACGCGCCAAAGTTATAGCCGAATAGCTCGTTACAGTAGCCGTAGTGGCCCTCTTTGCAGTTCTGGCACTTTGCGCAGCTATTGTACGAAAGGACCACGTGATCGCCCGCCTGTACCTTTGTGACAGCCGCGCCGACTCGCTCGACAATCCCTGAACCCTCGTGGCCAAGCACGGCGGGCAGCGGCACAGGGTAGTACTGGTCGCGCACGACCAGGTCGGTGTGGCACACGCCTGTACCCACGATCCGTACAAGGACCTCGTTCTCGCGTGGCTCGTCAAGTTCCAACTCCTGGATCTTGAAGGGCTGCGACTTGCCTGGTGTTACGGCGGCGGTGATTTTCATCGTTGAACCTCCTGCACTCAGCAGCAAGCATCCGGCCACCTGTTGCCGGATGCTCAATCCCGTCACGTTATCGCCAGGGAGTACATGATCAATGTACCACACATTCGTCTTTCTACGCTACAGTCGCGCCACCTGACTCAGGGCTTGAGCAACGTTCGACATCTCTAACTGGCCCTCCAGCCAACCCTCTTGTTGCGTTCTCGTTGGCGTTGTCCTGAAACCGCTGGCGCAAGGTCAAGGCCTAAGAACCTGTCTAATCTTCCAACGATGGAGATGTGAGCGTCACGCCACTTAGGAGCATTTGGCTTCTCGGCGGGACAAAAAGCCCCTACTGGTGTAGACTGAGGTTGCTGAAGCCGACCAGTCAGACCAGAAGGGGTGCCGAGATGGTAGCACCAGCGCTGCCTCCTGTCCAACCGCTTGAGGAGCGCTACGAGACCGACGTGACCGACGCCGAGTGGGAGCTGCTCCAACCACATCTCGACGTGCGGGCCAAGACCGGGTCGGAGCGAACAGTTGATCTGCGACGCGTATTCAACGCCATGCGCTACAAGCTGCGAACAGGCTGCCAGTGGCGGCTGCTCCCCAAAAGCTTTCCCAAACGCTCAACCGTGAGCTACTACTTCCAGAAGTGGACGAAATCCGGCGTCCTAATGCGCATCTAACGACCTGCTGCGCCGGCGGGTTCGCAAAGAGGTGGAGGGGCGGCAAAACGTCGAAGCCACGGGGGGTGTGATCGACATCGACGACCATCTCAGACCTCCTGGAGCTGGTAGGCTCCTCCTGGTGGGATCTGGGTGAAGATGGATCGTCACCCGGTCCAGACTCTCGCGGCCCATGATCAGGTCCGCGAGCTGAGCGTCGTCGTCCGCGGCGACGAACAGAAATGCGTAGTGATCGTTGTCGAGCCGTTGAAGCTCGTCCAGGTCAGAGGCCACGTACACCGGCCCGCGGTGGCTAAACTCCTTCCGCAGCCGCTCCGCCCGCTCCTTTGTGGTCGCGTAGGCCAGCACTGACCCCTTGTCTTCGCTGCCACGGATGTAGGGCTTCGGCGATGCGGGCCTCCTTGAGCAGAGGCGAACCGCAGCGAGCCGCAGGTGTCGATCTGCCCCTCCTCGATGCGCTCGATCTGAACCTCAACGTCACCTTTAAGCGAGTGCTGCGCAAGGCGGGGCTGCCCGCGACGACTTGCCTCCACAACATCCGCCGCTCTTGTGCTACACTACCCATCCATCAGAGGGGTCATCTGCGGGTGGTGATGGAGATTCTGGGCCACAGCTCGATCACGATCACCGCCGACACCTACGCCCACGTCCTGCCGGAGACGCAGCAGGACGCGGTGTCGTGGCTCGACGCGCTGTTCCCGGCGGACCGGGCGGGCAGGTGTGGGCTGAGGAGAATGGCTACAGCTGGTGCTTTCGGGCGAGGTGAGCCTGTGACATATCGTGTCAGGAAGCCATAAAGGAGCGTGTCTGCGTGACGGACAATAAAGTCATTTACTCGATGTACCGGGTGGGCAAGGTGATCCCACCCAACCGCGAGGTACTGAAGAACATCAGCCTCTCCTACTTTTATGGCGCCAAGATCGGCGTGATCGGCGCCAACGGCTCGGGCAAGAGCACCCTGCTACGGATCATGGCCGGGGTTGACCAGGACTTCAACGGCGAGACGACCATGGCCCCCGGCTACACGATCGGGCTGCTCGAGCAGGAGCCGAAGCTCGACGAGGGCAAGACGGTGCGCGAGGTTGTCGAGGAGGGCATGGCCGAGATCGTGGCCCTGATGAAGCGCTACGACGCGATCTCCGAGCAGTTCTCCGACCTGGACGCCGACTACGACGCGCTGATCGCCGAGCAGGGCGAGCTGCAGGAGAAGATCGACCACGCCGACGGCTGGAATCTCGACAGCAAGCTCGACCTGGCCATGGACGCGCTGCGCTGCCCGCCCGGCGATACGCCAATCCGAGTGCTCTCCGGCGGTGAGCGCCGCCGCGTGGCGCTCTGCCGCCTCCTGCTCCAGACGCCCGATATCCTCCTGCTCGATGAGCCCACCAACCACCTCGACGCCGAGTCGGTGGCCTGGCTGGAGCGCCACCTCCAGGAGTACAAGGGCACCGTTATCGCCGTCACCCACGACCGCCACTTTCTCAATAATGTCGCCGAGTGGATTCTCGAGCTCGAACGCGGCCACGGCATCCCCTGGCGCGGGAACTATGCAAGCTGGCTTGAGCAGAAGAAGCAGAAGCTCGCCAGCGATGAAAAGCAGGAGAGCCAGCGCCAGAAGGCCCTGCAGCGCGAGCTCGACTGGGTGAACATGGCGCCCAGGGGCCGCCACGCTAAGTCCAGGGCCCGCATCAGCGCCTATGAGAAGCTCCTCGCCGAGAGCCAGGACCAGAAAGATCGCGAGCTTGAGATCTACATTCCGCCCGGCCCGCGCCTCGGCGATCTGGTGATCCGCGCCGAGGGGGTGACGAAAGCCTTCGGCGACCGGCTACTCTACGAGGATCTCAGCTTTGACCTACCCCCTGGCGGGATCGTCGGCATTATCGGGCCCAACGGCGCCGGGAAGACGACCCTCTTCCGCATGATCGTGGGCCAGGAGCGCCCCGATGGGGGGACGCTCACCGTCGGCTCCACCGTGAAGCTTGGCTACGTCGATCAGAGCCGTGACGCGCTCGACCCGCAGCAGACGGTCTGGGAGGCGATCGCCGAAGGCAACGACCTGATCAGTCTCGGTGGGCGCCAGGTGAACTCGCGCGCCTACTGTGCCCGCTTCAACTTTACCGGCGCCGACCAGCAGAAGCTCGTGGGCACCCTCTCAGGCGGTGAGCGCAACCGCGTGCACCTCGCCCGCGTGCTCAAGTCGGGCGCGAATGTGCTGCTGCTCGACGAGCCCACCAACGATCTCGACGTACATACGCTGCGGGCGCTGGAGGAGGGTCTGGAGCATTTCGCCGGCTGCGCTGTGATCATCTCCCACGACCGCTGGTTCCTTGACCGGGTGGCGACGCATATCCTCGCCTTCGAGAATGACAGCCAGGTGGTGTGGTTCCCTGGGAGCTACTCGGAGTACGAGGCTGACTACCGCCGCCGGAAGGGCGCCGCCGCCGATCAGCCCCACCGGGTGGTGTATAAGAAGCTGGTGCGTTGAGCAAGGGGACGGGGGGCGGGGG